>NZ_AUFD01000023.1:0-92611 GCF_000426325.1 Streptomyces sp. CNS606
AGACACGCCCCTCACCGCGGCCGCCATCTCAAGCCCCGGCGCCTGCACGCAGACAAGGCGTACGACGTCCCTGAACTGCGGCGTTGGGTACGCGGCAACCGCATCGGCGTTCGCATCGCCCGCAAGGGCATCGACTCCAGCGAACGCCTCGGCCGCCGACGATGGGTCATCGAACGCACCATGTCCTGGCTGACCGGCTATCGCCGCCTCAACCACCGCTACGAGCGACATCCCCGGAACTACCTGGCCTTCCTCGGCCTCGCCGCCGCCCTCTGCTGCTACAAACGACTCGCCCGCCTCACCACATAGGACACGGTCTAAGACGGTGACCGTCGCCGCGCCCTCCGCCGGGGCAGCCGGGGCCACGGGCGCAAGAGCGAGGGCGAGTGCTCCGGATGCGGCGAGCGTGCACGCAGCACGCACGATACGACTGCTCGTATGGCGTCCTTTCCTCACAGCCGTTCCGGCCTGCCCAACCGGCTGGTAGAGCGGCCGACCTGCCGAGCCATGGGGGTCGACTGTTCCGGTCGTGGGCGGCTCGCCGATCACGATCGAAGAAGTCCCGCCGGGACCCTCACGCAAGATCGAGGCTAGCGCGTCGTAGGAGAACCTGTATCTGGCGAAGTCGGCGATATGGATCTCGGATGTCCGTCAAAGCGGATCAAGCTCAAACCCCCGGGGCAATGCGTATGAAGCATCAGTTCAGTCAGCGGCAAGAAGCTGCTCCCGCAGGATGTCGGCGTGACCGCAGTGGTGGGCCAGCTCGCGCAGGACCTGCAAGTACACCCAGCGCAGGGTGCGCGGCCCGGCCTGGTGACCGGTCACAACGGACTTCAGCGACAGGCCGGTGACCGTCTGCCGGGCTCGCGCACAGGCGTCCCGGTGAGCAGCCGTGACGGAGGCGACGGAATCCTCATCGGCGAGCTGGAAGCTCTCATCCGGGCTCGCTACCAAGCCCAGCTCCCGGCGGGGTGTTCCACCGACACACTCCTCGAACCACACCCGCTGCATCCACGTGACGTGCTTGAGCAGCCCAAGCAGCGTCGTCGAGGACGGGACGAGCCCACGCCGGGCCTGCTCCTCGGTAAGCCCCTCAAGGGTCGTCTCGAGGGCACCCCGGTACTCCTCGACGAACGCGGCAAGCTGGGTGCGCTCGTCGTCCAACAGCACATCGAAAGAGCTCATGTCGATTCTCCCTACCCGTTCCCCAAAGCCACGGACACCCGCTCGTGCGAGCGGCGGACCCCCACGGTTCCAGATCCCCCCAGGGAGGACCGTGCCCGGACGGGAGCAGTAGGACGAGGGTGGACTGCACGCGCATCCGCGGTCGCGGCCTTCCATGTGAGCGGCGTACTGCATGCCCCCGCACACCTGCCGGCGCCACGCGAGGCGGGAGCGCTGGTATGTCTCCGTACGGGGAGCAGCGGGCAGGTCTGCGGCGATGAGGTCCTCGGGGTCCCACGGCAAGGCAGTGAGCCGTCCGTGCGGCGTGGTGGAGCGTTCGACGAACTGCCAGCGGTTGCCGTGCTTGTAGGCACGGACAGGAACTTGTCCGAAGAAGACATGGTTGTGGGTATCCCGTCTACGCCGGAACGCGTACGGGTCCAGAGAGATCGAGCTCCCTTGAATGCCCTCGACCAAATACCTCACGCAAGGTCCATAGTGATCACTGCCCCAGTGGCTTCGTTCACGTTCACCGACAGCTTTTGTTGATGAGCCAAGGAGGCAGCCGGTGACCAGTGAGGTCGCAAATGTTCAGCAGTTTTGAAGGCAGCGCTGTCCGAGCATGCCCCTCGGTCACGATCGGCTGTCAGTACTCGCTGGGAGGATGCGGGCATGACACCGTTGCTTCTCACCGACATCGAACGGGCCGTTCGCAGCAGCTGGGGTGCTGACACGACCACGCCTGGGTTCCGACCTCACTGGTCTCCCGAAAATCCGGCGCGGGATCAGTGCGGTGTGACTGCGATGGTGCTCAACGACCTACTCAGCGGCGAGCTGATCCGAGGCGAGGTGATGGTGAACGGGGAGCGCACGGACTACCACTGGTGGAACCGCTTGGGGATGGGCATCGAGGTCGACCTCACACGCGAACAGTTCAGGCCAGAGGAGGTCGTGACCGGGGGCATTGTCATCCCCCGGCCACCGACGTTCGTCTGGCTGCGCGCAGAGTACGAGCTCCTCCGCGACCGAGTTGTGGAGAAGCTCAGCCAACGGGAAACCACAGGTCCTGGGGCCGTCACCGGCTAGCCGGCCTTGGCTGGTTCCTCGGCGCGTGCGCGGGTGGTGGCGAGGCGGCAGGAGTCGGTGCCGGTTTCGATGATGGTGCCGTTGAAGGTGAGGCGGTCGACGATGGCCGCGCAGAGGCGGGGGTCGGTGAAGGTCTTGGTCCAGCCGCCGAAGGACTCGTTGGAGGCGATGGCGACGCTGTTCTTCTCCTCGCGTTCGGTCAGGACCTGGAAGAGGAGTTCGGCGCCATGGCGGTCGAGTTCCACGTAGCCGAGTTCGTCGAAGCAGAGTAGGTCGACGCTGCCGTAGCGTGCGATGGTCTTGTTCAACTGCTTCTCGTCAGCGGCCTCGACCAATTCGTTCACCAGCTTCGTGGCGAGGGTGTAGCGCACCCGGTAGCCCTTCATCGCGGCCTCGGTGCCCAGCGCGATGATCATGTGGGACTTGCCGGTGCCGGAGTCTCCGATCAGGCAGAGGGGGCTGGCCTTTCTTGATCCAGTCGCAGCTGGCCAGGGTGGGGACGGTGGCCGGGTCGATGTTGGGGTTGGCGTCGGAATTGAAGGCGCGCAGGGACTTCTCCCTGGGGAAACTGGCGGCCTTGATCCGCCGTTCCGAGCGGCGGCGGTCGCGGTCGTCGCACTCGGCCATCAGGAGTTCGGCGAGGAAACCGCGGTAGGTCATCTGGTCTTTGACCGCCTGGTCGGCGATCTCGGAGAACACGCCGCGGATCGAGGGGAGCCGCAGCATGCGGCAGGCGGTGTCGATGGCCGCGTCGGCGGCCTGCTCGGTCAAGCCTCGCTGGCGGGGCAGGGTCACTGGGCTTCTCCCTCACGATGGTCACCGCCGCTGGTGCGGCGACGGTGAAGCAGCTGGTGGTACGCGGTCACCGATGGCAGGGGCCTGGTGTCCGGGGGAAGATGCGCCAGGCGCCACTCGTGCAACGAGGTCACGGTCGCCGCCGGCTTGCCGGCGCGGGGGTGCACCGGGGGTGTCGTGGCGGGTTCGTGCTCGGCCTGGGCGGCTTTGCGGGCCTCCAGCGCGACGGCGTCCGCTGTCAGTGCGCCGGCCCGCAGTGCGGCGGCCAGGCCCGCGACGATGTGTTCGTGGGGCGGGTGGCGGCCCAGCAGCAGCACCTCGATCAGGGCCCGGGTGCCGTCCCGCTCGGCGTGGACCTTGCTGGCCTGGGCCCACCAGGCATCGTGGACCGGGGTGAACTTTCCCGCTGAACGATCCTGCTCCAGCGCGGTCGCCCCGGGGAACGCGCCGGGCTTGCGGACTAGGGCTTCGAGGTAGTGGTCCAGTTCAAGGCGGCAGCCGTCTTTGGCGATGAGCCGCTCGTACCGGGCCACTTCGACGTTTGGTCGTAGACGACCAGGTGAGAGGCGTGGAGGACCACGCGTACTCGTCGGCCGATCAGGCGGACCGGGACCGAGTAGCGGTTGGCCCATACCGGGATCTGGCTGTAGCGGTCGACTCGCGGTGTGAAGATCCGGCCTGTCTCGAAGGGGTCGTCGGGCAGCGGCATCAGCAACGGCCGCTCGTCCGCGAAGTACTCGCCCACGGTCTTCGGCCGAGCGCCGATGCGGCGGGCGTCGTCCTGCAGGTCCCACTCCTCGACCAGCTCGTTCAACTCGGCGAGCGAGTCGATCTCGGGGACGGGGACGAAGTGGTTGCGTCGGAAGTAGCCGATCTGCCCCTCGACCCCGCCCTTCTCGTGGGCGCCCTCGATGCCGGGCCGGCAGTAGAAGCTCTCGATGCCGAAGTGCGACTTGAAGGCAATCCAGCGATCCGACTCCACCCGGGCCCGCTTCAGCCCCAGCACCTGGGCCACGGCCGCTTTGAGGTTGTCGTAGCGCACCTTGCTGCGGGGAACGCCACCCAGTGTCCGCAGCGCGTGGACGTGACCTTCGACGAACGCTTCCTGACCGCAGGAGGCGAACACCCGGTGGACGGCCTTGCCCGAATACGACAGCCGGAGCGAGAAGAGGTAGCAGATGACCAGCTCGCCGGCCAGCCGCACCGTCACGTCCCCGAAGTCGACCTCGGCCTCCATGCCCGGCGGGTGCGTCTGCGGAATGAACGCCTCCAGCGGCGCCCTCCCCGACTCCACCAGGATCTGCGGCTTCCGGACGGCGACGTAGCGCCGGACCATGCCGTAGGAGACGTCTGCGGCATGCTCCTCGATCAGCCGGTGGAAGATCCGGGTAACAGTGTGCCGCTGCTTGCGCGGCGCGTCCAGATCCGCCCTCAGGATCGCGTCAATCACCGGCTTGAACGGATCCAGAACTGTCTCCCGGGGCGGGAGCTTCTTCCGCGGCTCCGGCCAGGCCGAGTCCAACGCCTTCCGCACCGTCCGCCACGTCACACCGTGCGTTCGCTCCAACTGCCGCATCGACATGCCGCCACGGTGGTCACGCCGGATCGCCGCATACAGCTTGACCTTCGACATCGGCGGCATGACCAGGACCTTTCACCAGGAACAACTCGATGCTGCCCTGACAAGCACCCAGGTGCCTCCCAAACTCGTGAACCTCACCCGACCGTGGACCAGGGCGCCTCCCAAACCCGTCGACAACCGAAACCCCGTCGACAACCGACTTCACAACTCGCGAACAAGGCCAGCCCCAGGGTGCCGGCAGCCGCTGACACCCGAATGGGCACCGCCACGGCCGGCGCAACTGCAGCGACTTCCACTGTCGGCAGCAAGAGCCGGGGCCAGGAGTGCGTCGGCATGTCCGGCCTTCGCCGGCGGCCGTCTGCGGCTGGGAGAAGGACTTCGCCCGGCGGTGGAAGGTTGGAGGCCGTCGTACCCCAGCTCCAGCCGCACTGGCTGACGGTCCTGGCTGTAGCCGTCGGTGGCGCGCGGAGCGCGTTTCTCGGTTGCCGGTTCGTTGCGTACCGGCTCTTCGCGTGGTGGTCATGTCAGGAGGCCGGTGAGGGCGGTCGCCATGGTGGTGGCGAGGGTGAGGACGATGGCGCGACCCGGCCTCCCTCACCTACTACGACCGCTGCCGAGCCCGAGGCAAAACCCACACCCAAGCCCTCCTCCGCCTCGCACGCCACCGCATCAGCGTCCTCTTCGCCATGCTCCGAGACGGCACCTTCCACCAACCCCGCACCACCGCCAACGCTTGACGAAAGACATAGAGGCACCCCCCGGTCAACGAACCCGGAGCCGACGCAGCTACGACCCGAGCACCGGAGTGTCCGGCCCTTCGTCGGTGGCCGTCTGCCGCTCGGGGGTCGGCTTCGCCCGGCGGTGCAGGGCCGGGGGCGGTTCCTCGGTGTGGAAGCACTGCGGGCACACGTAGCCGCCGTCGGGTCCGACCGGGACGCTGCCCCATCCGCAGTGGGCGCAGTTCACGCTCATCCCGTGCTGGGCCGCCTGGTTCGTCATCCATTCGCTCCGCACTGGTTGCACGGCACTCTCCCGTACGGGCCCTGAATCACGGTCGCCCCACGGTTCGTGCAGTTCATCCCGGCATCCTTTCCCCAGCCTCCAAGGCCTTCCCCACCGTGACACGCCCCGGCGGGCACGACCAGAGCACCGGCATGGGCGCGCCGCTCATGCCTGCCGCACCACTCGACCGCCATCCCGTGCCGCGCTCGCCGACCTGAGCGAGGCCGCCTCACACACCCACGCGAACGCCACTCAGAGGCTATGTTCGAGCTATTTGACGTCTACTCAGGTGTACGATCGTGACATGAGCAGTGAGGTTGAAGGGGACGGGGTCGCGGCGCTGCTGGCGGAGGTGCAGCTGGCGGCGGCGTTCGAGGACCCGGGCGAGCGGGTGCGGTTGCGGAAGGCGGCCGGGCTGTCTCTGGACCAGGTCGCGAAGGCCGTGGGGGTGGGGCGGCAGACCGTGGCGAACTGGGAGGCGGGCGGCATGCCGGCCTCCACCTCGCGGGGGAAGTACCTGCGGCTCCTGGAGGGCCTGGCGCAGATCCACCCCGCCTCCGCCCGGGGATCCGACGCGGTCGTGCAGCCGAAGGCCGTCCCCCGCGCGGAGGCGGCGCCGGCGGAGAGTCCGGCGGCGCGCCAGGCGCGGGCCGGGCACGCGCGGCAGCAGGCGCGGCGCCGGACCAGTTCGGCGGACCAGGTGCGCGCGGAATTGCGGGAGACGATCGCGGCGGCCGTGGACCAGGAGCTGACGAAGGCGGGCGGGGACGCGGACGCCGCGTCAGCCGCGCTGGTGAAGCGGGCGATCCCGGACGTGATGGGCCTCTTCGCCCGCACCAGGGCGCAGGCGCGGTACGAGTACACCGCTTATCCGGCACTGCCGGAGATCCTGCGCAAGCCGTCGAAGACGGATCCGGATCTGATCTGGGAGGCGCGTCCGTCCTGGCGGCGCCCCGGTTTCCGGCGTCACCCGGACGGGGAGCTGGCGGTGATCGCGCTGGACGTGAACGCCGCCTATCTGTCGGCGATGAAGACGTGGCTGCCGATCGGGAAGCTCACCCATTCCGTCGGCGGGGAGCACGACCGCAAGCGCGCCGGGGTGCACCTGATCACCCCCGGGGCGTGGGAGCACGCGCACCTGCCCTCCCCGATCGGCGACCGGGAGGAGGAAGGGCCGGTGTGGGTGACCGAGCCGACCCTGCGGCTGCTGCTGCGGCTGGCCGGCCCGAAGCACCAGCTGATGCAGGCGCCGGTCATCCACGAGTCCTGGACCTCCAGCGCGACGGAGACCTTCCTCGACAGCCTCCGGCAGCTCCTGGCCGTCGCCCGTGCCGACGCGCTGGAGGCCGGCGACGACGTCACCTTGGCGTACGTCAAAGCGATGTACTCCAAGTTCGTATCCACCCTCGGCGAGTCCTCGCACAACCGGGAGATCGTCCGACCGGACTGGATGCACCTCATCCGCTCCCAGGCGTTCGCGAACCTGTGGGGGCGTGCGTACAAGGCGCACCAGGCCGGGCTCACTGTCGTCAGCGCGCTGGGCACCGACGAACTCCACCTCGCCGGCGGGGAATGGCGGCAGACGTGGAGCGAGGGCCGTGGGCTGGGTGAGATGAAGGTCAAGACCGACCGCGACGGCGCTCCCGTCACCTACACCGCCACCACTGCTGCCGGGGGGCGGTGATGGCCGGCCGCTGGATGAACCTCGGCCAGTACAACGCCCACGGTGTGCGGGGAGCGGACGCGCTGGGTGCGGGGATCGAGAACATGGTCACCGGCATCCACTCCGGCGCCGACACCGACCGCGGTATCACCGCACGCCTGCGCTACCTCACCCACTCCGCAGCCGGCTACACCGCGATGGAACGCGCCGGAATCGCCGTCACACCCCGCACCCTGTTCGCGTGGCTGGCCGAGGAACGCACACCCAGCACGGCGAACCGGGCGCGGCTGGACGCCGCGTACTGGAACCTGCGCCGCCACAACGTCGCCGCCGACCTCAAACGCCGCCTCACCTCCCGGGGCGGCACCCGCATCGAAATCGACCCCGTCGACCAGACGGCTGTCGAGCTCCGGCACCGCCGCGACCTCGCCACCAGGCGGCTCACCGTTCGGCCACGCCACTGGAACGCGGCCGTCGACGCCTGGCTCGCGGACGACGACGAAGCCCTGGATGCGGTCTGGGACGAAGTCATCCACAGCCTCGGCAGCGACTACGACGCATTCAGCCACGTCTCCTCCCTCGGCTGGAACGCCTAACGCGATCAACGGAAACTCAGCAACCCGACAACCTCCCGCACTTCCACACCCGACCCGAACCACCCCACGTCAGCGGACTACTACAGGAACGGGTGGCATCTTCGGTCTTCGGCCCGCCCCACGACCCGGGGTCCCAGATGCGGTGGCCGACGGCCAGCACTTCACGGCAGACCGCGGCCGCATTCGGCATCCATCCCGTCACGCAGTCCACTGCGGCAGGTCACACGACCGCCCACACACAAAAGCCGAGGACACGACACCCACACGAACACAGCCACGAGACAGGGGGTTGCAATAAGGTGACCCGCGAGTAAGTTTACCCCCGAGTAAGGTTCGAGGAGGCCCGCGCGGAGGAGCCGGTTCATGGGTGTGCGCAAGGAGTTGAGGCAGGCCGGGCGTCAGCGGGAGCTGGCGGGCAGGGCGCCGGTGCGGCTGGTGCGGGAGGCGGGGAGGGTGCGGGAGGCGCACTGCGCGCCGCTCGTGGAGCCGCCCGAGACCGGCAGTGTCGCCGACATCCCCTTCACCGGCGCGCTGCAGGTGCCGGACGCGGTGGTGCTCCGGCGCAAGGTGGACGGGCGGTGGGTGCCGGTCACGGCCGCCGAGTTCGCCGCGCAGGTGCGGTCGGTGGCGAAGGGCCTGATCGCGGCCGGCCTGGAGCCGGGTGGGCGGGTGGCGCTGATGTCGCGCACCCGGTACGAGTGGGAGGTCCTGGACTTCGCGATCTGGGCCGCGGGCGGGGTCACGGTACCGGTGTACGCCACGTCCTCGGAGCAGCAGGTGGCCTGGATCCTGGAGGACTCCGACGTCCGGTTGTGCGTGGTGGAGACGGAGGAGAACGCCGGGACGGTGGCGGCCGCGGAGCCGGGGCGGCGGCCGGCGGTGTGGCAGATCGACGGTGGGGCGCTGGCCGAACTGCGGGCGCTGGGCGGCGAGGTGGAGGACGGGGAGGTGGAGCGTCGCCGCGAGGCGCTGTCACCACGGTCGGTGGCGACGGTGTGCTACACCTCCGGGACGACCGGCCGCCCCAAGGGCTGCGTGCTCACCCACGGCAACCTCCTGGCGGAGGCCGCGAACACCGTCGAACTGCTGCATCCGGTCTTCCGTGCGGTGACCGGGCAGACCGCGTCGACGCTGCTGTTCCTGCCGCTGGCGCACATCCTGGGTCGCACCATCCAGATCGCCTGCCTGCTGGCGCACATCGAGGTGGGACACTGCCCGAGCATCAAGCCGGACGAACTGCGGCCCGAGCTGCGGGAGTTCCGGCCGACGTTCGTGGTGGGGGTGCCGTACCTGTTCGAGAAGATCCACGACACCGGGCGGGCCACCGCGGAGAAGCTGGGCCGTGGGGCGTCGTTCGACCGGGCGGACCGGGTGGCGGTGCGGTTCGGCGAGGCGGCGCTGGCGCGGTTCCTCGGTACCGGCCCGGGGCCGGGGGTGGGCGTTCGCGCCGCGTGGGCGCTGTACGACCTGCTGGTGTACCGGCGGGTGCGCAAGGAGCTGGGCGGCCGGCTCCGGTACGCCATCAGCGGCGGCTCGCCCCTGGACCGCCGGCTGAACCTGTTCTTCTTCGCCGCCGGCGTCGTGGTCTACGAGGGTTACGGGCTGACGGAGACGACAGCCGCGGCGACCCTGGTACCGCCGCTCGAGCCGCGGCCGGGAACGGTGGGGCGGCCGGTGCCGGGCACGGCGATACGGGTCGCGGACGACGGCGAGGTACTGGTGCGCGGCGGGATCGTCTTCGACTCCTACTGGCGGAACGCGGCCGCGACCGAGGAGGTGCTGGCGGACGGCTGGTTCGCCACCGGTGACCTGGGCGCGCTGGACGACGAGGGGTTCCTGACGATCACCGGGCGGAAGAAGGACATCCTGGTCACCTCCGGTGGCAAGAACGTCTCCCCCAGCGTGCTGGAGGACCGGCTGCGGAGCCGTCCACCGGTGGGACAGTGCATGGTGGTGGGCGACGACCGGCCCTATGTGGCGGCGCTGGTGACGCTGGAGGAGGAGGCGGTACGGCACTGGCTGGCGGTGCGCAGGCGACCGGCGGACACACCGCGTGCCCGGCTGCGGGAAGACCCCGAGCTGCTGGCGGACGTGCAGCGCGCGGTGGACTACGCCAACGAGGCGGTCTCGCGGGCGGAGTCGATCCGGCGTTTCGTGGTCGTGGACGGCGAGTTCACCGAGGCCGACGGCATGCTCACTCCGTCGCTGAAAGTCCGTCGGCAGGCCGTGGCGGAGGGGTACGCGAAGGAGATCGACGAACTGTACACACGTTGACGAGGTGTCAGGCGGCACCGTCGGGGTCGGGGCAGCAGTCGTGAATCAGCTCGTGCAGGAGGGCCGGGGTCCGGGCGGCCGGTTCGGCGAGAGTGACGAGCCGGTCGATCAGGTGCCGGTAGAACTCGACTTCCTCGCGGTCCTCGGGGTAGCGGGCACTGCGGAGCTGTTCGAGGTAGGCCACGTCGGGCAGGCCGCTTTCGGGGAGCCGGAGGAGGCTGACGGCGCCGCCGCCGGTCACGAGCCCGCCGGTGTGCAGGGGCAATACCTGGACGGTGACGTGCGGCAGACGGCTGGCTGCGGCCAGATGGTGCAGCTGGGCCCGCAGGGTGGCGGGGCCGCCGACCGGGCGGCGGAGGGCTGCCTCGTCGACCACGGCCCACAGGTGCGGGGGGTGGGTGCGGTGCAGGACGTCCTGGCGGCGGGTGCGCAGCCGGACGCGGCGTTCGCGCTCTGAGGTGCTGGTGCCGGGGTGGCCGAGGGCGAAGAGTGCGCGGGCGTACTCGGGTGTCTGGAGCAGCCCGGGCACGAACTGGGGTTCGTAGGCGCGGATGACGGAGGCGGCCTGTTCGAGGCCCAGGTAGGTCTCCAGCCAGTCGGGGACGACGTCGCGGTAGTCGTCCCACCAGCCGGGCCGGTTGGCCTGTTCGGCGAGGCCGAGGAGCACGGCGCGCTCGGCGTCGTCGTCGACGCTGAAGATGGTCAGCAGGTCGGCGACGTCGCGGAGCCGGCAGCCGGTGCGGCCGAGTTCGATCCCGGCGAGGCGGGTGTCGGTGCTGCGGATCGCCTCGGCGGCCTCCTGCCGGGAGACGTACTGGGCTTCGCGCAGTTCGCGCAGCCGGCTCCCGAGGACCATGCGGGCCACGGCCGGTCCGGCCGGGGTGGTGGCATGGGTGGGCCGGGCGGTGCCGGCGGGGCCGGTTCTGGTGCCGTGTGTGCTTCGCATGGTCTCGCTCTCCGTCCACGAACGCCGCAGCGGTCCACCTTGGTGTTCTGCCCGCCGTGTCGCGGTGTTCACTTTTCCACAAGCACGGTCTTCGCGGCGCCCGTTGCCAATGTAGGGAACGGGGCGGTGTCTGTCAGCGGCGGGGTCCGGGGGTGACCAGGAGGTAGGGGCGGCGGCGGGTGTCGGTGTAGCGGTCGGCTTCCCAGCCGTGGGTGGACAGGAGGTGGGCGCAGTCGTCGAGACCGTCGCGGCCTCGCCGCCGGTCGGGGTCGTCGTCGGCGGTGTGCCAGGCGACGCGCACGGTGCCGGGGTCGGCGTGGCGGGCGGTGACGCGGTAGCCGCTGCCGGTGCACCGTCCGGTGTCGTCCAGTGCGGCGGGCGGGAGGCCGGCGGCTTCGAGGGTGAGGGCGACGGCGTGGACGGGGCGGGCGCGTTCCCAGTCGGCGGGGGTGCCGGGGGTGCCGGTGAGGCGGCGGATCTCCAGGAGGGAGTGCCAGGCGCGGGTGGCGGCCTCGGGGTGACGGGCTCCGCCGTGCGGCGGGCCGTCACCGGTGGCGGGGGTGAAGCCGGAGGACGGTGTGCCCGGGTGGCGGTCGGGGTCCGCGGTGGTGCGGAGCAGGCCGTCGCGGAGGGTGCGTCCGGCGGGGGTGAGGTAGTGGGCGCCGCGGGTGCCGTGGCGGCGGGCGAGGCCGAGCGCGGTGAGGCGCGCCGTGACGGCGGCGCTCGCGCGGATCTCGCCGGTGGCCGGGTCGGCTGCGGTGACCGCCCGGCGCTGAGCGGGTGTCAGCGGCGGGCGGCCGTGTCCCCGGCCGGGTGTGTCCCGGCCGGCGCGGGGCGGCGTCATACCGGCAGCGTACGGCGCCGGTGTGACGGGGGCGGGTCAGCGGACGGGGACGCCGGAGACCGTGCGGGAGATGACCAGGCGCTGGATCTCGCTGGTGCCTTCGAAGATGGTGTAGATCGCGCTGTCGCGGTGCATGCGCTCGACGGGGTATTCGCGGGTGTAGCCGTTGCCGCCGAGGATCTGGATGGCCTGGCCGGTGACGGACTTGGCGATCTCGCTGGCGTACAGCTTGGACATGGAGCCTTCGGCGGACTCGAAGGGCTTGCCGGCGGCGGCCATCCAGGAGGCGCGCCAGACCAGGAGGCGGGCGGCGTCGATCTGGGTGCGCATGTCGGCGAGCTGGAAGGCGACGCCCTGGTTGTCGATGATGGGACGGCCGAACTGCTCGCGGGTCCGGGCGTAGTCGAGGGCCACCTCGTAGGCGGCACGGGCGGTGCCGACGGCCATGGCGCCGACGGCGGGGCGGGAGGCCTCGAAGGTGGCCATGGCGGCGTTCTTCAACCTCTCCCCACCCTTGCGGGCGCGTTCGCGGGCGCGGGCGAGGCGCTCGTCGAGCTTCTCCTTGCCGCCGAGGAGGCAGGAGCCGGGGACGCGGACGTCCTCGAGGACGACTTCGGCGGTGTGGGAGGCGCGGATGCCGTGCTTGAGGAACTTCTGGCCCTGGGAGAGACCGGGGGTGTTCGGCGGGACGATGAAGGAGGCGTGGCCCTTGGATCCGAGTTCGGGGTCGACGACGGCGACGACGACGTGGACGTTCGCGATGCCGCCGTTGGTGGCCCAGGTCTTGGTGCCGTTGAGCACCCATTCGTCCTTGGCCTCGTCGTAGACGGCGCGGGTGCGCATGGAGGCGACGTCGGAGCCGGCGTCGGGCTCGGAGGAGCAGAAGGCGGCGACCTTGACGTCGTCGGCGTCGCCGTACATCTGCGGGACCCAGGTGCCGATCTGTTCCTCGGTGCCGTTGGCGAGGACGCCGACGGCGGCCAGGCCGGTGCCGACGATGGACAGGGCGATGCCGGCGTCGCCCCAGAACAGCTCCTCCATGGTCATGGGGATGCCGAGGCCTGTGGGGTCGAAGAACTGCTGGGCGTAGAAGTCGAGGGAGTAGAGGCCTATCTTGGCCGCCTCCTGGATGATGGGCCAGGGGGTCTCCTCCCGTTCGTCCCATTCGGCGGCCGCCGGACGGATCACGTCGGCTGCGAACCCGTGGATCCAGTCGCGGACGACCTTCTGGTCGTCGTTGAGGTCGAATGCGAACTCCGCCATGGCAGGCCCTTCCCGAAGCGTGTTACCTGCAGTAACAGGTCATCCCGCCGCACAGTCTGTTACCGGCTAGTAAGGGCTGTCAACTCACGCGCTCGCCGCCGCGCGGCCCCTCCCCCGCGGGTGTTACGTTGCGCAGGGGACCGGCGACGACGGGCGGGGAGAGAACGGCGATGGGCACCACACGGCGCGAGGACCGGCACGGTACGGCCGAGCGCAGACGGCGGGAGCTGCTGGAGGCCGCCGACCGGGTGGTGCTGCGCGACGGCCCGGGCGCGTCGATGAACGCGATCGCCGCGGAGGCGGGGATCACCAAGCCGATCCTGTACCGGCACTTCGGCGACAAGGGCGGACTGTACCGGGCGCTGGCGGTGCGGCACACCGACGCGCTGCTGGACGCGCTCCGCGGCGCCCTGGACGCCCCGGTCGGCCGCCGCGAGCGGGTCGAGGCCACCCTGGACACCTACCTGGCCGCGATCGAGGCCAGGCCGCAGGTCTACCGCTTCCTGATGCACCCGGCGGAAGAGACCACCGCGGGCGAGCGCGGTTTCGACGTGGGCCGTCATTCCGCTCCCCTGCTGCGCCGGCTCGGCGAGGAACTCGCCGCCGTGATCGCCGAACGGGTGGAGCTGGGCCCGGACGCCGAGCGGGTGGCGCGGGTCTGGGGGCACGGGATCGTGGGGATGATGCACGCTGCCGGCGACTGGTGGCTGGCGGAACGTCCGTGTTCACGGCAGGAGTTGGTGCGGTCCCTGGCGGATCTGCTGTGGGGGAGGCTGGCCGTCGCCGGTGACGTGCGCGGCGGTCCCGGCTTCTGAGCGCCCTCCGTGCCGCGGTTCGGGCGCGGTCGGCCTTCTCGATAGGCTTGCCCCCGACCCAGGCGCATTGGAGGACCAAGGAAGATGGCAGGGAACACGGAGCCGCTGACGCCGCGGGCGAAGCTGGCCGTGACGGCGGGACGGGCCGCGGCAGCCTTCTCGCGGGCAGCAGGCCGCGGCAGCGGATCGGTGATCGGCGGCAAGGTGGCCCTCAGGCTCGACCCCGACCTGCTGGCACGGCTGGCGCGGCACCTGGACGTGGTGCTGGTGTCGGCGACGAACGGCAAGACCACCACGACCCGGCTGATCGCCGAGGCGCTGCGGGCCGGCGGCGAGGTCGTCTCCAACGCGCTGGGCGCCAACATGCCGGCCGGGATCACCTCGGCACTGGCAGGCGGGTCGTCCGCGCGCTTCGGTGTGATCGAGGTCGACGAGAAGTACCTGGCAGGGGTGGCCCGCGACGTCACGCCGAAGGCCATCGCGCTGCTGAACCTCTCCAGGGACCAGCTGGACCGCGCCGCGGAGACCCGGATGCTGGCGGAGCACTGGCGCGAGGGGCTGGCCGGGCAGAAGGCCGTCATCATCGCCAACGCGGACGACCCGCTGGTGGTGTGGGCCGCCTCCGACTCACCGAACGTGGTGTGGGTCGCCGCCGGCCAGGAGTGGAAGGACGACGCCTGGTCGTGCCCCGCGTGCGGCGGCGTGATGCAGCGGCCCGGGGACGACTGGTTCTGCGGCGAGTGCGGCTTCCGCCGCCCCACGCCGACCTGGGCCCTGTCCGGGGACCACGTGCTGGACCCGCACGGTTCGGCGTGGCCGATCAGGCTGCAGCTGCCCGGCCGGGCGAACAAGGCCAACGCCGCCACCTCGGCCGCGGTGGCGGCCACCTTCGGCGTGGCGCCACAGGTGGCCCTGGAGCGGATGTACGCGGTGACGGCCGTCGCCGGCCGGTACGACGTGGTGTCGTACCAGGGTCGCGACGTACGGCTGCTCCTGGCGAAGAACCCGGCCGGCTGGCTGGAGACGTTCTCCCTGATCGACCCGCCCCCGGCACCGGTGATCCTGTCGGTGAACGCGCGCGGCGCGGACGGCACCGACACCTCCTGGCTGTGGGACGTGGACTACTCGCGGCTGGCCGGTCACCCGATCTGCGTGATCGGCGACCGCAAGCTGGACCTGGCGGTGCGGCTGGAGGTCGCGGGCGTCGACTTCCAGGTCTGCCAGAGCGCCCAGGAGGCGGTGCGGGCGTGCCCGCCGGGCCGGATCGAGGCGATCGCGAACTACACGGCGTTCCAGGACCTGCGCCGCGTCGTGGGCAACTGAGCGGGGCGAGGAGACGAGCATGGGTGACACGAGTCTGCGTCTGGTGTGGGTCTACCCGGACCTGCTGAGCACGTACGGGGACCAGGGGAACGCCCTGGTGGTGGAGCGGCGCGCGCAGCAGCGCGGCCTGGAGGTGCAGCGCATCGACATCCGCTCCGACCAGCCGGTGCCGACCTCGGGCGACATCTACCTGATCGGCGGCGGCGAGGACCGGCCGCAGCGGCTGGCCGCGGAGCGGCTGCGGCGGGACGGCGGCCTGAACCGCGCGGTGGACAACGGAGCGATCGTGTTCTCGGTGTGCGCCGGCTACCAGATCATCGGGCACGAGTTCATCAACGACCTCGGCAAGCGCGAGCCCGGCCTGGGGCTGCTGGACGTGACGTCGGGCCGCGGCGAGGCCGAGCGGTGCGTCGGCGACGTGCTGGCCGACATCGACGACCGGCTGGGGCTGCCGCAGCTGACGGGCTTCGAGAACCACCAGGGCGTCACGCACGTCGGGCCGAACGCCCGGCCGTTCGCCCGGGTCCGGCTGGGCAAGGGCAACGGGACCGGCGACGGCACCGAGGGGGCCTGGCAGGACACCGTCTTCGGCACCTACATGCACGGCCCGGTGCTCGCCCGGAACCCGCTGATCGCCGACCTGCTGATCAAGCTGGCGCTGGACGTCAACGCGCTGCCGCCGGTGGACGACCGGTGGTACGAGGCGCTGCGCGGCGAGCGCATCGCGGCGGCGGTCCAGCCCGCCTGAGCCGCGCTGCGGTACGGCGCCGGGGCACCCGCGGAGCACGCGGGTGCCCCGGCGCCGTCGCGTGCGGAGGGCGGTCCTAGTCTGGTGCGGGCGGATCGGCACGAACCGGGAGCGTAGGGATGGATCACGGCGGACACGGCATGACGATGGATCTGCCGCCGATCACACTGGGACGGGCGCTGGAGTTCTCCGCCGACCCCTTCTTCCTCGTGGGCTGCCTGCTCGCGCTGCTGCTGTACGGCGCGGGCGTGGTGCGGCTGCGGCGACGCGGCGACGCGTGGCCGGTGTCCCGGACGGCCGGGTTCGTGCTGGGCGTGCTGAGCGTGGGCCTGGTGATGTGCACCGGGCTGAACGAGTACGGGATGGTCCTGTTCAGCGCCCACATGGTGCAGCACATGATCATCAGCATGCTGTCGCCGATCCTGCTGCTGCTGGGCGCTCCCGTGACGCTGGCGCTGCGGGCGCTGCCCGCCGCCGGGCGGGGGCGGCGGGGGCCGCGCGAGCTCCTGGTGGCGCTGCTGCACAGCCGGTACGTGCGCGTGGTGTCGCACCCGGCGTTCACGATCCCGCTGTTCATCGCAAGCCTGTACGGCCTCTACTTCACTGCGTTGTTCGACCTGCTCATGTCCTCACGGGCGGGACACCTGACGATGATGGTGCACTTCCTCGCGGTCGGCCTGGTGTTCTTCTGGCCCATCATGGGAATCGACCCGGGCCCGCACCGCCCGGGCTACGTGATGCGGATGCTGGAGCTGTTCGCCGGCATGCCCTTCCACGCGTTCTTCGGCATCGCGCTGATGATGGCGAGCGAGCCGCTGATCGGCACGTACGCGGATCCGCCCGACTCGCTGGGAGTCACCGCGCTGGAGGACCAGGAGTGGGCGGGGGGCATCGCGTGGGCCTTCAGCGAGATCCCGTCGGTGCTGGTCCTGATCGCGTTGGTGTTCCAGTGGTACTTCTCGGAGGAGCGCGCCGCGCGCGCCCGGGACCGGGCGGCGGACCGCGACGGCGACAAGGAGCTGGCCGCCTACAACGCCTATCTGGCGGCGCTGGACGCACGCGGACGGTGAAGGGCACGGGTTGCCCGGGGCCACAGGGGGTACGCGCTCGGTAGCGGTCCGGGCCGGGGCCGGTGACCATGGAGACCTGGCCGCGGCAGGGCGCTCAGGCGGACGCCTGACGGTGCCCGGCCGCCGGGAGGAGGCTGCCATGCCGGGAGCGGCGAAGGCGATGTCGGTGACCACCGTGGCGGCGCTGATCGTGGTGACCGCGTACACGGTGGGGCTGGGCGGGAGCGGCTGGCTGTGGTTCTCGTGGGTGGTCCTGGGCCTGGCGACGGCCGGGGTGATCTCGACACGGCGGAGCTGAGCCGCCCCGCCTCTCCCTTACCCGTGAGTCAGGAGTTAGGGTGCTGCGGCACCTTGACCGACGGGGGAGGCCGACGCGTGTTCTACCAGCTCTGCAAGTACGTCATCCTGGGGCCGCTGCTGCGACTGCTGTTCCGGCCCCGGATCGAAGGGCTGGAACGGGTGCCCGAGGAGGGCGCGGCGATCGTCGCGGGGAATCATCTGTCCTTCTCCGACCACTTCCTGATGCCGGCGATCCTGCGACGGCGCATCACCTTCCTGGCGAAGGCGGAGTACTTCACCGGCCCGGGGCTGAAGGGGCGCCTGACCGCGGCGTTCTTCCGCAGCGTGGGGCAGATCCCGGTGGACCGCTCGGGCCGGGGCGCGGGGCAGGCCGCGGTCGAGGAGGGCGTGCGGGTGCTGGAGCGGGGCGAGCTGCTCGGCATCTACCCCGAAGGCACCCGGTCGCACGACGGCCGGCTGTACAAGGGCCGGGTGGGGGTGGCGGCGATGACGCTGCGCACCGGCGTGAAGGTGGTGCCGTGCGCGATGCTCGGCACCTTCGAACTGCAGCCGCCGGGAAGGCGGTTGCCGCGCATGGGGCGTGTGACGATCCGGTTCGGCGAGCCGCTGGACTTCTCCCGGTTCGCCGGGATGGAGGGTGAGCGCACCGTGCTGCGGGCGGTCACGGACGAGATCATGCACGCCGTCCTGGAGCTGTCCGGCCAGGAGTACGTCGACCTGTACGCGCCGGAGGCCAAGGCCGCCGCGCAGGCGGCGAAGCAGGCGGGCGCGGGCGACGCGCGCGCCGAGGACGAGCGGGGCCGGTAGGTCCCGCCGGGCGGGGGCGGCGCGCCTCCGGGCCCGACGCCTCTCCTCAGCCGTCCTCCGGTGGCGGAGGGCGCTGTTTCACTTCTCGCGGCCCGGCCGCCGGTCTCCGGCGGCCGGGCCGCGGTGTTCCTCCGGCGCGCCGCGTTGTTCTGCGGCGATGCCGAAGCGGCGGCGTTCGCCGGCAGCGGACGGGGTGGGGCGGACGGTGGAGACGGTGCTGATCACCCCGTCGTGCTCCTCGGTCTGCGGCTGCTGAAGTCGTTCCAGGTCAGCGGCGGAGACGAGCGCGACCAGGGGCCTGCCGTGGCGGGTCACGACGACACGTTCCCCGCCGTAGACGACGCGGTTGATCAGATCCGCGAGCTCAGCGCGGGCTTGCGTCACCGGAATCTCGTAGGCCATGCTCACCAGCATACGGACTGTACGTCCTGTATTTTCTGTACAGATTCGGGGCGGAGGTGCCCCGACGTACCCGAACAGAGGTGTCCGCGATGCGCCGACCCGTGCCGACCGCGCGCTACGTCCTTCCCGAGTTCACCGAGCGCACCACCTCGGGGACCCGAACCCTCGACCCGTATTCCAAGCTCCTCGACGAGCGGATCGTCTTCCTCGGCACCCGCATCGACGACACCAGCGCCAACGACGTGATGGCGCAGCTGCTGCATCTCGAACACGCCGCTCCGGACCGGGACATCTCGCTGTACATCAACTCCCCCGGCGGCTCGTTCACGGCCATGACGGCGGTGTACGACACGATGCGGTTCGTCGAGTGCGACATCGAGACCGTCTGCCTGGGGCAGGCCGCGTCGGCGGCGTCGGTACTGCTGGCGGCCGGGACACCCGGCAAGCGGCTCGCGCTGCCCGGGGCGCGGGTGCTCCTGCACGAACCGGCGTTCGACGAGCCGGTGCAGGGGCAGGCCGAGGATCTGGCCATCCAGGCCCGGGAGCTGCTGCGGACCCGCGCCCTGCTGGAGGAGCTTTACGTGCGGCACACCGGCCGCAGCGCCGAGGCGGTCAGGGCCGACCTGGACCGGGACACGGTGCTGGACGCGGAGGGCGCCGTGGCGCACGGCCTGGTCGACCGGATCACGGTCCCCCGCAAGGGTGCGTTCGCGGCGCGCGGGCGGGGGTGACGGCGTGCTTCCACCGGAACTTCCGCCGTTGCCGGCACTCACCCGGGCCGAGGGGGCCGTGGTCGACTCCTACCTCGAGGTCGTCGACCTGCTGGGCCGCATCAACCCCGCCCGCGGCAGCGACACCTACGGCGCGCTGCGTGCCGCGCAGGCCCTGACCGGCCGGGCGGCCGCGCTGCGGGACGCGTTGACGCTCATGCAGCAACGCGGCGAGCGGGACCTGCACGCCGCGACACTGGCCCGCGCGCTGCGGGAGCTGGACGGTGAGCGGCGCGCCGCCCGGGTGACGCTGCCCGCGACGGGAAACGGTGCCACGAAGGAGTGAACGGGCACCACGCGGCAACATGACGGGCATGACCACCCGCAACGAGACGCCCGCGGAACGCGCCGACCGGAACTTCCTGGAGCTGCTCCAGGAGCTCCGCGTCATCCAGACCGGTGTGCAGATCCTCTTCGCGTTCCTGCTCACCCTCGCGTTCACGGCGCGGTTCCCGGAGCTGGACTCCTTCCAGCGCGGTACCTACATCGCGACGCTGCTGCTGTCCGTGCTGGCGGCGATCCTGTTCACCGCCCCGGCGGCGCTGCACCGCACGCTGTTCCGGCGGGGCGCCAAGCGGCTCATCGTGGACGTCTCCGCACGGTTCGCCGCCGCCGGGCTGTTCACGCTGGCGCTGGCGCTGGCGGGCGCGGTGCTGCTGGTGGTGGACGTGGTGCTGGGCCGGGGTGCGGGCGTCTCGGTGGCGGTGGCGGCGCTCGCGGTGTGCGCAGGGTCGTGGGCGCTGCTTCCGCTGTGGCTGCGCCGGGGCCGGGTGCGCCGGGATCCCGACGAGCCCGACGAGACGCGCCGGCCGGGCGACGGGCCGCGCCCGGCTGCCGGCTCGGTGCGCTGAGCGGCGCCGGCGCCGCTGCTCCGGCGGCTCGCTCCCGGGGGCGGTCAGCCGTGACCGGACCGGGCTCCGGGCGGGGCGGTGGAGACGACGACGTCGGCGGCGTGGTCGAGGTCGGCGCCGGTGAGGTCGGCTCGGGCGGTGAGGCGCAGGCGGGAGATGCCGTCGGGGACGGAGGGCGGGCGGAAGCAGCCCACGGTCAGCCCACGGGACGCGCACTCGGCCTGCCAGCGGACCGCCGCCTGCGGCGTGGGGGCGTGCACGGAGACCACCGCGGCGTCGGGACGTGCCCCGGTCAGGCCCGCCGCGGTGAGCCGGTCGTGCAGTCCGGAGGCGGCGGCCCGTACCCGCGCGGAACGGGCGGGCTCGGCGCGGAGCAGGCGGAGCGCGGCCAGGGCGGCGGCCGTGGCTGCGGGCGCCAGGCCGGTGTCGAAGATGAAGGTGCGGGCCGTGCTCACAAGGTGGTCGATGACGCGGGCGGGCCCCAGGACGGCGCCGCCCTGGGCGGCCAGCGACTTGGAGAGGGTGACGGTGACGACGGTGTCGGGACTGCCGGCCAGACCGGCGGCGTGCGGGGCGCCGCGTCCACCGTCGCCGAGCACGCCGAGGCCGTGGGCGTCGTCGACGAGGAGCGCGGCGCCGTGCGCGCGGCAGGCGGCCGCGAGGGCTCCCAGGGGCGCGGCGTCACCGTCGACGGAGAACACCGAGTCGGTCAGCGCCATGGTCCGGCCGGGGTGCCCGTCGAGGGTCTTGCGCACCGCGTCCGGGTCGTTGTGCGGGACGACGGCGGTACGGGCGCGGGAGAGCCGGCATCCGTCGATGAGTGAGGCGTGGTTGGCGGTGTCGGAGACCAGCAGGGTGCCGGAGTCGGTCAGTGCGGTGACGGCGGCGAGGTTGGCGGCGTAGCCGGAGGCGAGCACGAGGGCCGCTTCGAAACCGCAGAAGGCGGCGAGTTCGGCCTCGAGTTCGGCGTGCAGCTCGGTGGAGCCGGTGACGAGGCGGGAGCCGGTGGAGCCGGCGCCCCAGCGGCGGGCGGCGGCCGCCGCCGCGTCGGTGATCTGCGGGTGACGGGCGAGGCCGAGATAGTCGTTGCCCGCGAGGTCCAGGCCGGAGCGGTCCGCGGCGCGCGGCCGCAGCGTCCGGTTCAGTCCGGCGCGGTGGCGCAGGCGTTCGGCCTCCTCGAGCCAGTGGAAGGGGTCGCGGGGCCGGCCGGGCATGGCGGGGTCCTGTCCTCGTCTGCGGTCGTGGGCTTCCGACAAAGGTAGCCGCGGGCCGGACGGGCCGGGGTGTGGCGATACACACACCCGTTTCCGCCGATCTTGTGGGCTCTCTCCTTTCGCGGCGCGCCCGGCGTAGGCGAGTATCAGCGCCATGGACCTGCTGAACACTCTGGTGGACAAGGGGCTGCGGCGCGAGCTGCCGACGCGCGACGAGGCGCTGGCGGTGCTGGCGACGGCGGACGACGAACTCCTCGACGTGGTGGCCGCGGCCGGGAAGGTACGCCGCCACTGGTTCGGACGGCGGGTCAAACTCAACTACCTGATCAACCTGAAGTCCGGGCTGTGCCCGGAGGACTGCTCGTACTGCTCGCAGCGCCTGGGTTCGAAGGCGGAGATCCTCAAGTACACGTGGCTGAAGCCGGACGAGGCCGCGCAGGCCGCCACCGCCGGGGTGACGGGCGGCGCCAAGCGGGTGTGCCTGGTGGCCAGCGGGCGGGGCCCCACCGACCGGGACGTGGACCGCGTGTCGGAGACGATCGCGGCGATCAAGGGCGAGCACGGGGACGTGGAGGTGTGCGCGTGCCTCGGACTGCTCTCCGACGGGCAGGCCGGCCGCCTCAAGGACGCCGGAGCGGACGCCTACAACCACAACCTCAACACCTCCGAGTCGACGTACAAGGACATCTGCACCACCCACGACTACGCCGACCGGGTGGGGACGGTGCAGCAGGCCCAGCAGGCCGGGCTGTCGGCGTGCTCCGGGCTGATCGCCGGCATGGGCGAGTCCGACGAGGACCTGGTCGACGTGGTGTTCGGGCTGCGCGCGATGGACCCGGACTCGGTGCCGGTCAACTTCCTCATCCCGTTCGAGGGCACGCCGCTCGCCGGCGAGTGGAACCTGACGCCCCAGCGCTGCCTGCGCATCCTGGCGATGGTGCGCTTCGTGTGCCCGGACGCCGAGGTCCGGCTGGCGGGGGGCCGCGAGGTACAGCTGCGGTCGATGCAGCCGCTCGCGCTGCACCTGGCGAACTCCATCTTCCTCGGCGACTACCTCACCAGCGAGGGGCAGGCGGGCAAGGCGGACCTGGAGATGATCGCCGACGCCGGCTTCGAGGTGGAGGGCGCGGACACCACCACCCTGCCCGAGCACCGGACCGACGGGCTGGTGTCCGTGCGGCGGCGCGGCGCCGGCACCGAACTGCCGCCCAATGCCTGAGCCGTTCACCGGAGGGGGCGACCCCGTCGGCGGAGGCGGGCTCACGGCGTCCGAACTGCTGGCGCTGGACCGGCGGCACGTGTGGCACCCGTACGGGCCGATGCCCGGGCGGGAGGAGCCGCTGCTGGTGGAGTCCGCGTCGGGCGTGCGGCTGCGGCTGGCCGAGCCGGTGGAGGGCCGCCGTGAGCTGGTGGACGGCATGTCGTCGTGGTGGTCGGCCATCCACGGCTACAACCACCCGGTGCTCAACGCCGCCGCGACCGAGCAGCTGGGGCGGATGAGCCACGTGATGTTCGGCGGGCTGACGCACGAGCCCGCGGTGCGGCTGAGCAGGCGGCTGGTCGACATCACCCCCGAGGGGCTGGAGCACGTGTTCCTCGCCGACTCCGGTTCGGTGTCGGTGGAGGTCGCGCTCAAGATGTGTCTGCAGTACCAGCGGTCCCGGGGCCGGCCGCGCCGGCAGCGGCTGCTGACCTGGCGCGGCGGCTACCACGGCGACACGTGGAACCCGATGTCGGTGTGCGATCCGGACGGCGGCATGCACGGCCTGTGGGCCGGGGTGCTGCCCCGTCAGGTGTTCGCGGACGCGCCGCCGTCCGGCTTCGAGGCCGCGGTGGACCCGGAGTACGCCGCGCACCTGCGGGAGCTGGTGGCGCGGCACGCGGACGAACTGGCCGCGGTGATCGTGGAACCGGTGGTGCAGGGCGCGGGCGGCATGCGCTTCCACTCCCCCGGCTATCTGCGGGTGCTGCGGGAAGTGTGCGACGAGCACGACGTGCTGCTGGTGCTGGACGAGATCGCCACCGGTTTCGGCCGAACGGGCGCGCTGTTCGCGTCCGGGCACGCCGGGATCGCGCCGGACGTGCTGTGCGTGGGCAAGGCCCTGACGGGCGGCTACCTGACGATGGCGGCGACGCTGTGCACGTCGCGGGTGGCCGAGGGGATCTCGCGGGGCGAGGTGCCGGTGCTCGCGCACGGACCGACGTTCATGGGGAATCCGCTGGCGTCTGCGGTCGCCGACGCTTCGCTGGATCTGCTGCTCGGGCAGGACTGGGCGGCGGAGGTCGCACGCGTGGAGTCGGGGCTGCGCGCCGGTCTGGAGCCGGTACGGGCGCTGCCCGGGGTGCGGGACGTACGGGTGCTCGGTGCCGTCGGCGTGGTGCAGCTGGACGACCCGGTGGACACCGCCGCGGCCGGGCGGGCGGCCGTACGCGAGGGCGTGTGGCTGCGCCCGTTCCGCGACACGGTGTACACGATGCCGCCGTACGTGACCGGCGACGAGGACGTGGCACGCATCTGCGCCGGCGTACGGGCGGCCGTGGCCGCCTCGGTGGAGGCCACGGCGGCAACGGGGACGGCGGCGCGATGACGGTCCTGGTCGTCACGGGTACGGGCACCGGGGTGGGCAAGACCGTGGCCACCGCGGCGCTCGCCGCCGCCGCGGTGCGGGCGGGGCGTTCGGCGGCGGTGGTCAAGCCGGCGCAGACGGGCGTCGCGCCCGGTGAGGCCGGTGACGTGGCGGAGGTCGTACGGCTGGCCGGGAACGCGGTGGAGACCGCGGAGCTGGCCCGCTACCCCGAGCCGCTGGCTCCGGCGACGGCCGCGCGCCGGGCCGGGATGGACACGCTGCCGCCGGTGCGGGTCGCCGCGGCGGTGCGGGAGCTGGCCGGGCGGCACGATCTGGTGCTCGTCGAGGGCGCCGGCGGGCTGCTGGTGCGGTTCGACGAGGAGGGCACCACGCTCGCCGACACGGCGCGGCTGCTCGCGGCGCCGGTGGTGGTGGTCGCGGACGCGGCGCTGGGAACGCTCAACGCGACGGCGCTCACCGCGGAGGCGCTGCGGGCGCGCGGGCTCGACTGCGCGGGCGTGGTGATCGGCGCGTGGCCGGCCGCGCCGGGGCTGGACCACCGGTGCAACCTGGAGGATCTCCCGGTGGTCGCGGGCGCACCGCTGGCCGGGCTGCTGCCCCAGGGCGCGGGCGGCATGGCGCCGGAGGCGTTCCGGGCCGCGGCCGCGGGCTGGCTGGCGCCTTCGCTGGGCGGTACGTGGGACGGCGGGCCGTGCGCGCCGGCGACCGCGGAGACCGGGGCGGGCGGCTGACGGTGCCGCGGCCGGTGGCAGGTCCGGCGTTCCGCGGGCGGCCCGGCCGGGTGGGGCTGCGGTAGGTGCGGCGGTCAGTCGCTCCAGGTGCGGAGCTCGTCGGCGATGGCGTGGACGTCCGCGGAGCCGTCCTTCACCAGCCGGGCCAGGTCCCGGATGCGTTCGGGCGAGATGACGACCCGCATGCCGCTGGCCACCAGGTAGGCGTACGCGACGGCGGAGGCGAACAGCGCGTTGGTGCGTTCCAGCGCCGGGATGTGCAGCAGCAGCTGGAGCAGCGCGGCGGCACGGTCGTGCGGCTCGGGGTAGACGGGGCGGTCGAATATGGTCGCCTCGTGCCGGCTGACGGCGGCGACGAGCGCGCCGTAATCGGTGACACGGGGGTCGCCGGGGGCCTTCTCCTCAGCGATCATGAGCAGCCAGGCCAGGTCGATGCGGACGGTCACGCGGCGTCGCGGCCCTCGCTCTCCGGGGTGCCGAACTCCTCGGCGAAGACGGACTCGTAGCTCTTCATGAAATCGGCGGCGGCCTCCACGAAGGTGTGCCCCACCTCGCCGGCGTCGCGCTGCACCAGCTCTTCGATGTAGCGGTTCATGCTCATGCCCCTCTGCAACGCGCGCTCGCGCGCCGTCTCCGCCGTCGCCTCGTCCACCCGGACGTTCAGCTGGGTCTTGGCCACGCTCCCACGCTAGCGCGTGAGCACTAGCACGGCAAGCGGCGTGGCCGCGGAAGCGGAGCCGGGACGGCGCGGGCGCGTGACCAGGGGTGCTCCGTGCGGGCTGCTTTGCGGACGCTTTACGATGGGTGGCTCACCGGACAGTCGTCCGGGGTTCCAGATCGACCGGAAGGTGTGAGCGTCCGCCCATGGGCGAGCCTCCCAGTACCGACTCCGGCGGCCGTCACGGCCGCCACACGTGCCCCGCCGGCGTGCCCGATCCCGGGTGGGGGGTGGCGGCACGATGACCGAAGTACTCCTGCTTCTGGTGGCGCTCCTCCTCGCCGTGGCCTGCGGCGCCTTCGTGGCCGCCGAGTTCTCGCTGACCACCGTCGAACGCGCCGAGCTGGAGAACGCCGTGGACCGCGGCGAACGCGGCGCGCGGAGCGCGATGAGCGCGGTCACCTCCCTCACGTTCCAGCTCTCCGGCGCGCAGCTCGGCATCACCGTGACCAACCTGGTGGTCGGCATGCTCGCCGAGCCGTCCATCGGCGTGCTGCTGTCCGGCCCGCTCGGTGACCTGGGAGTTCCCGAGTCGGCGTCGTCGTCCGTGGCGCTGGTCATCGGTACCGCGCTGTCCACGCTGGTCATGATGGTGATCGGCGAGCTGGTCCCGAAGAACTGGGCGATCTCCCGCCCGCTTCCGGTGGCGAAGGCGGTCGCCACGCCGCAGCGGCTGTTCTCGGCCGCCTTCCGGCCGCTGATCCGGCATCTGAACAACACCGCGAACCGCGTGGTGGTCCGGATGGGCCTGGAGCCCACCGAGGAGCTGGCGTCCGCGCGGTCCCCGCAGGAGCTGGTGGCGCTGGCCCGGCACTCCGCGAAGGAGGGGGCGCTGGAGGCCGACACGGCGGACCTGTTCGTGCGCACCCTGCATCTGGCGGAGCTCACCGCGGAGAACGTGATGACGCCGCGCGTGCAGGTCACCGCGCTGGAGGTACAGGCCACCGCGGAGGACGTCGCCAACGCGACCCGGGCGACCGGCCTGTCCCGCTTCCCCGTCTTCCGCGGCAACCTGGACACCGTCGTGGGCATCGTGCGGATCAAGGACGTGCTGGCCGTCCCGGCGGAGGAACGGCCGCGGCTGCCGGTGACGGAGCTGCTGCGGGAGCCGCTGCTGGTCCCGGAGTCGCTGACCGTGGACCGCCTGCTGGACCGGATGCCGGGCGGTGACCGGTCCATCGCGGTCGTCATCGACGAGTACGGCGGCACCGCCGGAGTGGTGACGCTGGAGGACATCGTCGAGGAGGTCGTCGGCGAGGTGCGGGACGAGCACGACCCGCACGAGGCGCCCGACCTCGCACCCGCCGGGCAGGACGCGGACGGCCGCAGGCTGTTCGACGCCGACGGCGCGGCACGCACCGACCAGCTGGCGCAGATCGGCCTGCGGGCGCCGGAGGGGCCGTACGAGACGCTGGCCGGCCTGGTCGCCACGGAGCTGGGGCGGATCCCGTCCGAGGGCGACGTGCTGGAGGTCGCCGGATGGCGGCTGGAGGTGCGGGACGCCTCCGGACGGCGCGCGGCGGGCGTACGGCTCACGGGGCCGCTGCCGCACGCGGAACACGACGAGGACGAGGGGGCCTGGCGATGACCGCGCTGCAGTTGTTCATCGGCCTGCTGACGCTGGTGGCCAACGCCTTCTTCGTCGGCGGCGAGTTCGCCATGGTCTCGGTGCGCCGCAGCCAGATCGAACCGCGTGCGCAGGAGGGCGACCGCCGGGCGCGGAGCGTGATGTGGGGCCTGGAACACGTGTCGCAGATCCTGGCCGCCGCGCAACTGGGCATCACGCTGTCCACGCTGGTCCTCGGCGTCGTCGCGGAGCCGGCGATCGCCCACCTGCTGGAGCCGCTGTTCCACGCGGTGTCGATGCCGGAGGGCCTGATCCATCCGATCGCGTTCGCGATCGCCCTGTCCGCGGCGACCTACCTGCACATGCTGGTCGGCGAGATGGTGCCGAAGAACATCGCGCTGGCCGCACCGTACCGCTCGGCCATGGTCCTGGGGCCGCCGATGGTGGCGCTGACCCGGGCGCTGCGTCCGGTGATCTTCACGGTGAACGCGTTCGCGAACACGCTGCTGAAGCTGATCCGGGTGGAGCCCAAGGACGAGGTCGAGTCGACGTTCTCGGACGACGAACTGGCCCGCATGGTCGCGGACTCCAGCGAAGCGGGACTGCTGGACGACCGTTCGACGGAACGGCTGCGGGACGCGCTGGAACTGGGCCGCCGCCCCGTCTCCGACGTGGCGCGACCGCTGGAGCGGGTGGTGTCGGCGCCGCTGGGCGTGACGCCGGAGGAACTGGAACAGCTGTCGTCCGACTCCGGTTACTCCCGCTTCCCGGTCGTCGACGCCAGCGGGCGTGCGATGGGCTACCTGCACGTCAAGGACGCCCTGGACGCGGTGCCGCGCGACGAGGCGTTCCCGCGGAGCGCCCTGCGCCCGATCGCGCTGGTGCGCGGGGCGATGCCCCTGGACGACGTGCTGGGCGCGATGCGCGGCAGCCGTACGCACCTGGCCGCGGTGATCGGCGCCGAGGGGAAGGCGGCCGGCCTGGTCACCATGGAGGACGTGCTGCGGGAGCTGGTGGGCAAGCTTCCCGGCGGGTGACGGGCGGTCCCGCCGCGGCACGCCGGGCCGGCGTGCCGCGGCGGGTGGACCGCTGTGAGCCGGGTGGCCGGCCGGGTGCGTACCGGTGATCTGCTTGACCGGGGCAACCAGTATTCTGGGGCGGCCATGGACAACGCCGCCGCGCCCCCGATCACCAGCTTCGTCGCCCTGGGCGACTCCTTCACCGAAGGCATGTCGGACCTGCTGCCGGACGGCAGCTACCGGGGCTGGGCGGATCTGCTGGCCGCCCGGCTCGCCGCACGGTCCGGGGGCTTCCGGTACGCCAACCTCGCGGTGCGGGGCAAGCTGATCCGTCAGATCGCCGACGATCAGGTGGCGGTCGCGGCCGCGCTGCGCCCGGACCTGGCGACGCTGGTCGGCGGGCTGAACGACGTGCTGCGGCCGCGCTGCGACATGGGCCGGGTGTGCGCCGTGCTGGAGGAGTCGGTGGAACGGCTCGCGCCGTACTGCGGCCGGCTGGTGCTGATGCGCAGCCCCGGGCGGCGCGGGCCGGGGCTGGAGCGCTGCCGGCCCCGGATGGAGCAGCTGTTCTCCTTCGTCGACGCTCTCGCCGGCCGGCACGGCGCGACGGTGGTCGACCTGTACTCCGCCCCGTCGCTGACCGACCCGCGGCTGTGGGCGGACGACCGGCTCCATCTGACGGACGAGGGGCACCGCAGGGTCGCCGAGGCGGTGTGGCAGGCGGTCGGGCTGCCCGCCGAGTCCGACTGGGAGACGCCGCTGCCGGAGTCCGCGCCGCCCGGCTGGCTGCTGCGACGGCGCGCGGACCTGCGGTTCACCCGCGAGCATCTGGTGCCGTGGGTCGGCCGCCGGCTCTCCGGGCGTTCCTCCGGCGACGGACGGTCGCCCAAGCGCCCGGACCTCACCCCGCTGGCCTGCGAGGACACCCCGTAGAATCCGCGGTGTGAGTGAAAAGCCCCGCATCCCGAACGTTCTGGCCGGCCGCTACGCCTCGACGGAGCTGGCCGTCCTGTGGTCCCCCGAGTACAAGGTCACGCTGGAGCGGCGGCTGTGGCTCGCCGTGCTCCGCGCCCAGCGGGACCTGGGTGTGGAGGTCCCGGACGGGGCCGTCGAGGACTACGAGCGGGTGCTGGAGGAGGTGGACCTGGAGTCCGTCGCCGCGCGGGAGCGCGTCACCCGGCACGACGTGAAGGCCCGCATCGAGGAGTTCAACGCGCTCGCCGGGCACGAGCAGGTCCACAAGGGCATGACGTCCCGGGACCTGACGGAGAACGTCGAGCAGCTGCAGGTGCGGCTTTCGCTGGAGCACGTGCGGGACCGCGCGGTGGCGCTGCTGGCGCGGCTGGGGAGGCTGGCGGGCGAGCACGCGGAGCTGGTGCTGGCCGGCCGCTCGCACAACGTGGCCGCGCAGGCGACGACGCTGGGCAAGAGGTTCGCGACCGCGGCGGACGAGCTGCTGGCCGCGTACGAGCGGCTGGAGGACCTGCTCGGCCGGTACCCGCTGCGGGGGGTGAAGGGCCCGGTGGGTACCGCGCAGGACATGCTGGACCTGCTGGGCGGCGATGCGGGGAAGCTGGCCGAGCTGGAGCGTCGCGTCGCCGGGCACCTCGGTTTCGCGCGCGCCTTCACCTCCGTCGGGCAGGTCTACCCGCGGTCGCTGGACTACGACGTGGTGACGGCACTGGTGCAGCTCGCGGCGGCGCCGTCGTCACTGGCGAAGACGATCCGGCTGATGGCAGGCCAGGAGCTGGTCACCGAGGGCTTCAAGGAGGGCCAGGTCGGCTCGTCGGCGATGCCGCACAAGATGAACACGCGTTCCTGCGAGCGGGTCAACGGCCTCGCGGTGATCCTGCGCGGGTACGCGTCGATGGCCGGCGAGCTGGCTGGCGACCAGTGGAACGAGGGCGACGTGTCGTGCTCCGTGGTGCGCCGGGTGGCGTTGCCGGACGCGTTCTTCGCGTTCGACGGATTGCTGGAGACTTTCCTGACGGTGCTGGACGAGTTCGGCGCGTTCCCGGCCGTCCTCGCCCGCGAGCTGGACCGCTACCTGCCCTTCCTGGCGACGACGAAGGTGCTGATGGGCGCCGTGCGGGCCGGTGTGGGACGGGAGACCGCGCACGAGGCGATCAAGGAGCACGCGGTGGCCTCGGCGCTGGCGATGCGTCAGGGCGCGGAGCGCAACGAGCTGCTGGACCGGCTCGCCGCCGACGACCGCATCCCGCTGGACCGTGCGGCGCTGGACGCGCTGATGGCCGACCGGCTGTCGTTCACCGGCGCGGCGGGCGAGCAGACGGCCGCCGTGGCGGCGAGGATCGAGGAGATCGTCAAGCGCCACCCGGAGGCGGCCGGGTACACGCCGGGGTCGATCCTCTGAGCAGCCCGCCCCCGCCGCCGTTCCGCCCCTCCCCCGCCGACCTGGAGGCCGCGCGCGACCGCCTGGTGCCGGACGTGGTCGCGGAGGGCTTGCGAGTGCTGTTCTGCGGCATCAACCCCGGGCTCTGGTCGGCGGCGACCGGCCACCACTTCGCGCGGCCGGGCAACCGGTTCTGGCCGGTTCTGCATCGGTCCGGCTTCACGCCGCGGCAGTTGGCGCCGCACGAGGAGCGCGAGCTGCTGGAGCACGGCCTGGGCATCACCAACGTGGTCGCCCGGGCCAGTGCCCGTGCGGACGAGCTGACCCGCGAGGAGTACGAGGCCGGCGGGCGCGCGCTGGAACGCAGGGTCGCGCGGTGGCGTCCGGCGTGGCTGGCGGTGGTGGGGGTGACCGCGTACCGGGCGGCGTTCGGCGAACGGCGGGCCGGCGTGGGCCCGCAGGAGCGGACCATGGGCGGCACGCGCATGTGGGTCCTGCCCAACCCCAGCGGCCTCAACGCGCACTGGCAACCGGCCGCGATGGCGGAGGAGTTCGGGCGGCTGCGTGCCGCCTCGGAGGCGGACCGGGCGGACGGCTGAGCCGCGTGCGGCGTCAGCCGCTGCCGGTCGGTGTCAGCCGCTGCCGGTCGGTGTCAGTCGGTGTCGCCGACCGCGGCGACCAGGTGAAAGGGCAGGTCGTCGCCCTGCCGGCCCACGCCGACACCCAGCCAGCGGTCGCCGACCTGCCAGCGGCGCAGGACGCGGACGGAGGCACAGAGGGTGCGCCGGGGTTCGGGGACCGGCTCCCCCGAGGCCAGCCGCACCAGGTCGTCGGTGAGGTCGAGCACCTCGGGCTCGCCCCAGCGGTGGGTGAGCAGCTCCACCAGCGCCTCGCAGTCGGTGCCGAATGCCTCCTCCGCCTCCAGGACGGCGCTCGGGTCGTCCCCGGACGGGTCCGCGCCGACGGCGAGGTCGGCGGTGCGCGGTCCGGGCACCGCCAGGAGGCTCTCGACGGCGGCGGCGTGGTCGGCGAGGATCATGGGACCAGTAAACCGTCCTCCGGGGGCGGTTGACGACGGTTCAGGCACGGGCGTTCCGCGACGCCCGAACGGGAGCGGCCGGGAAGCCGCCCCCGGCCCGGCCGAGGGGACGTCCGCGCCGCCCGCCACGGGTCCGTTTCCCGAGGGCGGCGCTGCTCGCAGGGCCGCGGCGGAGCGGATACGATCCGCTGCACGCGCACGACCAGGGAGGCGGACGTGGGGAGGCTCACCGGCGGCGACCCGTCGCTGCTGCGTCGGATCAACTCCGCCGTCGTGCTGCGGGCTCTGCGCGGGACGGACGAACCGCCGACGCTGACGCTGACCGACCTCGCCCACGCGACGGGCCTGTCGCGCCCCACCGTCGAAGGTGTGGTGGAGGGCCTGGCGGACGCCGGACTGGTCGCCGAGGACACTCAGGGCGGCGGCGACGCCCGCCGCGGACGGCCCGCACGCCGGTTCCGGTTCTGCTCCGAGGCGGGGCACCTGCTGGGCGTGGAGATCGGACCGCACCGCGTCGCCGCGGTGCTGGCGGACCTGACGGGGCGCACCACCTCGACGATGGCACGGCCGGTCGCGGAGGACGCCGAGGCCGGCCGGCGGCTGGAGCACGTCCGCACGCTGGTCGCGGATCTGCTGCGCCGGGCGGGGGTGGCCCGCACCTCGCTGCGCGCGGTCGGCGTGGGGAGCCCCGGCATCGTGGAGGCGGACGGCCGGGTACGGCTGGGCACGGCGCTGCCGGGATGGACCGGCCTCCCCCTGGGCGACCGGCTGCGGCGCTCCTTCCGCTGCCCGGTGCTGGTGGAGAACGACGCGAACGCGGCGGCGCTCGCCGAGCACTGGAAGGGCGCGGCGGCCGGCTCGGAGGACGTGGTGTTCGTCCTGGCGGGTCTGAGCCCCGGCGCCGGGTCGCTGATCGGCGGGCGGCTGCACCGGGGGTTCGGCGGCGCGGCGGGAGAGATCGGAGCGCTGCACCTGCTGGGCAGGGAGGCCACCCCGGAGCGTCTGCTGTCCACGACGGGCGAGCCGCTGCACCCGCTGGACGAGGAGGCGGTCGCCCGGGTCTTCGAGCTCGCCCGGGAGGGCGACCCCCGGGCGACGGAGGCGGTCGGAAGGTTCATCCGGCGGCTGGTGCACGACGTGGCGGCGCTGGTCCTGGCCCTGGACCCGGAGCTGGTGGTCGTGGGCGGCTGGGCCTCGGGGCTGGACGGGGTGCTGGACCCGTTGCGTCAGGAGCTGGAGCGGTACTGCCTGCGGCCGCCCCGGGTGGCGCTGTCGGAGCTGGGCGAGGCGGCGGTCGCGACCGGCGCGCTGCGGCTGGCGGTGGACCATCTGGAGGAGCGGCTGTTCGCGGTCGAGGGCACGGCGGTCGGCGGCTGAGACGGAACGCGAGCGCGAGGGCGCCTCGCCGCTCGGCGGCGGCGAGTCACTCGCCGTTCCCGCGGTGCCCCGCGCGTCGCGGGGTCCGGTCAGCCCGCCAGGGGCAGCGGGCCGGTCTCGGCGAAGGTGAGCTTGCAGGTGTCGGCGCGGTAGGTGGCCACGGCGACGGCGGCGGTGCGGCCGGCGGAGAAGTAGCGGGTGGTGACGACGAGGACGGGCGCGCCGGGCAGCCGGTCGAGCTGACGGGCGTCCTCCGCACGGGCGGAGCCCAGTTCGACCGCGCGGTCCTGGCCCTCCAGCGCGTTGGCGTGGAGCAGCCGCAGCAGTCCGTGGGCGGCGTCGGCGTCGCCGTGGGTGAGGTCGGGCGCGCCCGGCAGCGAGGCGGCGGGGAGGTAGAGGAGTTCGGTGGCGACCGGCTGTCCGTGGCTGATGCGGGTGCGGCGCACCGCGTGCACCGGCGTGCCGGGAGTGGTGGCCAGCAGCCGGGCCACGGGAGCGGGCGGCGCGGCCGGCTCGACGCCGTCGGTCTGCCACGCCTCGCCGGGCAGGCCCGGCCAGCGGTGGGGCTCGGGACCGACGTCGACGCCGACGCGCGGGGGCGCCACGGTGGTGCCGACGCCGCGGCGGCGCTGCAGCCGTCCTTCGAGTTCGAGCTGTTCGAGGGCCTGCCGGAGGGTGGCGCGGGCGACTCCGAACCGGGCGGCCAGTTCCCGTTCGTTGGGCAGGATCTCGCCGACGGAGAACTCGGAGTCGAGCGCGTCGGTCAGGACGGTCTTCAGGTGCCAGTACTTCGGCTCCGGAACCTGTTCGAGCTGTGTCGTCCCCACCCTTGCCTCCGCATGTCGCCGCGCGGGGGCGGCAGTCGGGTTCTTTACGCGTGGTCCTTTATGAAAGGTTGTTGCGTAAGCCCGACCATAGGACGGCGCGGTGCGCTGGTCAAGACCAATCGACGGCGAGCGGTCGCGCCCGTGTTGTCCACGGCCGGGCGCCGGTGGGATGCTCGATCATCGATCGGGCGCCGACCGGGGTGCCGATCGGGTGCCGGAGAAGAAGGGCGGGGTGACGGGAGTGACGCGGACGGAGGACGCCACCCGGCCGGTGACGGTGGTCACCGGGGGCGGGCGGGGCATCGGTGCGGCGACCGCGCTGCGGCTGTCGCGGGCCGGGCACGACGTGGGCATCGGCTACGAACGCGACGCGGAGGCGGCGCAGCGGACCGCCGCAGCGGTGCGGGACGCGGGCGGACGAGCGGTGACCTTCCGTCTGGACGTCAGCGACGAGGACCAGGTGGACGCGTTGTTCACCGAGGTGCGCGAGCGCCTGGGCCGGGTGACGGGAGCGGTGTGCAACGCGGGCGTCACCGGTCCGCTGGGCCGCTTCACCGAGACACCGGCGTCCGTGATGCGCCGGGTGACCGAGGTGAACGTCCTGGGCACGCTGCTGTGTGCGCGCCGCGCGCTGCGCGAGATGTCGACCGCGCACGGCGGGGCGGGCGGCGCGATCGTCGCCGTCTCCTCGTGCGCGGCGACGCTGGGCAGCCCGGGCGAGTACGTGCACTACGCGGCGACGAAGGCGGCTGTCGACGCGATGACGGTGGGGCTGGCGAAGGAGTACGGGCCGGAGGGCGTGCGGGTGAACTCGGTGCAGCCCGGGTCGGTCCTCACCGACATGCACGCGGCGATGGGCGACCCGGACCGCGCGTGGCGGAAGGCCGAGGTCACGCCGCTGCGGCGGCCGGGCGAGCCGCGCGAGATCGCGGACGCGATCGCCTGGCTGCTGTCGGACGAGGCGTCGTTCACCTCCGGCGCCGTGCTGCGGGTGTCCGGCGGGCTGTGAGACTCCGGACCGCGGACGGCGGCGCGGTCACGGGGCCAGGTGGGCGACCTTGTCCGGATTGGCCATCAGGTACAGGGTGCGGATGCGACCGTCGGCGACGTCCACGGACATGACGGTGTGCGGGCGCCCGCCGCTGGTGACCAGGACCGCGGGGGCGGCGTTGAGCTCGAGGAAGGTCCACCGCACGTCGGGGATCTCGGTGGGGCCGATGGCCGCGAGGAAGCGGGCGACCTTGCGGGCCGACTCGATGACGCGGCGCGGCGCCTTGGCCTTGCCGCCGGCGTCGCCGACCAGCCGGGCGTCGGGGGCGAGGACGGCCAGCAGCCCTTCGAGATCGCCGGCGGTCGCGGCGGCCAGGAAGCGTTCGGTCAGGTCGCGTTGCTGCGCCGGGTCGACCTCGAACCGCGGCCGGCGCTCGGCGACGTGCCGGCGTGCCCGTCCGGCCAGCTGCCGCACTGCCGGTTCGGCACGCTCCAGGATGGCGGCGATCTCGGTGTACGGGTAGCCGAAGGCCTCGCGGAGTACGAATACCGCGCGTTCCAGCGGGGAGAGCGACTCCAGCACCACCAGGAGGGCGAAGGAGACCGACTCGGCCAGCACCACCCGGTCGGCGCCGTCGGGCACCGGGGCGGCGGCGAGGTCGGTGGGGAACGGCTCGGGCAGCCAGGGGCCGACGTAGGTCTCCTTGCGCGCCTGGACCTGGCGGAGCCGGTCGATGGCGAGGCGGGTGGCGGTCCTGACCAGGTAGCCGCGGGCGTCGCGTACGGCGGTGGTGTCGGCGGCGGACCAGCGCAGCCATGCCTCCTGGACGACGTCCTCGGCGTCCGCGACGCGGCCCAGCATGCGGTAGGCGACGGCGAGGAGCACGTCGCGGTGCTGCTGGAATTCCCGGGCCGGGGCGGTGGTGGAGTTCTCGGCTGCCACGGCTCCATGATGGCATCCGGGCGGGGGACGACGTCGCCGGGTGGGCGGCTCGCGGCGGGTTTCGCCCTTCCCTCCTCCACCCCTTGCTGACATGGTGTCTAGGACCGTCTCTCCGACAACTCCGACCAGCGCGCAGGGAGTCCGCCGTGACCGTCGCCCCCGTCCACGCAGCCGTGCCCGTCTCCGACAGCTCCGTGCGGGTGCGCCCGCCCGGCGGCCCGGAGTTCGAGGTGGTCCACGAACGGCGGGGCAGCGGTGCTCCTGTGCTGCTCCTGCACGGCATCGGGCACCACTGGCAGGCATGGGAACCGGTGCTCTCCGCACTGGCCGCCTCGCACGAGGTGGTGGCCGTGGACCTGCCGGGCTTCGGCGCCTCGCCCGCGCTGCCTCCGCCCTACGACTACGACCTGGGCACGGTGGTGCCGCTGCTGGCCCGCACCCTGGAAGCGCTGGGCATCGAGCGGCCGCACGTGGTGGGCAACTCCCTCGGCGGCCTCCTGGCGCTGGAGCTCGGGCGGCACGGGCACGCCCGCTCGGTCACGGCCCTCTCCCCCGCCGGGTTCTGGACCGAGCCGGAGCGACGGTACGCGTTCGGGGTGCTGCGCGGCATGCGGGCGGGCGCCGCGGCCCTTCCGGACGGCGCGGTGCGCCGGCTGGCCCGCACCGCGGCCGGGCGCGCGGCGCTGACCAGCACCATCTACGCCCGGCCGGGGCGGCGTTCTCCGGAAGCGGTGGTGGCCGAGACGCAGGCGTTGCGGGACGCGGCCGGCTTCGCCCCGACCCTGGCCGCGGGGCGGCGCGACGACGTCCGCTTCACCAGCGACCTCACGGACGTCCCGGTGACCCTCGCCTGGGGCGACCGGGACCGGCTGCTGCCGCCCCGTCAGGGGGTGCGCGCCAAGAAGACGATCCCCGGAGCCCGGCTGGTCCGGCTGAACGGCTGCGGGCACGTGCCGATGAACGACGACCCCGCAAGGGTGACGCGGGTCGTCCTGGACACGGTGGCGCGCGCCACGACGTGAACGCCACGCCACCGGCCGGGGGCCGGGCGCGTCCGTGCGGCGCGCCTTTCGGGGGCCGGGCTCCGCACGGACGCGCGGCCCGCGCCATACTGGCGCCGTGGATGGGGACTTCACTTACGCGGACGTGGGGGCGACCGCGACGGACCGGCAGCCGGAGGGCTTCTCCCGGCTGTGGGTGCGGACGCGGATCGGTGAGGGCGACGCCGACTTCCGGAGGGCCGCGGGCGCGGTGTCCGGGTGGCGGATGCACCGGGCGATGGGAGTGCGCATCGACGCCGACGCCGAGTCGGCCGTCGAGGGCGCGCGAGTGCGCGTGGGGCTGGGCATCGGACCGTTGCGGCTGTACGCGCCGTGCCGGGTGGTGTGGACGCTCGACGAACGGCGGCGCGCGGGCTGGGCGTACGGCACGCTGGCCGGGCACCCGCAGTGCGGGGAGGAGGCGTTCGTCGTCACCCGCGACGGCTCGGGCACGGTCTGGCTGACGGTGCTGGCGTTCAGCCGGCCCGCTGCCTGGTGGACGCGCGCCGCGGGCGGGCTGGTGCCGGTGTTCCAGCGCCGGTACGCCGACCGGTGCGGGACCGTGCTGCGGCGACTGGTGCGGGAGGGCGGACGTGCCGGGGGCTGAGCGGGCTGCCCGAAACGTCCCGCCGGAGCGGCGAGGCGCCCGACCGGCCCCGGGCGGGGCGGAGTTCACCCCGTCGTCACGCCACGGTGAGGACGCGGCAACACGACCGGGCGAACGTGGCCGGGTGGACGAGACGACGACTGCGGGCAACCGCCCCGGCAGCCGGCGGCGCGGACGGCCCGCCGGGCACGCCCCGCGGGACGTGCTGCTGCCGCGCGGCGGCGGCACGCTCACGGTGGGGCCGGTGGACGTCCGCGACGCGGACGCCGTGACGGCGCTGCACGCACTCTGCTCCGACGCCGTGCTGCGGGCCCGCTACCGGACGCCGGGCGCGGCGTCCGGCGCGCGGCTGCGCGGGGAGGCCGACGTGCTGCTGTCGCACCTGCTCGCTCCGCACATGGGGCACACCCTGGGCGCGTTCCGGCCCGACGGCACAGTCGTCGGCCTGGGGCACCTGCTGTGGGACGGTGCGGACGAGGCGGAGACCGCCCTCCTCGTGGCGGACTCCTGGCAGCGGCGGGGCGTCGGGGCCGGGCTGCTGCGGCGGCTGGTGAGAACGGCCGGTCGGCGTGGGCTCGACCGGGTCTACACCGTCGCGACGCGACCGGCCACCGGCGCGGCGGCGGTGCTGCGCACGCTGGGGCTGCCGCTGGAGTTCCGTCACGAGGAGGACGCCGTCGTCGTCACGGCATCGCGGGTTCCGGCGCCGAGTGAGACGGCACGGCCTGCCGGTCCGCCGGGGCGGGGACGGCACTGCCGGCTCCGCTGAGCGCCGCGTCGAGGTCGTGCCACAGGTCCTCGACGTCCTCCAGGCCGACCGACATGCGCAGCAGCTTCTCGTCGATCCCGCCGCTGCGCCGGTCGTCCTCGGGGACGATGCGGTGGCTGATCGAGCCGGGGTGCTGGATGAGCGTGTCGACGCTGCCGAGGCTGACCGCGGGAGTGATGAGCCGCACCCCGGAGATGACCTCGTGCGGGTCGCCGGCCACCTCGAAGGCGACCATGGCGCCGCCGATCCTCGGGTAGTGGACGCGGGTCACGCGGGGGTCCTCGGCCAGCCGGCGAACGAGTTCGGCGGCGGTCGCGGACTGGGCACGCACCCGGACGGGCAGCGTGGAGAGGCCGCGCAGCAGCAGGTATCCGGCCAGCGGGTGCAGCACGCCGCCGGTGGCGAAGCGGATCTGGCGGAGCTGCCGGGCGGTCTCCTCGTCGCACGCGATGACGCCGCCGAGCACGTCGCCGTGTCCGCCGAGGTACTTGGTGGCGCTGTGCAGCACCAGCCGTGCACCGCTCTCGCACGGCCGCTGCAGCACGGGCGTGGCGAAGGTGTTGTCCACCAGCAGCGGCACCGAGCCGGCGGCCTGGGCCACGGCGGCGAGGTCCTGCTCGGCCAGGGTGGGGTTGGCGGGGCTCTCGACCATGACCAGGCCGGTGTCCGGGCGGATCGCCTCGGCGATCTCACCCGGGTCGACCCAGGTGACCTCGGTGCCGAGCAGGCCGCTGGTCAGCAGGTGGTCGCTGCAGCCGTACAGCGGGCGTACGGCGACGACGTGGCGGAGTCCGGCCGAGGCGCGTACCAGCAGGGTGGCGGTGAGGGCGGCCATGCCGCTGGCGAACGCCACGGCCGCCTCGGTGCCCTCGAGACGGGCGAGGGCGTCCTCGAAACGCGCCACGGTGGGATTGTCGAGGCGGGAGTAGACCGGCGGCCCGTCCGGGCGCGCACCGGTGGCGGCGAACTCGTCGATGCGGGCGGCCTCGGCGCGACTGTCGTGCGACGGGTAGGTGGTGGAAAGGTCCAGGGGCGCCGCGTGCAGGCCGAGGGCGGCGAGGTCCTCGCGTCCGGCGTGCACGGCTTCGGTGGCCAGCGATCGGGTGGCCGCAGTGGTCGTCTCCATGCTCCGATACTGAATAGCGACCGGGAAGTAGCGGAATACCGCCGTGTTACGTTCGGAGCATGACCGAATCCGTCGCTCTGGATCCGGTGGATCTGGAGATTCTGCGCCTGTTGCAGAACGACGCCCGGACCACCAACCGGGACCTCGCCGCCGCGGTCGGCATCGCGCCGTCGACGTGTCTGGACCGGGTGGGCCGGCTGCGGCGCAGCGGGGTCATCCTCGGGCACGAGTTGCGGCTGGACCCGGCACGGCTGGGGCGGTCGCTGGAGGCGCTGCTGCTGGTGCAGGTACGGCCGCACCGCCGGGAGCTGATCGGGCCGTTCGTCGACCGCATCCGCGCGCTGCCGGAATCGCGGGCGCTGTTCCACCTGACCGGCCCGGACGACTACCTGGTGCACGTCGCGGTCACCGGGACGGCCGACCTGCAACGGCTGGTGATCGACGAGTTCACCTCCCGGCGGGAGGTGGCGCGGGTGGAGACCCGGCTCATCTTCCAGCAATGGGCGTGCGGTCCGCTGCTCCCGCCCGCCTGACCGCGGCTCACCCGATCACGAACGGGGGCGGCCGATGGGCGTGACGTGGGGCTCGCTCGCGTACGAGGATGGACCGCATGTCCGATGCAACCACTGCCGCGCAGTCCACCGAGTCCGCCGAGGGGCCGCTCCCCCGCCAGGTCGCGGACGCCTACGTCGACGCCCTCGTCGCGCTCGACCCGATCACCGGAACGTACCTGGGGGTGCCCGAGAGCCACAGCAGACTTCCCGACTTCTCCCCGCACGGGCAGGAGGAACTGGCCCGGCTGGGCCGTGACACGCTCGCGCGGCTGACCGAGGCCGAGCAGCGCCCGGGTGCCGGCAGCGACGCGGAGCGGCGGTGCGCCCGGTTGCTGCGGGAGCGGCTGACCGCCGAACTGGCCGTGCACGAGGCGGGCGAGGGCCTGCGGGCGGTCAGCAACCTGCACTCGCCGGTGCATGCGGTGCGCGGCGTGCTGACGGTGATGCCGTCGGAGACCGAGGAGGACTGGGCGGCGGTCGCACGGCGGCTGCGGGCGGTCCCGGCCGCGCTGGAGGGCTACCGGGCGTCGCTGGCGCAGGGGCTGGACCGGGGTCTGGCGGCGGGTCCGCGGCAGGTCGCCACGGTCGTGGGGCAGTTGGCCGAGTGGACCGGCGACGACGGGGAGGGCGGCGGGGAGAGCTGGTTCGTCTCGTTCGCCGGTGAGGGCCCGGAGCGGCTCGGCGAGGAGCTGGCCGCCGCGGCCGGCGAGGCCACGGGGGCGGTGCGGGAGCTGCGCACGTGGCTGGGGAAGGTGTACGGGCCGGCCGTCGAGGGCGCTCCGGAGACGGTGGGCCGGGAGCGGTACGCCCGGTGGTCCCGGTACTGGAACGGCACGGACCTGGATCTGGACGAGGCCTACGCGTACGGCTGGGCGGAGTTCCACCGGCTGCTGGCTCAGATGCGTGCCGAGGCGGAGAAGGTGCTGCCCGGTGCGGCCACGCCGTGGGAGGCGCTGCGCCATCTGGACACCGCGGGCGAGGCCGTCGAGGGGGTCGAGGAGGTCCGGGACTGGCTGCAGGCGCTGATGGACGAGGCCATCGAGTCGCTGGACGGCACCCACTTCGACCTGGCCGAGCGGGTCAAGCGGGTGGAGTCGCGGATCGCACCGCCGGGCAGTGCCGCGGCGCCGTACTACACACAGCCGTCGCTGGACTTCTCCCGCCCGGGCCGCACCTGGCTGCCGACGCTGGGCGAGACCCGGTTCCCGGTCTACGACCTGGTGTCCACCTGGTACCACGAAGGTGTGCCGGGCCACCATCTCCAGCTGGCGCAGTGGACGCATGTCGCCGGTGAACTGTCCCGCTACCAGACGACGGTGGGGATGGTCAGCGCCAACGCGGAGGGGTGGGCGCTGTACGCGGAGCGGCTGATGGACGAGCTGGGGTTCCTGCGGAACGCGGAGCGGCGGCTGGGCTACCTGGACGCGCAGATGATGCGGGCGCTGCGGGTGATCGTGGACATCGGCATGCACCTGGAACTGGAGATTCCGGCGGACTCGCCGTTCCGTCCGGGCGAGCGGTGGACACCGGAGCTGGCGCAGGAGTTCTACGGCATGCACTGCGGGCGTCCGGCGGACTTCGTGGAGAGCGAACTGGTGCGCTACCTGGGGATGCCGGGGCAGGCGATCGGCTACAAGCTGGGCGAACGTGCCTGGTTGAAGGGCCGGGACGCGGCACGGGCGGCGCACGGCGACGCGTTCGACGCCAAGCGCTGGCACATGGCGGCCCTGTCGCAGGGGTCGCTGGGGCTGGACGACCTGGTGGCGGAGCTGTCGGCGCTCTGAGCCGCCCGGCGCGCACGGCCTTCCTCCGCGCTGCGCGCGCCGGGTTTCCGCGCTGCGCGCGCCGGGCCGCCGCCACCGCTCAGGAGGTGAGCGGGGCGGCGCGGTGGCGCACGGTGGAACCGGTGCGGGTCTTGAGCACCTCCAGCTGGACCGGGATGCGGGTGCGCAGGTCGGCGACGTGGCTGACGATGCCGACGCAGCGGTCGCGTTCGCGGAGTGCGTCGAGGACGTCGAGGACCTCGTCGAGAGTCTGCTCGTCGAGGCTGCCGAAGCCCTCGTCGATGAAGAGGGTGTCGAGGCGGGTGCCGCCGGCCTCGTCGGTGACGACGTCGGCGAGGCCGAGGGCGAGGGCGAGAGAGGCGAAGAAGGTCTCGCCGCCGGAGAGGGTGGCGGTGTCGCGCTGCACCCCCGTCCAGGAGTCGACGACGTGCAGGCCGAGGCCGGAGCGGCCGCGCCCGGAGGCGCGTTCGTCGGAGTGCACGAGGGTGTAGCGGCCGGCGGACATGCGCGCGAGGCGGGTGCTGGCCGCAGCGGCGACCTGTTCCAGCCGCGCGGCGAGGACGTAGGTCTCCAGGCGCATCCGGTGCCGGTTCTCCGCGGAGGTACCGGCCGCCAGGTGGGCCAGGGCGGCGACGCGTTCGTGCACCCGGCGCAGCGGCGCGGTGCGGCGGATCTGAGCGGTGGCCCGGGCGCCGAGTTCGTCGAGTTCGCGGCACCGGGCGCGGGCGGCGTCCAGGGCGGTGTCCGCGTGGCGCCGGGCCACGTCGGCTTCGCGTGCGACGGCCTCCGCGCGGACGGGGTCGGCCGGGGGTGCTTGGGCCGCCGCCAGGAGTTCGGGGTCGAAGAGGGCGTCGGCGACGGCCTTCTCCTCGGTGTGCCAGGCGTCGAGGTCCCGCTGGAGACGCCTTTGCGTGGCGGCGTCGAGGAAGGCGTCCCGGGCGGCTTCGCGGGTGGGGAAGCCGGCTGCACGCAGGGCTTCGGCGAGACGCGTGCCTGCGTCGTCCTGGTGGCGGGCCGCGGTGAGGCGGGTGCGCGCGGCGTCGGCCGCGGTGGCGAGCAGCCGGGCGCGGCGCTGGAGGAGGTCGGCGTGCTCGGCGAGGCTTCCCTCGGCGCCGGTGGTGCGGGAGGTGCCGGCCCCGGCCCGGAAGCGCTCCAGCTCACGGGCGAGGGCTGCCTCCTCGACCTGGAGCGCTTCACGGCGGGAGGCGCGGGCGGCGCTGCGACGTTCGGCGTCCTGGGCCGCGGACCGGCGGCGGGCGTGTTCGCGGTCGGCGCTGTCCAGGGCCTCGCGGGCGGAGTGGGCCCCGCCGGCGGCGGTGCGTGCCGCAACGTGCTGTTCCTCCAGGCCGGTCGCGGCCCGTTCGAGGGCGGCGCGGGTGGCGTCACCGGCTTCGGCGCGGGCGGCGGCGAGGTGGTCCCGGAGGGTGCGCAGCCGGCCGGCCGCTTCCTCGCGGGCGGTGTCGGCGCGCTGGTGGGCGTCCAGGGCGGCGTCTTCGGCGCGCTGGTCCGCGTGGTCGTCGGCGGGCTCGCGCGGGTCGGGGTGGGTGGTGGCGCCGCAGACCGCGCAGGGTTCGCCGTCGCGCAGGGCGGTGGCGAGTTCGGCGGCGTAGCCGGCGAGCCGGCGGTTCCTGACGTCGAGCCAGTTCTCGCGGGCGTCTGCGGCCTCCTCGCGGGCGCGGAGGAGCGCCGCACCGGCCAGGGGTTCCTCCTCGGCGAGCCGGTCACGCCGGTGGGCGGCCTCCAGTCGGCGGCGCGCCGTCCCGAGGCGGCCGTCCAGGTGTTCGGCTCGGGTGGCGGCCTCCTGCGCGTCGTCGACGCGCTGCTGGAGTGCGGCGCGGGTGGCGTCCCAGTCGGCGAGCCAGGCGGCGGCTTCGCGCAGGCCGTCCTCGTCGGAGCGGGCTTCACGTTCCAGGGTGGCGAGTTGGGCGTGCAGTTCGGTGCGGCGCTGCTCGGAGCGGCGGGCCGCTTCCAGGGCGCCGAGGTCGCGGCGGGTCGCGCGTTCGAGGTCGGTGAGCCGGTCCGGGCCGGCGTCGGCGACGTCGGCGGGAAGGTCGTGGCGGGCGCGCGCCTCGGCCGCGGCGGCGCGGTCGTGGTCGGCGGCGGCCCGATCGTCGTGGGCGAGGAGGGGAGCGACGGTGTCGGCGGCGCGGGAGGCGGCGAGGCGTGCGGCGGCGTCACGGCGTTCGGCCGCGCGGGCCTCGAGATCTGTGTGGCGCCGGCGGGCTTCGGCGTACCGGCGCCGGCGGCGGTCGCGTTCACGGGTCTGCTCGGCTTCGCGGGCGGCGGCTTCGTGACGGGCGTCGGCGGCGCGGGAGGCGAGTACGGCGCTCTCGTGCCGTTCGCGGGCGGTGCAGCGGGCCTGTGCGGCCCAGGCGAGGAGCCCGTCGGTGGTGGCGGGTGCGCTGGTCCCGCCGTCGGCGGGGGCGGAGGCAGAAGCGGGGACGGAGGCAGACGCGGCGGTCGCGGCGGGGGTGCGCGGGTCGGGTACGGACGCGGCCGGTCGCCGTGCGCGGGCCGGCTCGGCGGCGCCGTCGGCTCCGTCGGGCTGGGCCACGTCGTCGAGGATGTCGGCACCGGCCGCCTGGCGGATGCGGTGGGCGTAGCCCGTGAGGGCCTGGTCGCTCTCGGAGACGTCCTGCTCGGTCTCCTTGCGCATCCGGGCGAGTTCCTCCTCGGCGGCGGCGAAGGCGGCGGTGTCGAAGAGGCGGCCGAGGAGCTTGGCGCGCTCTTCGGCGGAGGCCCGCAGGAAGCGGGCGAAGTCGCCCTGCGGCAGCAGGACGACCTGGCAGAACTGGTCACGGCTCATGCCGAGGAGCTGCGTGATCTCCTCGCCGATCTCCTGGTGGGAGAGGCTGAGCGCCTTCCACCCGCCGGTGGCGGGGTCGTGCTCGCGCAGGGTGGACCGGGCGCGCTCTCGGGTGAAACCGGAGCCCGTCTTCTTCGGACGGAGCTGGTCGGGGGCGCGGGTGATCTCCAGGCGGCGGTCTCCCACCGTGAGGTCGAGGACGACGCAGGTCGCGGTGTGCGCGTCGGCGTGGTGGCTGCGGAGAACGCCGCCGGGCTGCTGCCGGGCGCCGGGCACGGCGGCGTACAGGGCGTAGCACACGGCGTCGAGGACGGAGGTCTTGCCGGCGCCGGTCGCGCCGTGCAGCAGGAACAGCCCGCCGGCGGACAGGTCGTCGAAGTCGACGTGGTGGGTGCCGGCGAAGGGGCCGAACGCGGTGAGGGTCAGGGAGTGGAGTCTCATCGGGCGGCTCCGCTTCCCGCGGTCTCGGTGCTCCGGGCACGGACGGCGTCCAGGGCGTCGCCGAGCAGGCCGCGTTCGTGGGTGTCGGCGGCACGCCCGCCGCGCACGTGCAGGACGAAGTCCTCGGCGATCTGCTGTGCGCTGCGTCCGCGGACGCGGGCCGCGTACCCGGTGTGCGGGTCGTCGGGGGCGCCCTCGGGGTCGAAGGCGAGGCTGAGGACGTGCGGGAAGCGGCGGGCCAGGCGGGCCATGGGTTCGGCGGGGCGGACGGCGTCGGTGAGCGTGGCCTCCACCCAGGCGTCCTCGTACCGGGTGTGCGCTTCGGCGGTGAGCAGGTCGTCGAGGGTGCCGCGGAGGCGGGCGAGAGGGCGCGGGACGGGGCAGTCGAGGCGCTCGGCGTGCACCTCGCCGTCCGCGTCGAGGTCGATCATCCACATGGACTTGCGGTGCTCGCTCTCGGAGAAGGAGTAGGCCAGGGGCGAACCGGAGTAGCGCACCCGCGGGGTGAGGGTCTGGCAGCCGTGGAGGTGGCCGAGTGCGGCGTAGTCGACGCCGTCGAAGACGGCGGCGGGCACGGACTCGACGCCGCCGACGGTGATGTCGCGTTCGCTGTCGGAGGGCCGGCCGCCGGTGACGAAGGCGTGCGCGAGGACGACGGACCGGGTGTCGGCGGGGCGGCCGGCGAGGTCGGCGCGCACCCGGTCCATCGCGGCGGTCAGCACGGCCTCGTGGCTGCGCTGGCCGGCACCGAGCGTGGTCTGGGTGAGCGTCGGTTCGAGGTAGGGCAGCCCGTAGCAGGCGACGTCGCCGTGCTCGTCGTGGAGGACGACGGGGGTGCCGCAGCCGGCGGGGTCGGTGCGCAGGTGGACGCCGGCGCTGCGGATGAGGCCGGAGGCGACGCCGAGGCGCCGGGCCGAGTCGTGGTTGCCGGAGATCATGACGGTGGGGACACCGAGGGCGGCGAGCCGGTGCAGGGCGTCGTCGAAGAGTTCCACGGCGGCCAGCGGCGGCACGGCCCGGTCGTAGACGTCGCCCGCGACGAGGACGGCGTCGATCCGCTGCTCCTCGACGGTGGCCACCAGGTGCGTGAGGAAGTCGCGTTGGGCGTCGAGCAGCCCGACGCGGTGGAAGGAGCGGCCCAGGTGCCAGTCCGAGGTGTGCAGCAGACGCATGGTCACAGACTCTAGATGCGGCCACTGACATCGTCTTTCGCGACCGGCGACCGGCGACCGGCGACCGGCGACCGGCGGCCCGCGGCGTCCCGGAACCGGCGGGTCCGTCCGCAGCCGACGGGGCGTCAGGCGGCCGTGCCGCCTGAGGCGACGGGGGGCGTGCCGCCCGCGGCGTAGGTGTCGCCGCCCAGTTCGAGGCGGGCGGTGCCCGCGGTGGCGTCGGCGAGCCGGGAACGGAAGTCCTCCACCGCTGCGGCCGGGAGCGCGAGGTCGAGGGTGACCTCCGCGCCGTAGCGCACGTCGAGGACGGCCACGTCGCCGGCGGCGGCGCGGAGGTCGTTCTCCAGACGCCCGGCCCGTTCGTGGCCGACGGTGACGGTGACGAGGCGGCAGCGGCGCCGCTCCACGGTGCCGACCGCGTCGAGGGCGGCGCCGACGGCGCCCCCGTAGGCGCGGATGAGCCCGCCCGCCCCGAGTTTGGTGCCGCCGAACCAGCGGCTGACGACGGCGACGAGGCAGCGGGTCTCGCGGCGGGTGAGCATCTGCAGCATGGGCAGTCCGGCGGTGCCGCCGGGTTCGCCGTCGTCGCCGGAGCGCTGCACGCCCGCGTCGGCGCCGATGACGTACGCCCAGCAGTGGTGGCTCGCGGTCGGGTGCTCGCGGCGGACGCGGGCGATCACCTCCTGGGCCTGCTCCTCGGTGGCGGCCGGGGCCAGCAGGCAGCGGAACCGCGATCGGTTCACCTCCGTCTCGTGCACGCCCTCGGCGGCGACGGTGAGGTAGCCGTCCTGCTGCCCGTCGTTCCGGTCCCGTTCGTGCGGCATGACGGCAGCCTATGCGGGCGGCCGGGGAATGCCGCGGGCCGGTACGCGGGTTGTGCACGGCATGAGCAGCGAGACGGAGACCATGCGGCGCGTCCTGACCTCCTCCGGGGACACCTGGGCGGTGGTCGGGCTGTCCGGCAACACCTCGCGGGCCGCCTACGGCGTCGCTCAGGTGCTGCGGCGGTTCGGCAAGAGGGTGGTGCCGGTCCATCCGCGGGCGGAGACCGTGCACGGCGAGCCGGGGTACGCGAAGCTGGCCGACGTGCCGTTCCCGGTGGACGTGGTGGACGTGTTCGTGAACTCCTCCCTCGCGGGCGGGGTCGCGGACGAGGCGGTGGCGGCCGGCGCCAAGGCCGTGTGGTTCCAGCTGGACGTGGTCGACGAGGCGGCGTACGAGCGGACGCGCGCGGCGGGGCTGGACATGGTGATGGACCGGTGCCCGGCCATCGAGATCCCGCGGCTCGGCCTGGGCTGAACGCGGCCGCCGCTCTCGGTCGACGGCACGCCGGGGCCCTCCTGCCCGGGTGGGGTACAGGCGGCCGGGACGGGCGGAGGCTTCAGCGGGGCGGGGGCACGGCGACGGCCATGGTCATCTCGACGGGCTGCGTGCCGTCGTTGCGGTAGCCGTGCGGTACGTGGGACTCGAAGGACGCCGAGGTCCCTGCGGGCAGGAGGTAGTCCTCGCCGTCGGCGGTCAGGGTGAGTTCGCCGGCGGTGACGTGGACGAGTTCCGTCGTCCCCTGGGGGTGGGGGTCGGAGGCGCTGCCCTCCCCCGGCATCAGCCGCCAGTGCCACAGCTCCAGAGGGCCGGGGGCCTCGGCTCCCGCCAGGAGGGTGCTGTGGCTCCCGGCGTCCGTGGACCACAGGCGCACCGCCTGGTCCGGCGGGACGATGCGGACCTGGGGCTCCCGGTCGAAGTCCAGCAGGGTGGTGATGCTCACGCCGAGCGCGTCGCCGACCTTGACGACGGTGCCGACGCTGGGGTTGGTGCGGGCCTGTTCGATCTGGATGAGCATGCCCCGGCTGACGCCCGCCCGGGCGGCGAGGGCGTCCAGGGTGAAGCCGCGTTCCTGCCGCCATCGCCTGAGGTTGCGGGCGAGGGACTGCGTGAGGTGGTCGAGGTCCGTCACGTGCGGGCGCACCGTCCAGTCCAGTCGTGGTCCACTATTCTGCATGACAGAGTCCAGCTTGCTGTACTACGGTGTGCTGGACCCGATCGTTCACCACACTGTACTGCGAGGTGCCGTCATGACCGCAGCCCTGGCGCTGGCGACCAGCCTGATGTGGGGGCTGGCCGACTTCGGCGGCGGGCTGCTGACCCGGCGCATGTCCGCCCTCACCGTCGTCGTCGTGTCGCAGACCCTCGCCGCGCTGGTGCTGGGCGCCGTGGTCGTGGCGACCGGAGGCTGGAGCGAGTGGGGCCCGCAGCTGTGGTTCGCGGTCGCCGCCGGCGTGGTGGGGCCGGTGGCGATGCTCGCCTTCTACAAGGCGCTCGCGCAGGGACCGATGGGTGTGGTCTCACCGCTCGCCTCGCTCGCCGTGGTGGTGCCGGTCGGCGCCGGGCTCGCCCTGGGCGAGCGCCCGGGCTGGACGCAGGCCGTGGGCATCCTCGTCGCCGTCACCGGGGTGGTGCTGGCCGGCGGCCCGGAACTGCGCGGCGCCCCGGTCCAGCGGCAGACGCTGCTGCTGACGCTGGTCTCCGCGTTCGGTTTCGGTGCGGTGATGGCGCTCATCGAGCACGCCTCGACCAGCATCACCGGGCTGTTCCTCGCGCTGTTCGTGCAGCGGCTGTGCAACATCGCGGTCGGCGGCGGGGCGTTGCTGGTGCAGATGCGGCGCGGCGCGGCCGCGCTGCCCGAGGGCGGGGTGCCGGTACTGCGCTCCCAGCTTCCCGCGCTGGCCTTCGTCGGCCTCGCGGACGTGGCGGCCAACGGGACCTACGTGCTGGCGGCGCAGCACGGTCCGGTGACCGTCGCGGCGGTGCTCGCCTCCCTCTATCCGGTGGTCACGGCGCTGGCGGCGCGGGGCGTGCTCAAGGAGAGGCTGCGCGGTGTGCAGACCGCCGGGGCGGGGCTGGCGCTGGTGGGCACGGTGCTGCTGGCCTCCGGCTGAGCGGGCCCCGGCGGGTCAGAAACGCTGGACGGCGTAGAGCAGCAGCGCGAACCCCTGGACGGCGATGGCCGCCAGAAGGAGTATGCGCAGCGTGCGGCCGCTCACGGCGCCTCCCGTCCGGTGCCCGTGCCGCGCGGCGCCCTGCCGCCGGCCGTTCTCATTCCAGTGTGCCCGCGGCGCTGCGTTCGGATGCCGCCAGTGCGCGCAGTTCCTCGGCCGTGATGCCGTCGGGCAGCGGCTCGGGCGGCGGGGTGCGCAGCGGCGGCTGCCAGCCGTGCGCGGCGTCCCAGCGGCGCACCACCCGGGCCGGGGCGCCGGCGACCACCGCGTGGTCGGGCACTTCACCGCGCACCACCGATCCGGCGGCGACGACCACGTTGCGGCCGAGGCGGGCGCCCGGCAGGACCACGGCGCCCGCGCCCAGCCAGCTGCCGGCGCCGATGTGTACGGGTGCGGTGCGCGGCCACTGGCGGCCCACGGGAGCGCCGGGGTCGTCGTAGGAGTGGTTGGTGGAGGTGATGTAGACGTACGGGCCGCAGAAGACGTCGTCGTCCAGGGTGACGGCGGCGTCGGCGATGAGGTGGCTGCCGCGGCCGACGACGACGCCGTCTCCGAGCGTCAGCACGGTGTCGTCGCCGAGGTCCAGGCCGGGCATCATGCCCGCGGTGAGGGTCACGTCCTGACCGATGACGCAGTGGTCGCCGATCTCCATCCACGGCGCGCCGAAGACGGTGCCCTGCGGAAACGCCAGGCGGCTGTGGGGGCCGAAGGCGCGGAAGGCGTACGGTCCGGGACGCTGCGCCGTGACGGCGCCGAGGTGCTGGGCGCGGCGCCACGCGGCGTGCACGGCGCGGGAGGCCAGCGCGGAGAACAGGTTACCGATCGGTCGCACGGCCTCACGGTAGCGGCCGGGCGGCCGGCCCACCCCGCGCCGGGCCTGTGATCCTTCCCGCAGCGTCGCCCGCCGGGGCGTCGCGCGCGCCTGCCGTGCGGGGCGGCGGTCAGCGGACGGGAGCGGCCTCGCGGTGCCGGCGGGCGAGTTCGAGGTACATGTCGGAGTTGGCGCGGATGCCCTCGCGTTCCTCCGGGGTGAGTTCGCGCTTGACCTTTGCCGGGACGCCGGCGACCAGCGAGCCCGGTGGGATCTGGAGACCCTGCGGGACGAGCGCCTGGGCGGCGACGAGCGAACCCGCGCCGATCCGTGCCCCGTTGAGGACCGTGGCTCCCATGCCGATCAGGACGTCGTCCTCCACGGTGCAGCCGTGGAGGACCGCGTTGTGCCCCACGGAGACGCGGGCGCCGACGCTGACGGCGAAGCCGGGGTCGACGTGCACGGTGCAGTTGTCCTGGATGTTGCTGTCCGGGCCGAGCACGATCGGGCCGCAGTCCGCCCGGAGCACCGCGTGGTACCAGACACTCGCTCCGGCCTCCAGTGCGACCTCGCCCAGCACGACCGAGGTGGGCGCGGTGAACGCCTCCGGGTGGATCCGGGGCCCATGGCCGCCGACGGCCATGACGAGTGCGTTCTCCGTCATCGATGTCTCCCGTTCCGCGTCTCTCGGCGAGGTGCCGCCCCGCCCCGGCAGCCTACTGGAGCGGGGGCGAGGCACCGACGGGTGAGCGAGGACCGCACAATGGGACGGTGGAGGAGCCCGCATCCGTCTGCCGCCCGGTGGGCGGCGGCACCGCGAAACTGCTGCCCGACGTCGACCGCCGCCGGGCCTGGCTGCTGACCGTCGACGGGGCGCCGCAGTCGTACGTGGACCTGGACGATCCGCTGCACCTGGAATTCGAGTATGTGCGGCGGCTGGCCCACGTACTCGATCTCGCGGGGCCCGAGGGGGCGCCGCTGGACGTGCTGCACCTGGGCGGCGGGGGTCTGACGCTGCCGCGCTACGCCGCACGCACCCGGCCGGGGTCGCGGCAGCGGGTCGTCGAGTCGGACGCGGAACTGTCGGCGCTGGTCGCGGAGTTCCTGCCGCTGCCGGCCGGGGCCGGGACGACGGTGGAGGCGGCTGACGCCCGCGCGACCCTGGAGTCCTCTCCCCCGGCGTCGGCGGACCTGGTCGTCGCGGACGTGTTCGGCGGGAACCGGGTGCCGCCGCAGATGACGACGGTGGGCTGCGCCCGGGCCGCGGCGCGGGTGCTGCGGCCCGGCGGGATCTACGCGGCGAATCTCGCGGACGCGGCGCCCTTCGGCTTCCTCGGCTCCCAGATCGCCACGTGGCGCGCGGCGTTCGCCCGGGTGTGCGTCGTGGCGGAGCCGGCGGTGCTGCGCGGGCGGCGGTTCGGCAACGTGCTGCTGCTCGCCTCGGACGCCGAACTGCCGCCGCCCCTGCTGGCGCGGCGCACGGCGGCGGATCCGTTCCCCGCGCGGGTCGTCTCGGGTGCGGAGCTGGAGGCCCTGCGGGGCGGGGCGATCCCGGTTCAGGAGGACGCGGCCGCGGCGTCCCCGGTACCGCCGGAGGGTTCCTTCGGCATCGGCTGAGACGCCTGCGGCGGTCCGGGCTGCCCGGGAGCCCCGGTGCCGTCCGCGACGTCCCGGGGGACCGTGCGGCGCTCCAGGCGGCGTACGCCGGGCACGCACAGAACCGCCGCGGTGAGCAGCACGATCACCGCGGAGCAGGACCACAGTGCGGCCGGCCGGCCGACGAGCTCCTCGGCGGGCCCGGCAAGGGCGGTCGCCACCGGGACCATCGCGAGGGAGCCGAACCAGTCGTAGGAGGAGACGCGGGAGAACTTCTCCTCGGGGACCTCCTGATGCAGGGCCATCATCCACGTCACCCCGAACACCTCCACGAACAGGCCGGTGGCGAACATGACCCCGATCAGCACCGCGGCGGACACCGGCACCGCGAGCGCGGCGGACGGCAGGGCGAGCGGGAAGACGCACAGGGCGCCGGTGAGCAGGATGCGGCGGGGTTTCCAGCGGGTCATCAGCAGCGCGCCGCCGACCGTGCCCGCACCGAACGCGCCCAGGGCGACACCCCAGGGGCCGGCTCCGCCCAGGTGTTCCTGGGCTACCTGGGGCCCGTACACCGCCTCCGCGGCGGCGACGACGGCGTTGACCACCGCGAACTGGACCACCACCGCCCACAGCCAGGTACGGGAGACGACCTCGCGCCAGCCGTCCCGCAGGTCGGCGAGCAGCCCGCCCCCCGGGGCCCGTTCGGGGACGCCACTGAGGTCCAGCAGGGCGCGGAGGAGTCCGGCCGCGGCGAACGCCGCGGCGTCGGCCGCCAGGACCCAGCCCGGTCCGACGACGGCGACGAGCCCGCCGCCGAGGGCCGCGCCGCCGATGTTCGCGCCGTTGACACCCATGCGGAAGAAGGCGAAGGCGCGGCTGGACTGCTCGCCGCTGACGGTGGCCAGCACCATGCCCTCGGACGCGGGGGCGAAGAACGCCTGGCCGGTTCCTCCCAGCGCGGACAGCAGGGCCATCTGCCACAGCTGGGCCTGCCCGGTGATCACCAGTGCGGCGAAGACGCCCTGCGAGGCGCAGTTGAGGGCGTTCGCGGCGACCATGACCCGGTGGCGCGGCAGGCGGTCGGCCACGGCGCCGCCGACCAGCAGGAACAGCACCAGCGGAACGGTGCGGGCGGCGGCGACCAGGCCGATGTCGGTGCCGTCGCCGCCGGCCGCGAGGACGGCGAAGGCGGCTGCGACGAGGGCGCCGGAGTTGCCGAGGCCGGTGACGACGGCGGCGGCGGTGAGCAGGGTGTAGTTGCGGCCGGCCCAGGTCGCCCGGGTCGGCCGCTTCGCTGGTCCGGGCGGCGTCCCGGGGTCGCCGCCGTGCTGGTCCGCCTGCCACATGGGCGGCAACCCTACGGGTCGTGCCGGGCACGTCGCAGCCCGGTTTCCGGTCGCTTGGCCGGCGCGGCGGCGGTTGCGGCGCGAGCGACCGGACCACAGCAAGTTACCCAGTGGTAATGTGCGCCTATGACGACAGAATCCGCGCCCTCCACGGGCGACACGCAGTCCTGGGGCGAGCTGCTGGCGGCCACCGTGCCGATGGTGCGCACGCTGAACCTGGAGTTCGCCGAGACCACGGCCGAACGCGCGGTGCTCTCGCTGCCGGACCAGAGCGCCTTCCACAACCACGTCGGCGGGCCGCACGCCGGGGCCATGTTCACCCTCGCGGAGTCCGCGAGCGGTGCGATCGTCCTGGCCGCCTTCGGCGACCAGCTCTCCCGCGCCGTGCCGCTGGCGGTCAGCGCGGAGATCGCTTACCGCAAGCTGGCCATGGGGCCGGTCACGGCGACGGCGGAGCTGGGGCGGGCGGCCGCCGAGGTCGTCGCCGAGCTGGACGCCGGCGGGCGGCCGGAGTTCCCGGTGCGGGTGGTGATCACGCGCGAGGACGGCGAGACGACGGGCGAGATGTCCATCATCTGGACCTTGCGCCCGAAGGGCTGACGGGCTGGTCAGAGCGCCACGCCGAACAGGGGCCATCGGGGGCGTGACCCGCGTCACGTTGCGGGTCCGAGGTCGTGGGTTACTCTCCCCGAGATGTCCCTTTCTGTCGCGCAGCCCGCGGGTTTCCCCGCCCGCCTGGCACAGACGCTCCTCTCCCCCTGGTCCCGTTTCGGCCTGCTGATCGTGCTGCTGGCCACGGCCGCCACCCTGGTTCTGGTCTTCGAGCCGCAGCGCCTCATCACCGACGGCGGGATCGCCCAGCTGTCCGGTGCCCTGGCCGTGCTGCTCTTCGCCGCGGCCTACGGCACGTGCACGACGGCCTTCCTCCCCCGCCCCTTCCTCAACCTGGCGGCAGGCGCCCTCTTCGGCGCGCAACTCGGCCTCGGCGCCGCGCTCGCCGGCACGGCCGTGGGCGCCGGCATCTCGTTCGGCATGGGCCGCCTGCTCGGCCAGGACGCCCTGCGTCCGCTGCTGAAGCACAAGCTGCTCACCAAGGCGGACCGGCAGCTCAGCCGGCACGGATTCCGCACCATGCTGATCATGCGGCTGCTTCCGGGCATTCCGTTCGCCGGGTCCAACTTCACCGCGGCTGTCTCCCGCATGAGCTGGCCGGCCTTCCTCTCGGCCACCATCCTCGGCTCGATCCCCAACACCGCCGCGTACGTGGTGGCGGGCAGCCAGGCCGGCACGCCGAACTCCCCGGCGTTCATGGTCGCGTTCGGCTTCATCGCGGTGTCCGGTGTCGGCGGCGTCGTCTTCGCCTGGCGCAAGCGCGCCAAGATGCGGGCGGCCACCGCACGGGCCGCGGGCGTCCCTGCCGACGCGGCCACCGAGGCACCGCAGCCGCTCGACGCCCAGCGGGTGGCGGCCGCGGAGGAGAAGGTTCCCGCCGCCCAGACCGCCTGAGGCCACCGCTCCCCCACCCGGGGCCCTCCGCTCCGGCCCTCCCCGCCGCGCCCCTCGACCCGCCCGCGTCACCGCGCGGGCGGCGCCCATTGCGGGTCGCGTCCCACGGCGCCCAGCAGCCTCTCGAAACGCCCCGCATCGCCGGGAACGGGTACCGGCTCGCCGAAGGCGCCCATCGAACGCGCGGTCGACCCCATCTGCGCGACGAGGTCCTCCAGCTCACCCAGCCCCGCCGTGCCCGCCGTGTAGTCCAGTCCGGCGGCCCGGGCCAGGTCCCAGGGGTGCACGGTGAGGTCGAGCAGGACCATGGCGCCCAGCGTGCGTGCGGGCAGCCCCATGGAACCTGCCGTGCCCTCCTCGGCGCCGGGCTGCGCCCAGGCGCGTACCAGGGCGCCGGTCTCGCGCGGAAAGCGCGCCCGCCAGTCGCCGTGCAGGTAGGCGGGCGTGGCGGAGAAGTCCGCGTCGCGCTTGGCCGCCATCTCCTGGAAGCTCACGACCACGTGGAACAGGTGGTCGAGCAGGTCGCGCACCCGGTAGTCGGCGCACGGGGTGGGTGCGTCGAGCCGGTCGTCGGGCACCGCCGCGACGACGGGCACGGCCCGGCGTGCGGCCTCTTCGAGCAGGTCGCTGATCGTGTCGTCCATACCGGCGACGCTAGACGCCCGGCGCGAGCAAGGGCTTGAACAAACGCGACACCGGTGCGGCGGGGCACGCCGTCCTACGATCGGGACATGGCAGGTCCACGGCGCGACACCCGCGGCATCGTCGACGCGCACGGCCTCTTCGCCCGCGTCCGGTTCCGCCGTCACGCGCCGGCCGCGGCGCTGCGGCCGTACCTGGAGCACTACTGGCTGATCGACTGGGATCTCGACGAGGCGTACGAAACGCACGTGGTCCCGCACCCCTCGGTGAACGTCGTCTTCCAGCGCTCCTCGGGCGGGCCGGACCACGCCGAGGTCGCCGGGATCGGACTGGAGCTGTTCACCCGCAAACTCGAGGGGCGCGGGCGGGTGTGCGGGGTGCAGTTCCGTCCCGGCGGTTTCCGCCCGTTCGCCCCCGGCCGCACGGTCTCCACCCTGACCGGGCGGCACGAGGGGCTGCGCGAGGTCTTCCCCGGTGCCGCCCCCTCCGTCCCCTCCGCAGTGCTGGGACCGGAGTCCGACGCGGAGCGGGTGACGGCCCTCGACGGCTTCCTGCTGTCCCTCGGCCCGGAGCCGCTCCCGGACGCCGACCTGGCGATGGCGCTGGTGCAGCGTGTGCGCGAGGACCGCACGATACGGCGCGTCGACCGGCTGGCGCAGGCGGGGGGCACGTCGGTCCGCGCCCTGCAACGGCTGTTCGCCGCCCAGGTCGGGGTGGGCCCCAAGTGGGTGATCCTCCGCTACCGGATCCACGAGGCGCTGGAGCGGGCGGAGTCCTCCGGGCCGGTGGACTGGGCGCGGCTGGCGGCGGAGCTGGGGTACAGCGACCAGGCCCACCTGGTCCGCGACTTCACCGCGACGGTGGGCGTGCCGCCGACCGCGTACGCGGCGTGACGCGGCACCGCCGCCCCGTCATCCACCCGTCACCGGCCCGCCACCCACGCGTCACCTCCCGTCGACGGAAGGTGACACCGTCTGTCCTAGAGTGGCGCGGGTCCGACTCGCACCGGCTCGCGAACAGCGCACACCTCGGGGACGCACGGGAATTCCATGTCTTGGTTCGAAGCATTCGTCCTCGGGCTCGTCCAGGGGCTGACCGAGTTCCTCCCCATCTCCTCCAGCGCCCACCTGAGGCTGACGGCCGCGTTCGCCGGCTGGAAGGACCCGGGCGCGGCGTTCACGGCCGTCACCCAGATCGGCACCGAGACGGCCGTGCTCATCTACTTCCGCAAGGACATCGCCCGGATCGTCACCGCGTGGTTCCGGTCGCTGACCGACCGGGCGATGCGCCGGGACCACGATGCGCAGCTCGGCTGGCTGGTGATCGTCGGGTCCATCCCGATCGGCGTGCTGGGGCTGACGCTGAAGGACCAGATCGAGGGACCGTTCCGTGACCTGCGGCTGATCGCCACCACGCTGATCGGCGTCGGCGTCATCCTGGGCGTCGCGGACCGGGTGGCGGCCCGGCGGGAGCGCGGCGGTCGGCACCGTGCGCGCCGCGCACCCAAGACGCTGGAGAACCTGACCGTGAAGGACGGCCTGCTCTACGGGCTGGCGCAGGCGTGCGCGCTGGTGCCGGGCGTGTCTCGGTCCGGGGCGACGATCAGCGCGGGGCTGTTCATGAGCTACACCCGCGAGGCCGCCGCCCGGTACTCCTTCCTGCTCGCCATCCCCGCGGTGCTGGCGTCCGGACTCTACGAACTGACGGAGATCGGCGAGGGGCACGTGTCCTGGGGGCCGACGCTCTTCGCCACCCTGCTGGCGTTCGCCGTCGCCTACGTGGTCATCGCCTGGTTCATGCGGTACATCAGCACCAGGAGTTTCATGCCGTTCGTGATCTACCGGGTGCTGCTGGGGGTGGTGATCTTCGTCCTGATCGCGCTGGGCGTGCTCACTCCGCACGAGGCGGGCGACGTGGGGTCGGGGCAGGGCTCGCGCTGAGGCCCCGCCCCGAGACCGTGCCGCTGCCGTGCCGCCGCGCAGGAGGCCGGGGTCAGCGGGTCATGGTGAGGCCGTCGTCGGCGGCGCCGCGGGCGAGCACGGCCTCCCGGATGCCGTCCAGCGCCTCGGTGTACTGCGGCCGGCCGGATCCGAGGGCCTCCTCGCCGGTGAGGTCGACCAGTCGGAAGCGTGGCTCACTCGCCATCAGGAACGGCGTGAAATCCGCCTTTCGCACGCGCCACGCGCCGCCCTCGCGCCGCGGCGGTGCGAAGGTGAACCGGGCGGCGCTGCCCATGCTGCCGCGCGGGTCGTTCATCACTCCGGCGACCTGGTCGCCGAGGCCGTAGACGACCCAGGTGCCGTTGACCTTCTCGTAGGCCTGCGGCACGTGGTTGTGGGTGCCGAGGATCAGGTCGATGTCGCGCCGCCCGTCGCTGCGCGACGCGGTCAGCTCCTTGGCGAGGCGCAACTGGTCCGTGTCCGGCTGCTGCTGCCACTCGGTCCCCCAGTGGAGAGACACCACCACGACGTCCGCGCCCGCCTTCCGGGCCGCACGGGCGTCGGCGACGACCTTCCCCGGGTCGAGGAGGTCGACGAGCCAGGGCTTGTCGTGCGGCACGGGTATGCCGTTGGTGCCGTAGGTGTAGGCGAGCTGGGCCACCTTCGCGTCGCCCGCGTCCAGCAGGACGGGCTCGGCGTCCTCCTTCGCGGAACGCGCCGAGCCGGCGTGCCGGACCCCCGCTTCGTCGAGGGCGTCCAGGGTGCGGCGCACGCCGTCCGGGCCGGCGTCCAGGGTGTGGTTGGAGGCGGTGGAGCAACTGTCGTACCCGGTGGCGGCGATGGCCTCGGCGACGTGCGGCGGCGTCTGGAAGGCGGGGTAGCCGGTGAACGGGCCGCCGTCGGCGCCGTAGACGGTCTCCATGTGGCAGACCGCCAGGTCCGCGGCGGAGACGAGGGGTTCGGCGGCGGCGAGCATGGGCCGGAAGTCGTAGCCCTCGCCGCCCGCGTCACGCCGTGCCTGCTGGATGATCGAGTCGTGCGCCAGGATGTCGCCGGTGGCGACGAGGGTGAACCCCTCTGCGGACTCGCGGTGGGCGGCCGCCGCGGCGTCCCGGCTCCGGCCGCCGTCCGCGGCTGCGCCGTCGTCGGCCCGGTCCGTCCCGCAGGCGGGAAGTGCGGTGAGGAGCGCGGTGACGGCGCAGGCGAGGGCGACGCGGTGACGGGGGCGGCGGCGGGTGCGGTCTCTTCCGTGGTGGTGCGTGGGCATGCGGCATCTCCGGAGGGTTCGGGCGGTGGGTGCGGTGTCGGGGCGGGTCGGGGCGGGCCCCGGGTGACGTGTGCGGCGGGTGCCGTTCAGCGGGTTTCGGTGAGGCCGTCGTCGGCCGCGCCACGGCTGAGTACGGCCTCGCGAACGCGCTGCCGGACCTCGGGGAAGCGGTCCTCGGTCGCCCGGACCACCCGGAACGGCGGGCCGGTGTCGGAGTGCGTCACCAGGAAGCCGGCCTCGGAGACCGTCCAGGGCTCTCCCGCCCGCTCGGGCGGGGCGAAGGTGAAGCGCGCGGTGGAGCCCTCGTTGCCCCGGTACATGGAGGGGATGAAGCTGGCGACCTGGTCACCGAGGCCGTAGACGACCCAGGTGCCGTTGACCTTCTCGTAGGCCTGCGGCACGTGGTTGTGGGTCCCGAGGATCAGGTCGATGTCGCGCCGCCCGTCGCTGCGCGACGCGGTCAGCCGCTTCGCGAGGCGCAGTTGCCGCGCGTCCGGCTTCTGCTGCCACTCGGTCCCCCAGTGGACGCTGGCGACGACCACGTCGGCGCCCGCCTTCCGTGCGGCGCGGGCGTCGGCGACGACCTTCCGCGGGTCGAGGAGGTTGACGGCCCAGGGCTTGCCGTCGGGCACGGGTATGCCGTTGGTGCCGTAGGTGTAGGAGAGGTGGGCGACGGTGGCGCCGCCGGCCTGCAGCAGGGTGGGGCTGTTCCGTTCGCGCGACGACCGCGCGGAGCCGGAGTGCTCGAGTCCTGCCTCGTCCATCGCCCGCAGCGTGCGGGTCAGACCCTCCATACCGGCGTCGAGGGTGTGGTTGGAGGCGGTGGAACAGCTGTCGTACCCGGTGGCGCGCAGCGACTCGGCGAGCTGCGGCGGCGAGCGGAAGAGCGGGTAGCCGGTGAACGGGCCGTCGGCGTCCCCGTAGGGGGTCTCCATGTGGCAGAGCGCGAGGTCGGCCTGTGCGACGGCGGGACGGATGCCGGCGAGTATGCGGGTGAAGTCGTGGCCCTCGCCACCGGCGTCCTGCCGGGCCTGCCGCATGATCGAGGGGTAGGGGATGACGTCGCCGGAGGCAACGAGCGTGAACGGTTCCGCGTCGGCGGCGCGGGCCGCGGGTATCCGCTGCTCGTCCCGGTCGCCGGCGGCCGCGTCGGTGCCGGTCCGCGTCTGGCTGCACGAGGCGAGCGCGGCGCAGAGCGTGAGCACTCCCGCGAGCCGTACCGGCCGTCGTATGCGTCCCATGACTGTTCCTCGCCTCTCCTCGGCGTGCGTGCCCGTGACGGGCTCCTGCTTCGCACCCTGAGGCGGGCGGAGGGAACGCGACAGCCGGGAGGTCCGTCGGGGGGAGGAACGTCAGGGGGACGGGCTAGCGGCGGGTCCGGGCCGATCCGTCGACGAGGTGTCGGGGCCCGTGTCCGCTGTGGGATGTACGCGGGGCTGGGGCGTACTCCTGTGGGGGTAGGAGAGATCGGGACCGCCAGAGGACGCGTTCGCGGCCCGGCGGGTCCATGGTGGAGGTATGGACGTCTTCTGGTCGGAGCGAGGTGCACGGCGGTGAACGCGCTGGCCGCCTCGGTCCTGCTCGCGGTCCTTTCCGCGGTCGCCTACGCGGGAGCGGCGATCGTCCAGGAGCGGATCGCGTCGACGACCGACCCGAGCCGTTTCGCTCTGCTGCGCAACGGCCGCTGGTGGGTGTCGGTCGTGCTGAACGGCACGGGCGCGCTGCTGCACGTGGCGGCGCTGGGGCTGGGTCCGCTGACGGTCGTGCAGCCCCTGGGAGTGCTGACCATCGTGATCGTGGCCCCGCTCGCCGCGCTGACGGTGAAGCGCCGGGTCGGCAGGAGGGCCTGGCGGGGCATCGGCCTGGTGACGCTGGGCCTGGCGGCGGTGCTGCTGTTCACGGGCGCGAACGCTTCGGAACCGCTGGGCACGGGCGGCCAGTACGCGGTGACCGGCGTCGCCGCGGTCGGCGTCCTGCTGCTGGTCGGCTGCGCGACGGTGCTGAGCCGGACGGGGCGCACCGGACTGCGCAGCATCGCCCTCGCGACTGCGGCCGGAGTCGCCTTCGGCACGGCCTCGGTGTGCGTGAAGGCGGTCGCGGAGGGCTGGGCGCTGGCGTCGCCGGCCCGGGCCGTCCCGGTGCTGGGCATGATCGCGGTCTTCGCGGTCACCGGCCTCGCCGCCTCGCAGGCCGCGTACCGGGGCGGCGGCCTGGCCACGCCGCTGGCCACGGCGACGGTGGTCAATCCGGTGGTGGCCGGGGCGGTGGGCATTCTGCTGCTGGACGAGGGCTTCCGCTACGGGGCTCCGGGTGCGGTGGCCGCGCTGCTGGGCGCCGTGGTGACCGGCTGGGGGCTGTTCGTCCTCACGGCCGACAACGTGGCACGGCAGCGCCGGGCGGCGGCGGCCGCCCGAACGGTCGTCATCCCCGCGCCGGTGGCGCGGCCGGAGACCGCCGGGGTGCTGGTGCCGCTGACGGCGGCGCTCGACGCGGCGGCGGTGCGGGGCGAGGGCCGGGCGGACGGTACGGCCGTGCCGCTCCCGGCGCACTGCCGGAGCTGACCCGGGGCGGACGTCCGCCCGGGGCCGTCAGCACGTCAGACGGACTGCTCCTCGACCGCACGGACCACGCGTTCGCACAGTTCGTGGGTGCGCAGTGCGTCGCGGGCGGACAGCGGCCGCCCGGCGCGCACGGCGTTCAGGAAGCCGAGGACGGCCTGCTCGATGCCGCGCTGCCGGGCGACGGGCACCCAGTCGCCGCGGCGCCGCACGCTGGGCTGCCCCTTGTGGTCGACGACCTCGGCCAGGTCGCGGACCTCCCGCTTGGTGTCCTGCCCCGAGACCTCCAGGATCTCCTCCGCCGATCCGGAGAGCCGGTTCATGACGCCGAGCGCGGTGAAGCCGTCCCCGGCGAGCTGCAGGACCAGGTGGTGCAGCAGCCCGTCGCGGACCCTGGCGTGGACCGTGACCTGGTCGTAGGGGGCGGGAGCGAGGAAGCGCAGAGTGTCGACGACGTGGATGAAGTCGTCGAGGATCATGTGCCGCGGGCTCTCGGGCAGGCCGACGCGGTGCTTCTGGAGGACGATCAGGTCGCGCGGGTGCTCCAGGCACTGCGTGTAGCACGGCGCGTGGCGGCGGTTGAACCCGACGGCGAGGGGGATTCCGGCCGACTCCGCGCTGTCGACGAGTGTCTCCGCGTCGGCCAGGTGGTGGGCGAGCGGCTTGTCGACGTAGGTGGGGACGCCCGCGTCGAGCAGGCGGCCGACGAGCCGGGGGTGTGCCGGGGTCGCGGCGTGGACGAACGCCGCGTCCGGGCGGGCGTCGAGGAGACCCTCGATCGTGGCGTGGCGGTGCGCGGGAGGGACGCGGTAGGCGTCGCCGAGTTCGGCGAGCACCCGGGCGTCGCGGGTCACCAGGTGCGGCTCGACACCGGGCTGTGCGGTGAGCACCGGCAGGTAGGCCTTGCGGGCGATCGCGCCGAGCCCGATGATGCCGATCTTCACGGGTGCTCCTGGTCGGTTCGGAGAGTCCGCCCCGCTGCCGCGGGGTGGAGGGATGGGTACCCGGCGGCGGCACCTCGACGCCCACGTTTTCACTCTCCCGGGGAATGTCGCGGCACCCCGCCGACGTGCAGGGTTGCGGGGTGAGACGTATGACGGGAGCCGTGGTGCTGGGGTGCGTGTCCGTCGTGGCGGTGTCGGGCTGCGTGACGGTCGGGGCGAAGGGGGAGCCGCACCGGTCCCCCGGCCCCGGTTCTTCGCGGGCGGCGGATGCGCCGGAAGCGGCGGACGGGGGTGGTGAGCCGCGGGCGGGCCGGCCCACGCCGCACGAAGGGCTGTCACGCCCGGCCCCGGCGCCGGGCGCGTCCGTGCGGGTCGACGCCCGGTCCGGCGCCGTACCGGACGGGGAAGCGGCCGAGCACGGGGCGGCCGCGCAGGTGCCGCCGGGGGCGGACGGACCGGCCGCGCGGCCCGCTCCCGGGGGCGCCGCGGAACGGCGGGCCCCGGCCCTGCGGCCCGGGGACATGCCGGGGTTGCCGGGCGGCGCGGGGATGTGCGACCTCGGCCGCCGGTACGGCGGCTGGGGCGCGGGCAGCGCCCCGCAGGACGCCTGCGAGCGGGCCTACGGGCGCTGATCCGGTTCCTCCAGTCTCCGGCCGAGCCGGTCGATCGCGGCGAGGACGCCCCGGCCGTAGGCGTCGTCGGGCAGCACGTGCGCCGCGTGCCGCGCGCGCTGCAGCTCGCGGCGCGCGGTGCCCGGGTCGCCGAGCTTGACATGGTCGGCGGCCAGGTTGAGATGCAGGGAGGGATACAGGGCCCGCACCTCGACGGCGTGCTCGCCCCAGGCCGCGTGGTCCTCGGTGAGCGAGTCGGCGGCGGCCAGCGCCCGCAGGTCCCAGGCCAGTTCGTCGGCCGGGTCGTCCTGGGTGTCCGCCATGTAGTGGGCGATGGTGCACCGGTGGAAGGCGTCCGCTTCGGGGGTCTCCTCCCACAGCGCGGCGAAGCGGCTGCGGGCCTCCTCCCGGTCTCCGGCGTGGTGCAGCATCACCGCCTGACCGATCCGCGTGGTCGGTTCGCCCTGCGACGGCTGGGGCGCTGCTGCGGTCACGGCTGCTCCTCGGCGGTGTGCGGGCCGGCGGGTCCCGCGTGGGAGGTGGCGGAGTGGAGGTCAGGCGGCCAGGTCGGGGATGCGCCAGTCGACGGGGTCGTGGCCCTGAGCCCGCAGGGCCGCGTCGATCTGGCTGAACGGGCGGGAGCCGAGGAACTTCTTCGCCGAGAGCGGGGACGGGTGGGCCCCCTCGACGACGGCGTGCCGGGTGGTGTCGACGAGACGGAGCTTCTTCCGGGCGTAGGCGCCCCAGAGCACGAACACGGCGGGCTGCTCACGGTCGGACACGGCGCGGATGACTGCGTCGGTGAACCTCTCCCAGCCCTGGTTCTTGTGCGAGTTGGGCTCGGCCTCACGCACCGTCAGCACGGAGTTGAGCAGCAGGACGCCCTGCCGCGCCCAGGGGGTGAGGCAGCCGTTGTCGGGCACCGGGTGGCCGAGGTCGTCGCGCAGCTCCTTGTAGATGTTGCGCAGCGAGGGCGGGGTCCGTACGCCCGGACGCACGGAGAAGCACAGGCCGTGGCCCTGGCCGGCACCGTGGTAGGGGTCCTGACCGAGCACGAGGACCTTGACCTGGTCGAAGGGTGTGGCATCGAGGGCGGCGAAGACCTCGTCGCGGGGCGGGTAGACCGGCCCCGCCGCTCGTTCCTTCTCGACGAACTCGGTGAGTTCGGTGAAGTAGTCCTCGTCCAGCTCCTCGCCGAGGACGCCCTGCCAGGATCCGGGCAGCATGCCGATCACGCGTCAACCTCCGTCAGATGCGGGCGCGTTCCGCTTGGTGTTCCCACGCGCTGGAACCGAAGGTACCGGGCGCCACCGACAACGCCGCGCCGTGCGGCGCGGTGCGGGCGCCGTCGGCCCGCGCGCACAGGCGTGCGCCCCGGCTGCCGACCAGCCGGGGCGCACGTCGTGCGGAAACGGGCGGAGGCCGTTACCAGCTCGCCTTCCGGTTCAGCTCCCACATGCGCATGATCGTCGAGGGGTCGATGCACCACTCGACGCCGGCGATGTCCTTGCCGGCCGCCACGTAGACCTTGCCCTGCCAGAGCGGCAGCAGGCGGGCGTCCTCGGCGAGGATCTTCTGCGCATCGGTGAAGGCCTCGCTGGCGATGCCGCGGTCGTCCTGCTTGCGGGAGGACGGCAGCAGGTCCTGGGTGATGCGGGGCGCCTCGTACGGCGTGTTCAGCGCGTTGTTCTCACCGACGAACGGCGCGATGAAGTTGTCCGCGTCGGGGAAGTCGGGGGCCCAGCCACGGCCGAAGACCGGGTACTCGCCGTGCAGGTAGTCCTGGGAGTACTCGTTCCACGGCTTGCCCTTGACGGTGATGTCGAAGAGGCCGGAGCCCTCGAGCTGGCGCTCGATCTCCTCGAACTCGTTCTTCATCGTCGAGCCGTAGCGGTCGGTGGTGTACCAGAGGGTCAGCGGCACCTTCTCGGTGATGCCGGCTCCGCGCAGGACCTCCTCCGCGTCCGCACGGCTGGGCTCGCCGTACTCGTCGAAGTAGGCGTTGGTGTGGCCGGTCAGGCCACTCGGCACCATGGAGTACAGCGGCTCGGCGGTGCGGTCGTAGACGTTGCGCACCAGGGCCTTGCGGTCGATGAGCTGGGCGATGGCCCGGCGGACGGCTTCGTCGCCCGCCCAGTCGTACTTGGGGTTGAAGACCAGGTAGCGGATCTCCTTGCCCGGGAGCTCGCTCAGCTCGATCTTGTCGTTGCCCTTCGCTCCGGCGTCCTGGAACTCGCTGATCTGACTCGGCGTGAGCCCGCGGAAGGTGACGTCGAGTTCGCCCTTCTTGAACTTCTTCACCATCGCCTTGGAGCTCTGGAAGTAGCGGATGGTGACCTTGTCGTTCTTGATCTCGGCGGCACCCTTGTAGTTCGGGTTCGCGAGCAGGACGGCGCGCTTGTTCTCCCTGTACTCCTCGAGCACGTACGGGCCGGATCCGCCGATCTCGGTGCCCTTGAGCAGCCCCTTGTCGTCGTACACCTCGGGGTCGACGATCGAGGCCGCGGGAGTGGCGAGGACGTACTCGAAGGTCGCGTCCGACTCCTTCAGGTGGAAGACGATCTCGTGCTTCCCCGGGGTCTCGATGCGGTCCAGGCTGCCGAGGAGGCCCGAGGGGCCGCCTTCGGCGCCGATGCTGAAGACACGGTCGAGGGAGAACTTGACCGCCTCCGCGTCCAGCGGGTTGCCGTTGGAGAAGGTGAGGTCCTCGCGCAGGGTGCAGCGGTACACCTTGCTCGCCGTGTCGGTGAACTTGCAGGACTTGGCGGCGTCCGGCTCGGGCGAGCTGGAGGAGTTGGGGAAGTGCATCAAGGTCTGGTAGACGTTCCGGAACAGCTCCCAGGACTGGTCCCACGCGCCGGCCGGGTCCAGGACGCTGGGCGAGCTGGTGGTGCCGACCACGATGGACTGGTCCTCGTCGTTGTCACCACCGGGCAGCACGCTGCACCCGGCGAGCAGCGCCGCGCTCACCGCGAGGGCTGCGATTCTCAGAGGTCCGTTCCGGTCGAACACGTACGCGCTCCTCAGTCGGCGGGGCCACTGCTTGATGCGGTTGCATGAGGGATGTCGCCCGCCGGCCGGTTCCATGCGCTTCGCTTGCGCATCCGTGTGTCCTGCACGCGGATGCCCGCGCGGACCCGCTGGCCGCAGGCGCATCAGACCTTACCCCAGCATCACGGCCGTGAGCAGGGACAGATCATCCCTTTGTGACGCCCTTTTCGAAGGCGTCACAGATCTGATGCCGCTCCGCTGCGGAGCGGCATCAGATGGGTGACCAGCGGTGGACGCGGCTCAACTCAGGGTCATCAGACCCCGGCGTTGAGGAAGAGGCCGCCGTCGACGACCAGGGTCTGGCCGGTGATCCACGCCGCGGCGTCCGAGCTGAGGAACGCGGCGGCGCCGCCGACGTCCTCGGGGGCTCCGAGCCGCCCCATCGGGTAGCGGGCCGCGGCCTCGTCCTCACGGCCCTCGTAGAGCGCCGCGGCGAACTTCGTCTTCACCACGGCCGGTGCGAGCGCGTTGACGCGGGCGGCGGGCGCGAACTCGTGGGCGAGCTGCTGCGTCAGGTTGACCATCGCGGCCTTGCTCATGCCGTAGGCGCCGACGAAGGGCGAGGCGGAGAGCCCGGCGATGGAGGCGATATTGACGACGGAGCCGCCGTGGTCGCGCTGCCAGGCGGCCCAGGTCCGCTGGGCGAAGCCGAGGGCCGAGATGACGTTGGTCTCGAAGACCTTGCGGGCGACGGCGAGATCGAGATCGGCCATGGGCCCGAAGACGGGGTTGGTCCCGGCGTTGTTGACCAGGTGGTCGAGCCGTCCGTAGGCGGCCATGACCGCGTCGACGGCGGCTGCCTGGTGGCCGGTGTCGTGCGCCTTCCCCGCGACGTACATCGCCCGGTCGGCGCCGAGCGAGGCCACCGCAGTCTTCAGGGCGTCCTCGTTGCGACCGGTGATGCAGACCCTGTCACCGCGTGCCACGAGGGCTTCGGCGACGGCGTATCCGATGCCGCGGCTGCCGCCGGTCACCAGGGCCGTCCGTCCGCTGTCCGGGCGGGGCGTTCCGGGCTGTGACGGGTCCGGCTGTGCTGTGTCGGTCATGGGCGTGGCTCCTGTCAGTTGAGGGGGCCGCCGGCCACGTACATGACCTGGCCGGAGACGAATCCCGCGTCGTCGGAGGCGAAGAAGGCGATGGCGCCGGCGACGTCCTCGGGGCGGCCGACGCGCTGGACCGGGATCTGGGTGGCGGCTGCGGCCTGGAACTCGTCGAAGTCCATGCCGACGCGTTCGGCGGTGGCGGCGGTCATGTCGGTGACGATGAAGCCGGGCGCGACGGCGTTGGCGGTCACACCGAACTTGCCCAGTTCCTTGGCGAGGGTCTTGGTGAAGCCCTGGAGACCCGCCTTGGCGGCGGCGTAGTTGACCTGGCCGCGGTTGCCGAGGGCGGAGCTGGAGGAGAGGTTGACCACGCGCCCGAACCCGGCGTCCACCATGTGCTTCTGGCAGGCCCTGGTCATCACGAAGGCGCCGCGCAGGTGGACGTTCATCACGGTGTCCCAGTCCGCGTCGCTCATCTTGAACAACAGGTTGTCGCGGAGCACACCGGCGTTGTTCACCAGCACGGTGGGCGCGCCGAGTTCCTCGGCGACCCGGGCGACGGCGGCCTCGGCCCGCTCGGTGTCGGCCACGTCGCAGCCGACGGCGATCGCCCGCCCGCCCGCGGAGGTGATCTTCTCGACGGTGTCCTTGCAGGCCGCCTCGTCGAGGTCGAGCACGGCGACGGCCCTGCCCTCGTGGGCCAGACGCTCGGCGGTGGCCGCGCCGATGCCTCGGGCTGCGCCGGTGACGATCGCGACGCGCTGCTCGCTGGTGGACATCTCGTTCTCCTCGTCCTCGTGGGGTCGCCGGCGGGTCACGGGCCCGCCTGGTGAGCAACCGCTTAGTAGGCTCGGTGGTCGTGACGCTAGAAGTCGTGGCACTCCGTGTCAACGGCAGCCCGGTTCGTGCCGGTCACCGCACCAGGAGGTCCAGCAGCCGCCGGGCTTCGGCCGCGGGGTCCGCGGTCAGGCCGGTGTGCACCGGGCCGGGCTGGACGACGGTACTGCGCGGCGCGACGGTCCAGCGGAAGCGGCGTCCGGCGTCGTCGCCCGCGGCCTGCCCCGCGTCACCGCCGCCCCGGCACACCCCCTCGACCGCGCGCAGCGCGGCGTGCACCCCCGCCACGTCGGCGTCCGGGTCCAGGGCCCGCAGCCGGTCCTCGTCCAGGTGGGTCAGCGCGGCGGCGTAGGAGCGCGCACGGCAGTAGAGCACCACGCCGGCGTTGATGAGTTCGCCGCGTTCGACGCGGGGGACGACGCGGAGCAGGGCGTATTCGAAGACCATGCGAGGCGTCATCGCGTCTCCCCCGGCTTCCCGGCGTGCCGGGCGCGGGCCGGCTCGGGCGCGGTGCCGGGGCGCCCGGTCAGCCAGCCCGGGGCCTGGGAGGGCCGGTCGGGGGTGGGCGCGCCCAGTTCGACACGCTCGTGCACCTGCGGCGCGCGGGCCGCGAGGACGCGGGTGTAGGCGGCGCGGACGTCGTCGGGGTGGTCGAAGCCGGGTTCACCCGCCAGCCAGTCGTCGGGGATGTCCGCGGTGCACCGGTCGAGGAGTGCGGGCGTGACCCGGGGGGCGAGGTCGGCCGCGGCGGCGGCCACGTCGGGGGCGAAGGGCGCGAGGACGTGGTCCGACGCGTCGTAGCGGCGGTCCGCGGCGGCGCCGGCCTTGGGCCAGTCGTGGTGCCAGATCAGGGATGCTCCGTGGTCGATGAGCCACAGGTCGCCGTGCCAGACCAGCAGGTTGGGGTTGCGCCAGGAGCGGTCGACGTTGCCGGTCAGGGCGTCGAACCAGACGATCCGCCCGGCCTCCCGGGCCGTCACCTCGTAGGCGAGCGGGTCGAATCCGAGGGCCCCGGGGAGGTAGTCCATGCCCAGGTTGGGACCGCCGCTCGCCTTCAGCAGCTCCTGCACCTCCTCGTCCGGCTCGGCGAGCCCGAGAACCGGGTCGACCTGGACGACCGCCAGGTCGGGTACGCGGAGCCCGAGGAGCCGGGCGAGACGCCCGCAGACGACTTCGGCGACCAGCGTCCTGCGTCCCTGTCCGGCACCGGTGAACTTCACGACGTAGGTGCCCAGGTCGTCGGCTTCCAGGAGGCCGGGCAGCGAGCCGCCCTCGCGCAGGGGCGTGACGTACCGGGTGGCGGTGACTTCGGGCAGCATCGCACCAGGTTATGCGGCGCCGTGTCGTTGAACGTGGCGGCCCGGGCGCACGTAGGAGGGTGTGGACGGCTGTCCCGAGACCGTAGGAGCGTGACATGAACACCGCCTTTCCCACCCGCCGTACCGTACTGGCCGCCGCGGGGACCACCTCGGCCGCGCTGGCTCTCGCCGCGTGCGGGAGTTCCGGCGGCGGGGACACGGGCGGCGAGGAGTCGCCCGGGGCCGGCGACCAGCCGACCGGAGAGGGCACTTCGGAGCCCGGCGGGGGCGGCGCGGAGTTGGTGAGCGCGTCCGAGGTGCCGGAGGGCGGCGGGACGATCCTCAAGGAGGAGAAGGTGGTCGTCACGCAGCCCTCGGCCGGCGAGTACAAGGCCTTCTCCGCGGTGTGCACGCACCAGGGCTGCGTGGTGTCGTCGGTCGCGGACGGCTCCATCAACTGCGCGTGCCACGGCAGTCGTTTCGCCGTCGCCGACGGCAGCGTGCAGCAGGGTCCGGCGACGCAGCCGCTGCCGGCGGTGAAGGTGTCGGTGAGCGGCGGTTCCGTGCGGCGGAGCTGACCGGGCGCCTCCTCCGCCGGCCGGACCCGTCAGTCGTACCGGCGTGACAGGGAGGGGCGCAGCGCGTCGGCGACGGCGTCCGCCACTCCCTCGACCTCCTCCGGAGCCAGCGGCGAGAGGGTGATCCGGACTCCGGGTTCCGAGGCGAGGCGGAAGCGCGCACCGGGGGCCACCGCCCAGCCGGCCTGGAGGAGGCGCGCCACCGCTCCGGTCTCGTCGGGCACGGGCACCCAGGCGTTCATGCCGCTGCGGCCGTGCGCGGGCACGCCGCGGTCCGCGAGGGCGCGTACCAGTGCGTCCCGCCGGTGCCCGTAGGAGGCGGCGACGCGGTGCGGGCGCACGGCCTCGTGCTCCCAGAGCCGGGCGACGGCGTCCTGGAGCAGGTGGCTGACCCAGCCCGGGCCGAGCCGCTGGCGGCCCCGCACCCGGTCGACGGTGAGCGCGTCGCCGGTGAGGACGGCCAGGCGCAGGTCGGGGCCGTACGCCTTCGCGGTGGAGCGGACCAGCGCCCAGTGGGTGGTGGAGCCACAGACCGCGTGCAGCGGCAGGTCGACGATGCCGTGCCCGTGGTCGTCCTCGACGACCAGCGTGGCCGGGTGTTCCGCCAGCAGCGCGCGGAGGGCGGCTCCGCGCGCGGCCGAGACGGCGGCGCCGGTGGGGTTCTGGGCGCGGGCGGTCACGATCAGGGCGCGGGCGTGCCGCCGGAGGGCGCCGGCGACGGCGTCGGGCAGCGGCCCGTCGTCGTCCACGGCGACGGGCAGCGGACGCAGGCCGAGGGCCGGGACCAGGTCCAGCAGACTCCCCCAGCCGGGGTCCTCCACGGCGACGATGTCACCGGGCCGCAGGTGCGCCGCCAGGACGCGTTCGATCGCGTCGAGTGCGCCTGAGGTCACGGCGACGGGCCCGTCGGGAACGCCGTCGTCGGCGAGCATCCGCCGTGCGGCGCGGCCGAGTTCAGCGGTGACGGCGGGGGCGCCGTAGAGCGTCGGACGCGTGCGGGCGCGCTCGGCCGCCGCGGCGAGGGCGTCGCCCAGCGGAGGCAGCAGCGCGGGGTCCGGATTACCGGTGGACAGGTCGCGCGCACCGTGGGGGACGTCGACGCGGAGCGACTCGCGGGGTGTGCTGGCCGGGCGGTGCCGGATGCGGCTCCCCCGGCGCCCGGCGGTCTCGATCACTCCGCGGTCCCGCAGCGAACGATAGGCGGCAGCCACGGTGTTGGGGTTGACGCCGAGCCGCGCGGCGAGCTCCCGCTGCGGAGGCAGCGCGTCGCCGGGGGCGAGGGCGCCGGCGCCGACGCCGCGCTCCACGCTGGCGGCGATCTCGGCTGCACCCGCTCCCTCGATCCGGTAATCTCCTAGCACAAAGATGATTATGCACTAGTTCAAAGAGAACGCAAGGAGATCCCCATGTCCGCCACCGCGTCTCAGCGACCGGCCTACGAGGCCGTCGGGCGCACCACGCCGACCCGCAACCGCGACCGGGCCTCCTACGACCGCGACCTGGTGCACGCGATCCTCGACGAGGGCTACGTCTGCCACCTGGGTTTCGTGCGCGACGGGGCGCCCGTGGTGCTGCCGACGCTGTACGCCCGGGCCGGCGAGCGGCTGTACGTGCACGGTTCCACCGGCTCCCGGCCGCTGCGGGCGGCCGGGGACGGCACCGAGGCACCGGGGCTTCCCGTCTGCCTGACCGTCACGCACGTCGACGGGCTGGTGCTCGCCCGCTCGGCCTTCCACCACTCCGCCAACTACCGCTCCGTGGTCGTCCACGGCGAGGCCCGGCAGGTGACGGACCCGCAGGAGCGGACGGCGGCGCTGGACGCGCTGGTGGACCACGTGCTGCCCGGCCGGGCGGCCGACTGCCGCCCGGCGGACGCGCGGGAGCTGGCGGCCACCGCCGTCCTGGCGCTGGACCTGGTGGAGGTCTCGGCGAAGGTACGGTCCGGCCCGCCCGTGGACGAGCCGGAGGACCTGTCGCTCCCGCACTGGGCCGGCGTGCTGCCCGTGCGCAGCACCACGGGCGAGCCGGTGCCGGCCGACGACCTGGCCGGCACCGTCGCCGCGCCCGCCTACCTCACCGCTCCGCGGGGGCCGGGACGCTGAGTTCGGGCCCGGGCCGCGCGGGTGTCCGGCGGACCGACGCGGCGTGCCGCGCCTCGGCGCACGCCAGGCCGGTCACAGCGAGGAGAAGCAGCACGGTGCCGGTCACCGTGGCCGCGGTCAGCCGTTCGTCCAGGAGCACCACCGCGATGACCGCGGCGCTCACCGGCTCGATCAGCATGATGACCGAGACGGTCGCCGCGCGGACCACGGCGGCGCCCGCGAAGTACAGGGCGTAGGCGAGCGCCGTGGGCACGGCCGCGACGTAGGCGAGGAGGAGCAGCACCCGGACCGGGTCCCCGGTCTGCGGGAGAAGCCCTTCGGCCAGCGCCAGGGGGAGGGTGCAGACCGCCCCGACGGCGAACGCCCACCGTGTGGTGGCGGACTCGCCGGTGCCGGACGTCCGGCCGAACCGCCGCGTCAGCAGGGTCACCGCCGCGTAGCCGGTGGCGGAGAGGAGGGCGAGGGCGACTCCGGCGGGGCGGACCGTGCCGCCTCCGGCGCCGAGACACAGGACCAGGAGTCCGGCCAGTGCACCGGTCACCGCCGCGATCCCGGAACCACCGAGGCGTTCGCCCATGGTCAGCCGTGCGCCGAGCGCGATGAGGACGGGTCCCGCGCCGAGCGTGACGACGGTGCCGACGGCAAGGCCGGTGACCTCGACCGCGGCGAAGTAGGCGGTCTGGAAGACGGCGAGGCCGACGCCGGTGGCGGCGATGCGCAGGGCACGGCGCCGGGGCCGCTCGGCCGGCCGGAGCGCCCGGGCCGGCTCCGTCCGCGAGCGTGTGGTCAGTCCGCGCAGGCCCTGGAAGGCCAGCAGGAGCAGGAGCCCTCCGGCGTAGCGCCAGAAGGAGAGCGCGAGGGGGCCGAGGTCGCTCGCCCGGTAGAGGAGCGAGGCGGCCGCGCCGGCGGTGCCCCAGGCGACACCGGCCACGACGAGATAGGTCAGGGCGCGGCCGACGGGCAGGACGGCGGCAGGGGAAAGGGATGCGTGCGACACGTGGTGTACTCCGCGCAGAGAGGGGACTGGTGACGTTCCCGTCTGCGGGCGCCGGAGGGGGACGCCGCGGGCGGAGCCTCGCTCCCCCGGTGGCGCGGTCCTCGGCCGGCCCGCTCTACGCGGCGGGCGGCGACAGCACGGTCAGGTACACGGCGACCACCCTACGAGGACGGGGTCCGCGCGGACAAGCCCGTTCCGGCGTGGTCCGCGACGGCGCTCCCGGCGACCGGCTCGGGTGCGGGCGGCCGGGGGGCCGAGCGCTGCGCGATGAGGGCGCCGGTGAGCACCAGCAGACCGCCGAGGACCTGGGGCGCGGAGAGGTGTTCGCCGAGCAGCACCCAGGCCAGCGCGGTCGCGATGACCGCCTCCAGGCAGGCGACCACCCCGGCGACCTGCGGGGACAGGCGGCGCACGGAGACCACGCCGGTCAGGTAGGCGGCGACGGTGGCGACCAGCACGATCCACCCCAGGAGCAGCAGGCCGGGGACCGGCGTGCCGTCCATCTCGGCGTCGCGGAACAGGACGCCCCATTCCATGGACCACGGCCGGGCGACGAGTGTGAGCACGAGTGCGCCGACCAGCAGGCCGTACGCGATCACGCCCACCGGGTCGGGCCGCCTGCCGTCGGCCTCGTCGGCGCCGTGGTCGGAGAGCACGAAGTAGCCGACCTGGCAGCAGGCCGCGCCCAGCGCCAGCAGCAGGCCGAGGACGTCGAAGGCGAGCCCCGACCACACCTCGACCACGCAGCTCAGCCCGCCGACGGCCAGCACCACGCCGACGGCCGCCGCCCGGGTCACCGGGCGGCGCTGCACGAACCGCACCCAGCCGAGGACCAGCGCGGGGGCCAGGTACTCGATGAGCAGGGCCACGCCCACGGGGATGCGGGAGATGGCGGCGAAGTAACAGGCCTGCACGCCGGCCACGGCGAAGAGGCCGAAGCCCGCCAGCAGCGCGGGATGCGACCTGAGCAGCCCGCGATGACGCCAGGCGAGGGGCAGAGTGACCAGGGCGGCTCCCGCGACCCGCAGCCAGGTGACGTGCAGGGGGTCGAGGCCGGCCTCGATGAGCGGCTTGGCCGCGGGACCGGATCCGCCGAAGGCGAAGGCGGACAGGAGCGCGATGGCGAGCCCCGTGCTCCGGGCCCGGACGGGGTGCGACGGTGGTGCGGCGTGCGGCATGCGCCCCATGATGCCAAGCGAGGTCAGGAGTGTCACCCTGGATAGCACCTGTCTCACCGTGCGAGACCCGGAGGCGGCCGGCCCTCGCAGACCACGGAGCGCCCGGGGCGACGTCCCGGCGACCGGCCGTGGAGGAGCGCGACCGCCGCGGCCTACGCTTCCCGGCATGAGAATCCGTGTCGTCGACGCCTTCACCGACCGTCCGTTCGCCGGCAATCCCGCCGCGGTCGTCCTGCTCGAGGAGGCGCGCTTCCCCGAGGACGAACGGCTCCAGCGGGTCGCGGGCGAGATGAGCCTCTCCGAGACGGCGTTCGCGCACCCGCTCACCCACGACGCGGACGCGGACTGGGCGCTGCGCTGGTTCACGCCCGCCGTGGAGGTGAACCTGTGCGGGCACGCGACGCTGGCCACGGCGCACGTGCTGCACTCCGCCGGACGGGCAGGCTCCCGGCTGCGGTTCCGGACCCGTAGCGGAGTGCTGACCGCCGCTTCCTCCCCCGACGGGACGGTGACGCTGGACTTCCCGACGGCTCCGCTGACGCCGGTGGCCGAGCCGCCCGGGCTCTCCGCGGCGCTGGGCTGCGAGATCCTGACGGTGCACGACACGGGGCCGGACGTCGGCGACCTGCTGGTCGAGGTGCACGACGAGGAGACGGTGCGCGCCCTCGCACCGGACATGGCCGCGCTGGCCCGGCTCCGGGGGCGCGGCGTCATCGTCACCGCCGCCGCTCACGACACGGCCGCCGGTTACGACTTCGTCTCCCGGTTCTTCGGGCCCGCGGTGGGGGTTCCGGAGGACCCGGTCACCGGGAGCGCCCACACGGCGCTCGCGCCGCTGTGGGCGGCGCGGCTGGGGAGGGACGAACTGACCGGTTTCCAGGCGTCCGCGCGGACCGGAGTGGTGCGGACCGCGCTGCGCGGCGCGCGGACGGAGCTGTCGGGGTCGGCGGTGACGGTGCTGGACGGCCGGCTGCTGACGGGGCTCTGAGCGCCCGGGCCGCCGCCGCGCCCCCGGTGGCGGTGCGCGTCCGCCGGGAGGGGGTCACCGACCGGAGGCACCGGGCGGCGGGTCAGCCGGTGGGGAGCCAGCCCACCTTGCCGGCCAGCAGCGCGTAACCGACGAAGGCGACGATGTCGATCAGGGCGTGGGCGGCGAGCAGCGGGCCGACGCGCCCCCAGCGGCGGTAGAGGAGCACGAAGATCACGCCCATCGCCATGTTGCCCACGAAGCCGCCGATCCCCTGGTAGAGGTGGTACGTGCCGCGCAGCAGGGAGCTGGCCGCCAGCGCTCCCCAGGGGGACCAGCCGAGCTGGTCCAGGCGGCGCAGCAGGTAGCCGATGACGATGATCTCCTCCACCGCGGCGTTCTGCACCGCGGAGGCGATCAGCACCGGGATCTTCCACCACACGTCCGGAAGGTTCTCCGGCACCACGGTGAGGTTCGCGCCGGCCGCCCTGGCACCGAGGTAGAGGAGCAGGCCGGTTCCTCCGATGCCGGCGGCGACCAGCGCGCCGCGGGCCAGGTCGGAGCGGGGGCGACGCAGGTCGCACCCGACCGCGCGCAGGCCGCCGGCGCCCTCGCGGTACAGCAGGTGCGCAACGAGCGCGACGGGGACGAGTGCGGTGGCGATACCGAAGAGCTGCCAGGCCAGGTCGAGCCACGGGCGGTCGGGAGCGGCCGAGGTGTTCATCCGCGCGGCCTGGTCGGCGAGTCCGCCCGGGGCGGTCAGCGAACCGGCGAAGCTGATGAGCGCCGAGAGGGCGCTGGCGCCGAGGGAGAGGGCGAGTACCAGCAGCATCTCCCGCCGCAGCACGGGAGCGGGGAGTCCGGCGTCGCCGGGAACCCCCTGGTCCGCGGCGTCTCCCGTCCGTGCACGCACGCGCGCCTCCCGTCCGCCTGGATCGACTGCCTGCCGGTGGGGCGCCGGTGCGTCCGGCGCCCGGTCTCAGCTTGCCGCATCCGAGGGGCGGAGGCGTGCCCGGGGTGTCCGGGCACGCGCGGCGTCACGGCCCGGGAGGCCAGGTGTGCACCGGCTCGTCGGTGCGGGTGAGTTCGCAGTAGCGGCGGGCGACGGCCGCGAGCGCCTTCTCCCGGTCGAGTCCGGCGTCCGTGGCCCGGTGGTAGGCGGCGGCCTGCCAGGAGGCGCCGTTGACCCGGCGCCGGCAGCGTTCCTCGATCACCGACAGGTAGCGGTCCCGGTCGGCGGCCTCCACACCCCACGCGTCGAGACCGGACGCGGCGAGCGGGAGCAGCTCCTCCTGCACGAGCCGGGTCGCGGGCAGCGCGACCGTCGCGCTCCCCCGCCCGGAGCGCGGCCAGTGCAGCTGGGCGTCGATGCCGTCCCGGCACGCCGCCTCGAAGTTCTCGTGGGCGACGGGGAAGGGCATCCGGGTCCAGAGGGGACGGGGCTCGTCCGCCAGGGCGCGCACCAGCCCGTAGTAGAAGGCGGCGTTGGCGAGCACGTCGGTGACGGTGGGGCCGGCCGGAAGCACCCGGTTCTCGACCCGCAGGTGCGGGACGCCGTCGACGACGCCGTAGACCGGGCGGTTCCAGCGGTAGATGGTGCCGTTGTGCAGGGACAGTTCGAGAAGTTCGGGGACTCCGCCGTCCTCCAGCACCTGGAGGGGTTCCTCGTCCTCGCAGAGCGGGAGCAGCGCCGGGAAGTAGCGCACGTTCTCCTGGAAGAGGTCGTAGGCGGAGTCGATCCAGCGTTCGCCGAACCAGGTGCGGGGACGTACGCCCTGCACGGCGAGCTCCGGCGGCCGGGTGTCGGTGGACTGGAGGAAGAGCGGCGGCCGGGACTCCCTCCACAGCTCCCGCCCGAAGAGGAACGGCGAGTTGGCGCCCATGGCGATCTGCGGCCCGGCGATCGCCTGGGCGGCGTTCCACACGTCGGCGAACCGGCCCGGCGTGACCTGGAGGTGCAGCTGTACGGAGGTGCACGCGGCCTCGGGGGCGATGGAGTCGGAGGCGTAGCGCAGGTGCTCGACACCCTCGATGTCGAGCATCACGTCCTCGCCCCTGGCCGCCATGATCTGGTCGTTGAGCAGGGTGTACCGGTCGACGGCGGAGAGGTTCGCGGAGACGAGGTCGTCGCTGGTGAGCGTGGGCAGGATGCCGATCATCACGATGTGGGCGTCCACCTCGCGGGCCTGGCGGTCGGCGTAGGCGAGGGCGGTGCGGAGTTCCTCGGAGAGCTGGTCGAAAACCCGGCCGGCCATGCGGTGCGGGACGATGTTGGCCTCGAGGTTGAACTGACCGAGTTCCGTCTGGAAATCCCGGCTGCCGATGCGTTCCAGCACCTCGGCGTTCATCATCCGGGGCATGCCTTCGGCGTCCGCGAGATTGAGCTCGATCTCCAGACCCATGAGATTGCGCGGGCGGTCGAACCGCTTCCTGTCCAGAAGCAGTTCCAGGGCCTCCAGCCCCTGGAGGAGTTTCTGCCGGTACCGCAGCCGATCGGACAGGGCGAACCTGTCGGCCGCGACCTTCTCTCCCATCCCGCCGGTCCTCTCGGTCGGGTGCCCGTGCGACGACCGGGCACGTGTGTCACCTGATGATGCCCAGGGCGATGATCCGCAATCCCTCGGCGAACCCCCGGGTAACCGTTATCGTGCCGGGGAAATCCTCTGGCACATTCCTTCGGCATACGGCTCACGGTCAGGGCGTCGCGCAAGGGCCGGGGGAAAGGGCCACAGCAGAACCGGCCGACCCGGTTTCCGCCGAAGGCCGAGGCGAGCGCTTCGGCGGGGTGGACGGAGCAGGAGGAAATGCCTCCGGAAATCGGCGTGAAGTCGCCTTGTGGAAACATCTCTGCGTCGTTAGCCGAAACCGCCGGGGAACTGGTGTCGTATAAACTCTGCCGACGAGGCCGAGACCCCGCGTCGAACGACCGTCTGCCCGCTGCGCCGGCTACGGTCCTGCGGCCGCCCGGGCCGAACAGCGCCGTCCGCGCCCCGCCCCCGCTCCCGTGTGCCTGTCGAGGTGAGAGGCGACCCATCATGCCCCTGCGTTTTGCCCCTGCTCCGGCGACCGCCCGGCAGAGTGTCCTGTCGGCCCTCGAATCCGGCGCCGGGCCGGTCCCGGCCCGGCTGCGTCCCGAACTCGCTCTGCCGGTGCACGAGATCACCGGTGTGAGCCGGCAGGGGCCACCGCGCACCGGGCTGACCGGCTGGCGCTTCCTGCTGGCACCGGTGCCGGCGGCGCCCGCATCGGACGGGAGGCCGGCGGCGCCCGGGCCGGCATCCCCTTCGCCGGTGAGCGCGGCGGAGACCATGCCGACGGCGGACGGCTGGGCGTTCGCCCACTTCCGCGGCGGCCCGTACGTGTCCGCCACCCTGCGCGCGCTCGGCCAGGCCGAAGGACTGCCGCTGCCGTACCAGCCGCGGCTGCTGTCGGTGCCGGAGCTGTACATGCTGACCCTCTGGCTGCACTCCGTCGCGGACGCCGACCCCGCCGCACACTCTCCCGACGCCGCCGACCTGGTGATCCCGCTGGCCCCGGCGCCGCCCGGCATCGCCTCCCACCAGCCGCAGCGGGTCGACACCCTGCTACCGCTGCTGACACACCGCCTGCGCTCCGTGCCGCTGATCGGCGCCTGAAACCACCCGTCCGGGTGAAACGTCCCTCCCTACGAGGAGTGCTGCCGCGAAACGCCTGCGGGCCCTTCGCCCGCAGGGGGACACTGGGACAGACCTTGAGGGAACGGGGAACGGCCATGGACGCCACACCGAGCCGCAGGACGATCAGGACCGTCGAGACCACACAACGGAAGACGCCGACGATGTGCCAGCACCAGCCACCCTGCCCGACCGCGGAATCCGCCGACCGGGAGGCCGCCCATCTCGTGGCGCACCACCCGGAGCAGGGCTGGAGCCTGCTCTGCAACGGTGTCCTCGTCTTCGAGGACACCGGGGAACTGCTCCCGGACGGCCGGGTCATCGCCCCGCACCGCCCCCTGGACGCGCTGCGCGTCGCGCAGGCGGCGTGAACCGGGATGCAGCGACGGGGACGGGCCCGGGCCGGCGGTGACGCCGGCCCGGGCCCGTCGTGGGCCGGGGGACGGCCTCAGCCGTCGTACTCCTCGACCGGCGGGCAGGAGCACACCAGGTTGCGGTCGCCGAACGCACCGTCGATGCGGCGCACCGGCGGCCAGTACTTGTCCGCCGCCTGCACCCCGGCCGGGAAGGCCGCCTCGGCGCGGGTGTACGGGAAGTCCCAGCCGCCGCTGAGCTGGGCCGCCGTGTGCGGGGCGTTGCGCAGCGGGCTGTTCTCGGCGCTCCACTCGCCGGAGGAGACCTTGTCGACCTCGGCGCGGATGGCGATCATCGCCTCGCAGAAGCGGTCGACCTCGGCGAGGTCCTCGCTCTCGGTGGGCTCGATCATCAGCGTGCCGGCGACCGGGAACGACATCGTCGGGGCGTGGAAGCCGTAGTCGATCAGCCGCTTGGCGACGTCGTCGATGCTGACGCCGGTCGCCTTGGTCAGCGGCCGCACGTCGATGATGCACTCGTGCGCGACCAGGCCGTGCGGGCCGGTGTAGAGGACCGGGAAATGCGGCTCCAGGCGCTTGGCGATGTAGTTGGCGCTCAGCACGGCGACCTGGGTCGCGCGCCGCAGTCCCTCGCCGCCCATCAGCCGCATGTAGGCCCACGAGATCGGCAGGATGCCGGCCGAGCCCCACGGAGCGCCGGAGATCGGTCCGATACCGGTTTCCGGGCCCGCCAGCGGCTGGAGCGGGTGGTTGGGCAGGTACGGGGCCAGGTGGGCGCGGACGCCGACCGGGCCGACGCCGGGGCCGCCGCCGCCGTGCGGGATGCAGAACGTCTTGTGCAGGTTGAGGTGCGAGACGTCGGCGCCGAAGCGGCCCGGGCGGGCGAGTCCGAGGAGCGCGTTGAGGTTGGCGCCGTCGACGTACACCTGGCCTCCCGCGTCGTGCACGGCGGCGCAGACCTCGGAGATGTTCTCCTCGAAGACGCCGTGCGTGGATGGGTAGGTGACCATGAGGACGGCCAGCCGGTCGCCGTGCTGCGCGATCTTCTCGCGCAGGTCCTCCATGGTGATGTCACCCTCTTCGCCGGTCTTGACGATGACGACCTTCATGCCGGCCATCACGGCGCTGGCGGCGTTGGTGCCGTGTGCGGAGGACGGGATGAGGCAGACGTCGCGCTGGTCGTCGCCGTTGGCGCGGTGGTAGGCGCGGACGGCGAGGAGACCGGCGAGTTCGCCCTGGGAGCCGGCGTTGGGCTGGATGGAGACCTTGTCGTAGCCCGTGACCTCGGCGAGGCGCTCCTCGAGCTCGCGGATCAGGGTGAGGTAGCCCTCGGCCTGGTCGGCGGGCGCGAAGGGATGCAGCCCGCCGAACTCGGGCCAGGTGACGGCCTCCATCTCGGTGGTGGCGTTCAGCTTCATGGTGCACGAGCCCAGCGGGATCATGCCGCGGTCCAGCGCGTAGTCGCGGTCGGCGAGGCGGCGCAGGTAGCGCAGCAGGGACGTCTCCGAGCGGTACTCGTGGAAGACCGGGTGCGTCAGGTACTCGTCGGTGCGCAGCAGGTCCCCGGGGAGGGCGTCCGCGACGGCGCCGTCGAGCTCCTCGACGTCGGCCTGCACGCCGAACGCATGCCACACAGCGGTGAGCTGCTCACGGGTGGTGGTCTCGTCGCACGCCATGCCGACGTGGTCGGCGTCGACGTGGCGGAGGTTCACCCCGGCCTCGCGGGCCCGCTCGACGATCTCGGCGGCGCGGCCGGGCACCCGGGCGGTGACGGTGTCGAAGAACGCGCCGGTCGTCACCTCGACGCCGCCGTCGCTCAGGCCGCGGGCGAGCAGGGTCGCGTAGCGGTGGGTGCGGCGGGCGATCGCGGCAAGTCCGTCGGGACCGTGGTGGACGGCGTACATGCCGGCCATGACGGCGAGCAGCACCTGCGCGGTGCAGATGTTACTGGTGGCCTTCTCGCGGCGGATGTGCTGTTCGCGGGTCTGGAGGGCGAGGCGGTATGCCTGGGTGCCGTCGGCGTCCCTGGAGACGCCGACCAGACGGCCGGGCAGGCTGCGGGCGAACGTGTCGCGGACGGCCATGTAGCCGGCGTGCGGGCCACCGAAGCCCATGGGCACGCCGAAGCGCTGGCTGGAGCCGACGGCGATGTCCGCGCCCAGGTCGCCCGGCGAGGTCAGCAGGGTGAGGGCGAGCAGGTCGGCGGCGACGGTGACGATCGCGCCGAGGCCGTGCGCCTGCTCGATGACGGAACGGTGGTCCCGCACGGCGCCGGAGGCGCCCGGGTACTGGAGCAGCAGGCCGAAGACGCCGCGCTCGGCGATCTCGGCGGGGATGCCGTCGGTCAGGTCGGCGACGACGACCTCGACGCCGGTGGGTTCGGCGCGGGTCCGGAGCACGGCGACGGTCTGCGGCAGGCAGTCCGCGTCGACGAGGAAGACGCCCTTCTTGACCTTGCCCACGCGTCGCGCGAGCGCCATGGCCTCGGCGGCGGCGGTGGGCTCGTCCAGCAGCGACGCACCGGAGGTGGGCAGACCGGTGAGGTCGGCGACGACGGTCTGGAAGTTCAGCAGCGCCTCGAGGCGGCCCTGGGAGATCTCCGGCTGGTAGGGCGTGTAGGCGGTGTACCAGGCCGGGTTCTCCATCACGTTGCGGAGCACCACGGGCGGGGTGAACGTGCCGTAGTAGCCCAGCCCGATCATCGAGGACAGCACGCTGTTGCGCCGCGCCAGGTCGCGCAGCTCGGCCAGGACCTCGGCCTCGGTGCGCCCCTCGGGGAGCTGGAGCCGGTCGGTGCTCTTGATGACGTCGGGCACCGCGGCGGCGGTGAGCTCGTCGAGCGAGGCGTATCCGAGATGCGCGAGCATCTTGGCCTGCGCGCCGTGGTCGGGTCCGACGTGGCGCTGTTCGAAGGGCGTGCCGCGCTCGAGCTCGGCGAGGGAGATGCGGGTGTCGGTCATCTGCGGGGGCCTCCTGGTCGTGAGCGACCTGCGAGGGGCACCACGGCCGGTGCCCGGACGGCCTCCCCCTCTGTCATCGCAACCTGAGAGCTTCACCCGGCGGGGCCTTGCGGGGCAGCCGGGCTTTCACCGTCGGTGAGGGGGAGCCCCAGGCACGGGTCCGTGGCCCACCCTGCTTTCCAGAGTGACCTCGTCCGCACGGTACGTGAGCCTGAGAGATTCCGGGGAGGAGTTGCTCCTTCGGCGCCTCCGGCGCTGCCGCCGGAGAGCTCTCCCGCACGGGGTCGACAGCCTTCGCCCCGAGCGTACCAGCGAGGGGCCGGAAGGGAACGGGCGCGGCTCTCGAGTGGCCGTCGCGGGCGAAGTGGCCAATCGTTGGGAGGGGGCCCGTGCAGTGTGCGAGCAGCTGGAGGCAGCGTGCAGACGGACATCGACCCGCGGAGCCTGATAGGCCGCAGAGCGTTCGACCGCGACGGACTCAAGATCGGCACCGTGGACGAGGTCTACCTGGACGACGCGACCGGGGAACCCGAGTGGGCGGCGGTGCGCACGGGTCTGTTCAGCCGGGACGCGTTCGTGCCGCTGGAGCCGAGCCTGCTGGACGGCGAAGTGCTGCGGGTGCCCTTCGAGCGGGCTCTGATCAAGGACGCGCCGGACTTCGGTGTGGGCCGCCACCTGTCGCCAGAGCAGGAACTCCAGCTCTACCACCACTACGGCCTGGACGTGCCTTCCGCTCCCGGCCCGCCGGCCGTGCCGCCGGACCGGGACTTCGGCCGGATCGCCGGTTCCGAGGGCTGACCGGCCCCGGAGAGCCGCGCCTCCTGCGGCGGCCCTCCCCCGGAGGCGGAGCGGCCCTCGGACGGCGGGCCGGGCACGAGCATGGGCGGGTCGGTCGCGGTCAGCTCCGGGTCGTCGACGGGGAAGGTGCGGACGGGTCCGGGCGGCGAGCCGGGCTGTTCGAAGCGGACGGTGACCCGGCCGACGCCGCTGCCCTGCACCCAGCCGGGGCCGTGGGCCGGGTGGTGGACGTCGAGGCCCGGCAGCCACCGGCGCGACCGCTCCCCGGACGGCTGGGGCGCTCCGCCGTCCGCCGCGCCGCCGGGGCGGGCCGGGGCGCCGTGGGCACCGCCCGGGTCCGGCACGTCACCGCCCTCCGCCTCGGCGGAGGCGGCGGCCTGGGCGAACAGGTCCTCCTGGGTGTAGTCGGCGAGGCCGCTGACCCCCACACCGAGGAGGCGCACCCCGGCCGTGGTGTCGATGCCGTCGAGCAGTCTGGCCGCGGCGGCGCGGACGACGGCGGGGTCGTCGGTCGGTCCGCGCAGCGTCTCGGAGCGGGTGAGGGTGGAGAAGTCGTAGCTGCGCACCTTCACGACCACGGTGCGGCCGGAGCGGCCGGCCTCCCGCAGCCGGTGCACGCAGCGGCCGGCGAGGCGCGCCACCTCGGTCTGCACGCGCGTGCGGTCGGTGAGGTCGACGTCGTAGGTGTCCTCGACCGACACCGATTTCGCGTCCCGCTCGGCGACGACGGGCCGGTCGTCCAGGCCGAGAGCCATGGCGTACAGCGCGCTGCCGTGGGCCCGCCCGAGCAGCCGCAGCAGTTCGTCCTCCCCCGCCTCCGCGGTGTCGCCGACGGTGGCGATGCCGGCACGGCGCAGCAGCTCGGCGGTGGCGGGCCCGACCCCGGGGAGAGTGCGCACGGGCAGCGGCGCCAGCAGTGCGCGTTCGGTGCCGGGTTCCACGACGACCAGCCCGTCGGGCTTGGCGCGTTCGGAGGCGATCTTGGCGAGGAGTTTGGAGCCCGCCAGCCCCACCGAACCGCTCAGCCCGGTCTCGGCCCGGATGTCGGCGCGAAGGCGGTGGGCGACGGCGGTGGCCGCCGCCGAGTCCGCTGCGGCCCCGCCCGCTTCGAGGTCGACGAAGGCCTCGTCCAGGCTGAGGGGCTCGACGAGCGGTGAGAGCGCGGACAGCCGTTCCATCACCCGGCCGCTGATCCGGCGGTAGAGCCCGAAGCGCGGAGTGAGGTAGGCGGCGTTGGGGCAGCGGCGGCGCGCCTGAGCCGTGGGCATGGCGGAATGGACGCCGAACCGGCGCGCCTCGTAGGAGGCGGTGGCCACGACCCCGCGGGGTCCGAGGCCGCCCACGATCACGGGCTTTCCGCGCAGACTGGGCTTCGCCGCCTGCTCCACGGCGGCGTAGAACGCGTCCATGTCGAGATGGAGGACCGTCGCTGCGCCTCTCACACCACCGATGCTGCCCTACGGCGCTGACAGCCGCCCGGACGGCCGTCCCGGGGAGGGACGCGGTGCCCGCAGGGCCGGACAGCGCCGCGGGCAGGGCTCTCTGCGTCGCCGCAGAAGTTCAGCCCGCACGGTCGCGGCGGCGCCGGGCCAGTTCGTCGGCCGGATGGTGCGCGGTGACGGTCTCGCCGGTGTCGACCCGTTCGGCGTGCAGCTGCGACAGGGCCCCCTGAACATCCCGCCACACCACGCCGACGGCGATGCCGAACACGCCCTGACCGGCCTGGAGCAGGTCGACGACGTCGTCGGGGGAAGCGCACTCGTAGACCGTGGCGCCGTCGCTCATGAGGGTGAGCCGGGCGAGGTCGGTGCGTCCGTGGGAGCGCAGGTGCTGCACGGCGGCACGGATGCTCTGCAGCGACACCCCGGTGTCGAGCAGACGCTTGACGATCTTGAGGACGACGACGTCGCGGAAGCTGTAGAGCCGCTGGGTGCCGGAGCCGTGGGCGGAGCGGATACCGGGTTCGACCAGGCCGGTGCGGGCCCAGTAGTCGAGCTGGCGGTAGGTGATGCCTGCGGCGGCGCAGGCCGTGGGACCCCGGTAGCCGAGGTTCTCCTCGCCGGAGGCGGTGGGAGCGGGTGCGGGGCCTGCCGGGGACGCGGTCCCCGCTCGGGAGGGTTCGCCCGCCGCCACGCCGTCGCCGGTGCTTCTCACGCCGACCTCCGTCCCTTCCCGTTCCGGGCCCCGGAAGATGCCCACTTGAAGGTAGGCAGTCGCTCCGGGTGCGTCAACGATCGCCACACTCGGCACGCCGAGTGATAATCACCCGAAGAGTGGTTTACCGGGCTTCAGAGCGGGGACGGACGCCGGTTGGGCGCACGGCGGCGTCACGGGACGGGACGGGACGGGCCGCCGGGGTCCCGCCGGTCATTGACTGCTGGTGCCGAAGTCCTCGGGGGAGATCTGGTCGAGGAACTCGCGGAACTTCTCGACCTCGTCCTCCTGCTCGTCCGGGATGGCGATGCCGGCGTCGTCCAGCACGCCGTCGCTGCCGTAGATCGGGGTCCCGGTGCGCAGGGCCAGCGCGATGGCGTCGGAGGGCCGGGCGCTGACCTCGACGCCGCTGGCGAAGACCAGCTCGGCGTAGAAGACGCCTTCCCGCAGGTCGGTGATGCGCACGGCGGTCAGTTCCTGTCCCACTGCCTCCAGCACGTCCTTGAACAGGTCGTGTGTCAGGGGACGGGCCGGCGTCATGCCCTGCTGGGCGAACGCGATGGCGGTCGCCTCTCCCGGACCGATCCAGATGGGGAGGTACCGGTCGCCCCCCACTTCCCGCAGGAGAACGATCGGCTGGTTGGAGGGCATTTCGACCCGGACACCCACGACGTCGAGCTCGTTCACACAGCAACCCTAGGACGTGCCCGGCCTGTTTGGATAGTCGGGCACGCTTTCGGCGTGGGCGTCGGCGTGCTCAGCGGGCCCGGCTCTCGCCGTGTGGAGCGGGCTCCAGGGCGGCACGCAGGAAGGCGTCGTGCAGGCGGGCGGTGAGGTGGGCCAGGTCCCGTGCGGTGGCCTCGGCGTCCTCCCGGACCCGTGGGTCGCGGTTGGCCCGCAGCGGGGCGACGACCTGTTGCACGAGGGCCGCGGAACGGTCGGCGGCCGCCTTGACGGCCCTCAGGTGCCGCGGCTCGAGCCCGTGCCCGCCGAGCTCGGCGAGGGTACGGGCGAGGGCCACCTGTGCCACGTCGTAGTGACCGGCGGCGTCCGGACGGAGCAGTCCGTACTCCTCCCAGCGTGCGCACTGCGCCTCGTCGGCCCCGGTCGCGGCGAGCAGGCGCGCCCGCCCGGTGCGTACCCGCCGGTCGCGGGGATGCCCGTCGGCGGGAGCGGGGTGGGCTGCGGCGTCCAGGCCGTCACCCGGCTCGCCGAGGCGTTCCCGGATGGCGTGCAGCGGCAGGCAGTGGTCGCGCTGGAGGCCGAGGACGTGGCGGAGCCGCCGGACGTCGGCGTCGCGGAAGCGGCGCTGCCCTCCGGCTCCACGCTCCGGGCGGACGAGGCCCTCCGCCTCCAGGAAGCGGATCCTGGACACGGTGACCTCGGGGAAGTCCTTCCGCAGCGCCGCGAGCACGGTGCCGATGCTCTGCGGTCGCTCCTCCGGGGCGGCCGCTGCGCCCCGGAGCGACGGCTCCCGGGTGGCGGTGCCCCCGAGGGCACCGCCGGTGGGTGTGTGCGGCATGGAGCCTCCCGCGGGTCGATACCCCCGGGTGGTCAGGCGCTGCGCGGGCTGGCGAAGAACACCAGCCGGTACTTGCCGATCTGCACCTCGTCGCCGTTGGCGAGCGGGATGCCGGTCTCGATCCGCTCCCGGTTGACGTAGGTGCCGTTCAGGCTGCCGACGTCGGAGACGGTGAACACCCCGTCCGGGCCGCGACGGAACTCCACGTGACGCCGCGAAACCGTGACGTCGTCGAGGAAGATGTCGCTCTCCGGGTGGCGGCCGGCGGTGGTGAGCTCGCCGTCGAGCAGGAAGCGGCTGCCGGAGTTGGGCCCGCGCCGCACCACGAGCAGGGCCGAGCCCAGCGGCAGCGCGTCCACGGCGGCCTGCGCCTCGGGGGGCAGCGGCGCCACGTGCTGGCCCGTCGCCTCGGAGTCGTAGGCCTCGAGTCCGGAGATGGAGATGGTCGAGGTCGTCTCCGAGGGGGCCTCGGGCGGGGGCACGCTGCCCCGCAGCGGTGCACCGCACTGCGAGCAGAAGCGGCTCTCCTCCGCAGCGCGCGTACCGCACCTCGAACAGACCGGCAAGGCAGATCCTCCACCCGTTGGTGAGGTTGATGGATCTGTGGAACCTATGCGCGCCGCGGCTCCGGGGTCAACAGAAACTCCGCCCGCGGCGGGAGAAGTACCGCCGGTCGGCCCATTCACCTCGTCACGGAACATGGGACGCTCGTGACCGGCCGTCTCGGCGGGCGCACCGTCGCCGCCGTGCCGCGGGGCGCGGTGGCGGCCGTCGCCACTGCCGTCCTTGCGGCTCTTGCCGAACAACCTGGAAAGAAAACTCACGGGCGATTCCCCTCGCACGAAACAGACCCGCCCGTGGGGCAGGACAGATCCTCGATGCTCTGATTGGCCATTGCGCAGATCGCGGAAACGTGCCTGGCCTGGGCACAGTCTCCCTGACGCCGTCCGTCGCTCCCCCGCCGACCCCCTGAAAGAATCATCGCCCACCTCACTGTGATGACCGAGCGTAGTCAGGGCGTTCCGGCTTGCGCAAGGCATCCACGACGATCTTCTCCTCGCGGGTGACCTGCACGACGGCCTGCTCCTTCTCGAGCGTCTGCACCACACCGCCCGGAATGTTCAGGGCGGGCTCCAGGTCCTCCGGCTCCCCGATGGCCAGGAAGCGGAACGGGGCGCCGACCTTCTTCCCGTCGATGCGGACGTCGCCGCCGCTTCCGGTGAAGTAGGTGCCGGCGGCGACACGCACGTCGTTGATCTCGATGGCCTCCGCACCGGCCGCGCGCAGCTCCTGAATGGCGTCCAGCAGCATGTCGGACTCGACCGCACCGGCCGGGTCGGAGACGGTGATGCGGAGCCCCGGCCCTTCGGCGGCGACCGTGCCGGCCAGGACGCCGAGCTGCCGCTTCTTCTGCTGGGTCTGCTTGCGTGCCTCTTCGGCCTGGTCGGAGCTGGTCTCCAGTTCGCGGCGCTGGTCCTCCAGGCGCTGCTTCTCGTCCTGGAGGCGCGTGGTGCGGTCGTCGAGCTCGTCGAGGATGCGCACCAGGTCCTCCTGCCGGGCGTCGCGCAGCGGGCTGCTCTCACTGGTACTGCGCACCTGGATGGCGAGGCCGAGGCCGAGGACGAACAGCAGGAGAGCCGCGATCAGCTGGGCGCGGGTGACGCGCGGCGGCCAGATCGCAGCCGCAAGCCGCTGCCGTCCGGTCGGTTCCGCGTCACCGGACGCGGCGGCGGACGGGTCGGCGGCGGACGGTCCTTCGTCCGCGGGCCCGGGGGTCGCCGGTCCGGGGGCCGCCGGTCGGTCGCCGGGCGTCGCCGGTCCGTCCGGCGGCGGGGTCGCCGGTCCGGGACCGGTCCGGGGCGCCTCCGGCGGGCCCGGCGGAGTGCCGCCGCGCGGGCGTTCCGGCGGCAGCTCGGGGCCGACGGGGCCGGGTGCGCGGCCGGGTGCGGGGCCGTCCGGCTCGTGGTCGTCGTCGCTCATCGGCCTCACGCCCGGAACACGTGCCGCCGGATCGCGGCGGCGTTGGAGAAGATGCGGATGCCCAGGACGACCACCACGCCGGTGGAGAGCTGCGCACCGACGCCCAGCTTGTCACCCAGGTAGACGATGAGGGCGGCGACGACCACGTTGGACAGGAACGACACCACGAACACCTTGTCGTTGAAGATCCCGTCCAGCATGGCGCGCAGCCCGCCGAACACCGCGTCGAGTGCCGCGACGACGGCGATCGGCAGGTACGGCTCGACCACGGTAGGCACCACCGGCCGGACGAAGAGTCCGGCCACGACTCCCACGACGAGGCCCAGTACGGCGATCACGATGTGCTGCCCTTCTCTGTCTTCACGGGCTCCGCTGTGCGTACGATCAGGCTCGCCGCGGCCGGCAGCCGGACCTGGTCCTGCTCGCTGATGCTGTAGCGCACCCCGTAGTTCTCCTTCAGCACCTGCAGGTATCGGCCGTCCACGCTGTCCTTGAACGCGTCGGCGAGTTCGCTGCCGTCGCCCACCGCGAGAACGTCGTACGGCGGCGCGAGCGGCTTGTTGTCCACGAGTATGGCGTCACCGGCGGCGCGGATCGCGGACAGGGCGGTGAGCCGCTGCCCGTTGATCGACACGGCTTCCGCGCCGGCGCTCCACATGCCGTTGACGATGCGCTGCATGTCCCGGTCGCGGACCCGCCCGGTGTCGGAGAACCCGGTGTCGGCCCGGGGCCCGTCGCCTCCGCCCCCGGCGCCTTTGGCGTCGTCCACGGTGAGTTCGACACCGGGCCCTTCGACGGGCGTGGCTCCGGAAAGCAGCGCGATCAGTTCGGCCTGATCGCCGCCGTGCCGTTCCAGCGCCTCCCGCTGCATCTCGCCCACGGTGCCGCGCAGCTCGTCGACCCGCTGCTGCAGGGAGTCGGCCGCCGCGGTGTCGTCCTCGACGCGTTCGACCAGTTCCCCACGCTCCCGGGCCAGGGTCGGCGCGTCCATCTGCGCCTGCACCGCGCCCACGGTGACCACCAGGGTGGCCAGGACGACGCCGGCGGCGAGCCAGAGGCGTCCGCGGAGGCTTCGCGGAAGACCGTTCCTGCCCTCGACCCCGTCCCGTGCGGCGGCCTCGGCGTAGCCGTCGTCGAGGCTGTGTTCCATGACGTTGGTGAGCAGCGACATCGAGGCGTCGGGTCGCGCAGGCCGCGCTGCGGTACTCCGTCCGGGGGGCTGCTGCGACATGCCGCACATCGTCGCACGTCGGCCGCCGTTCCGCCGAATGGGCCCTCCGCGTGGGCGGTTGGGACCCATCCGGCGCGTGCGGGATGCCGGCGGCGCGGACCGGAGGGGTCAGCGCCCGGCGCTGTCGACGACTCCCGTCCACTCCTCGAGCAGGGCCTGGGCGGAGGTGTCGTCGGGGCCTTCCGCCCAGAGGTGGGTGACGGCTTCGGCGGGATCGGGCAGGACCATCACCCAGCGGCCGTCGGACTCCACGATCCGCACGCCGTCGGTGGTGTCGACGTCACGGTCGCCGGCGGCCTCGACGACCCGCCGCATCACGGACCCCTTGACGGCCCAGGGCGTGGTCAGGGAGCGGCGCAGCACGTGGGCCTGCGGGATGCGGGCGTCGATCTGGCTGAGGGTGAGCTGGGTGCGGGCGACCAGCCCGAGGAGCCGCACGAAGGCGGCCGTGCCGTCGAAGACGGAGCTGGACTCGGGGACGATGAAGCCGCCGCGGCCGTCGCCGCCGAAGATCGTGGAGTCCTCCCGGCCGACGCGGGTGAGGTCGTCGGGCGAGGTGGTGGTCCACTCCACCTGCGTGCCGTGGTACGCGGCGACCTGCTCGGCGATGCGCGTGGTGGTGACGGGGAGGGCGACCTTTCCGCTGCGGCGTTCGGCCGCCACCAGGTCCAGCATGACGAGCAGCGCCCGGTGGTCCTCGACGATCTCGCCCCGCTCGTCGACGAGCGAGAACCGCTCTCCGACGGGGTCGAAGCGGACACCGAACGCGGCACGCGCGGAGGCGACGATCTCGCCGAGCCGCACCAGGCCGGAGCGGCGGGTGTCGGCGGTCTCCGTGGGGCGGGCCTCGTCCAGGCCGGGGTTGATGGTGAGAGCATCGACGCCGAGCCGGCCGAGGAGGCTGGGGAGGACGAGTCCGGAGCTCCCGTTGGACGCGTCGACGACGACCTTGAGGCCGGACTCGGCGATGCCGTCGGTGTTGACGGCGCGGAGCAGGGAGCCGGTGTAGGAGTCGAAGACGCTGGCGGGGAAGCGGAGGTCGCCGATCTCGCCGGGGAACGCCCGGCGGTACTCCTGCCGGGTGTAGACGCGGTCGAGTTTGCGCTGCGCCGCCTGGGAGAGGTCGGAGCCCCGCTCGTCGAAGAACATGATGTCGACGTTGTCGGGCAGACCCTGGGTGGTGCGGATCATGATGCCGCCGGCGCTGCCGCGGGCCGTCTGCTGGCGGGCGACGGGAAGCGGCACGTTCTCCAGGTCGCGCACGTCGATGGCGCTGGCCTGGAGCGCGGAGATGATGGCGCGCTTGAGTGCGCGGGCGCCACGGGAGTGGTCGCGCGCGGTGGTGACCGTGGACCCCTTCTTGAGGGTGGTGGCGTAGGCGCCGGCGAGCCGGACGGCGAGTTCGGGTGTGATCTCGACGTTGAGGATGCCGCTGACCCCTCGGGCGCCGAAGAGGTGGGCCTGGCCCCGGGACTCCCAGATGACGGAAGTGTTGACGAAGGCACCGGCCTCGACGGTCTTGAAGGGGTAGACGCGGACGTTGCCCTGGACGATGGATTCCTCCCCGACCAGGCACTCGTCGCCGATGACGGCGCCGTCCTCGATGCGGGCGGCGCGCATCACGTCGGTGTTGCGTCCGACGACGCAGCCGCGCAGGTTGGCCTGCTGGCCGATGTAGACGTTGTCGTGGACGACGGCCCGGTGCAGGAAGGCGCCGCTCTTGACGACGACGTTGGAACCGATGACCGAGTGCTCGCGGATCTCGGTGCCGGCTTCGATCTTGGCGTAGTCGCCGATGTACAGGGGGCCTCGCAGCACCGCCTCCGGGTGGACCTCGGCGCCCTCGGCGACCCAGACGCCCGGGGAGATCTCGAAGCCGTCGATGTCGACCTCGACCTTGCCCTCGAGGACGTCGGCCTGCGCCTTGACGTAGCTCTCGTGCGTGCCGACGTCCTCCCAGTAGCCCTCGGCGATGTAGCCGTAGACGGGCTTGCCCTCCTTCATGAGCTGCGGGAAGACGTCGCCGGACCAGTCGACGGGCACGTCGGGGTCGACGTAGTCGAAGACCTCCGGCTCCATCACGTAGATGCCGGTGTTGACGGTGTCGGAGAAGACCTGCCCCCAGGTGGGCTTCTCCAGGAAGCGTTCGACCTTGCCGTCCTCGTCCACGATGGTGATACCGAACTCCAGGGGGTTCGGGACGCGGGTGAGGCAGACGGTGACGAGGGCGCCGCGTTCGCGGTGGAAGCGGACGAGGTCGGTGAGGTCGAAGTCGGTGAGGGCGTCACCGGAGATCACCAGGAAGGAGTCGTCCTTCAGCGCCTCTTCGGCGTTCTTGACGCTGCCGGCCGTGCCGAGCGGCTTCTCCTCGTTGGCGTAGGTCAGCTCCATCCCGAGTTCTTCGCCGTCGCCGAAGTAGTTGCGGACCAATGAGGCGAGGAACTGGACGGTGACGACCGTCTCGCTGAGCCCGTGGCGCTTGAGCAGCCGCAGCACGTGCTCCATGATCGGGCGGTTGGCAACGGGAAGCAGTGGCTTGGGCATGCTCGCGGTCATAGGGCGAAGGCGTGTGCCTTCGCCGCCTGCCATCACGACGGCCTTCATCTCGGAAGCGTCCTCCTCGCGCAGCGACGGTCGAACCGGCTACCACCCTCCCTGAAGGCCCAGGTTGTCACAGGACGGGCACCCGGGACGCGAGGACGCCGCGGGGAGGGATCAGCCGGCTGCGGCGCTCGCTCTGACAAGGCGGCGGACCTGAACGACGTAGAGCACGCCGGCCCACCAGTACAGCGCTGTACCCCAACCTGCGAACGCCCATCCGAAAATAGCAGCGAGTGACGCCAGCCATCCACTTCCGTCACTGAGGAGGAGGAGCGGGAAGGCGTACATCAGGTTGAAGGTGGCGGCCTTGCCGAGGAAGTTCACCTGGGGCGGGGCGAACCCGTGCCGGTCGAGGACCCACACCATGACCAGCAGCAGCGCCTCGCGGGCGAGGAGGATCCCGGTCAGCCAGAGCGGCAGTATGTCGCGCCAGGTGAGCCCGATGAGCGTGGAGAGGATGTACAGCCGGTCGGCAGCCGGGTCGAGGATGCGGCCCAGGTCGCTGACCTGGTTCCACCGCCGGGCGAGTTTGCCGTCGAGGTAGTCGCTCACACCGCTCAGGGCGAGGACGAGGAGTGCCCAGCCGTCGCAGTTGGGGCCGCCGAACTCGGGCCACAGGATGAGCCAGAGAAAGAGCGGGACGCCGACGAGGCGGGCCATGCTCAGGATGTTGGGGATGGTGAAAACCCGGTCCTCGCGGACTGGGGATTCCTGAGCCTCCACCCGGGCCTCCTGGGAGTGACGTGCGCCGATGTGCCGACCCGACGATACCGGCCGGAGGCGGCAACCCGGGCAGAGGGGTGCCGGCGGACTCGGCCGGAAACGGCGAAAGCCCCGCCGGCCCGAAGGCCGACGGGGCTCCCGTCAATGATTGTTCGGCGGCGTCCTACTCTCCCACGAGGTCCCCCTCGCAGTACCATCGGCGCAATGAGGCTTAGCTTCCGGGTTCGGAAAGTAACCGGGCGTTTCCCTCACGCTATAACCACCGAAACACTATGAAACACACAAGAACCGGGAGAACCAGCCGCAACCCCGGATGCCACCAACAGCGGTGGGGGGTTGCGGGGTTCTCGACCTGGTTGTGGTCTCAGAACCCACACAGTG
>NZ_AUFD01000024.1:0-74088 GCF_000426325.1 Streptomyces sp. CNS606
CACCCGTTCGCCACTAATCCACCACCGAAGCGGCTTCATCGTTCGACTTGCATGTGTTAAGCACGCCGCCAGCGTTCGTCCTGAGCCAGGATCAAACTCTCCGTGAATGCTTCCCGGATATCCGGGTCGACACATCACGAGAGCGGAACCGCCGGAGGAATAACCCGACGATCCACAGCGTCCTCGCTGTTGTGTTTCAAAGGAACCACGCCCCCACAAAACAGGGGGACGGGGTATCAACATATCTGGCGTTGACTTTTGGCACGCTGTTGAGTTCTCAAGGAACGGACGCTTCCATCGGAACCCTTTCACAGGCTCCTCCGGGCGCTTCCCTTCGGTGTTTCCGACTCTATCAGATCTTCTTTCCCGATCTGACCCCCTGTCGGCGGGGTACTGCTGGGTCCTGCTTTTCGCCTTGCGGCGTGTCCACCACGTTAGAGGATTTACCCGCCGGCTCCAAATCGAGCCTTTCGAAAGAAATTCCGGCATGCCGAAATCGCTCCCGATGGGAGATCACACTGAGTAGTGGGTGCCGTCATACGACGACGGAATCGGTTACCCGGAGGACCAGGGGTCCCCGTGGCAACCCGATGAACATTACGCACCCGGGTGGTCCGTGTCAAACGCCCTCGGCGGGGCGCGTGCGCGCTTCACTCCAGGTCCGTCAGGCGGCCGCTCGCGTCCGGCTGCGCGTCCTCGACCCGGCGCAACAGACGGGTCAGGAGCTCGCCGAGCACGGCGCGTTCGGCAGGAGAGAGGTCCTGGAGCAGTTCCTCCTCGAAGACGGAGGCGCTGCGCATGACCTCCAGCCACTTCTCCCGGCCCAGGTCGGTCAGTCCGATGATGACGCGGGTGCGGTTCTCCTCGTCGCGCTCGCGCGTGACGAGCCCGGCGGTGAGCATGCGGTCGATGCGGTGGGTCATGGCCGCCGCGGTGAGGCCGAGACGTTTGGCGATCGTGCCGGGCCAGAGCTGGTAGGGGTCGCCGGCCATGACCAGCTCCTTGAGCACCTCCCACTCGGCGCTGCCCAGCCCGAGGGTGCCGAGCTGCCGCCCGTAGGCCACGCTCATGCGCCGGTCCAGTCGGGAGAGCGCGTTGACCACCTTCTCGACCTGGGGGTCGAGGTCGCGGAACTCGCGCTGGTAGATGGCGATCTGCTCGTCGAGGGGCGGCTGACTGTCCGGCGGCATGGTGTCGAGTATCGCACGAAACCGATTAGCGTCGAAGACCTGCGAGATGTAGTGTTTAGCTTCGAACTTTAGCTCTGAACTAGTCGTCCTCGAAGCCCACCCGCACGTCCGGGAGCCGCACCGCGTCCTTCGTGTCGCGGTCGTGTCCCCGCTGCGGGCACGGGCTTCGACCTGCCTGGGAAGGTGAGTGTGACTCTCGAGAAGGGCGCGAACCTGCGCCGCATCCAGCTCGGCAACGCACTGTCGGCGTTCGGCAGCGGCTTCACCGTGCCGTACCTGTTCCTCTATGTGGCTCAGGTACGCGCGCTCGGTTCCGGTACGGCCGGCGCCGTGCTCGCCGCCTTCGCCGCCGCTGCGCTGCTGGTTCTGCCCCTGGTGGGGCGGGTCATCGACCAGCGCGGGCCGCTGCCGGTGGCGCTGGCCGGTGTGGGCGCGACCTCCGTGGGTGCGCTCGGGGTGGGTGTGTCCGACACCGCGCCGTCCGTCCTGGCCGCCGCGGCGCTGATGGGCGGTGGCATCGCCGTCATCCAGCCCGCGCTGGCGACCATGATCGTCTGGTCTTCGACCACGGCCACCCGTTCGCGGGCCTTCGCGACCCAGTTCCTCCTGCTCAATCTGGGCCTGGGCCTCGGAGGGCTGCTGGGCGGGCAGATCGTCGACGAGCACCAGCCCTCGTCGTTCACCCTGCTGTTCTCGATCGAGGCCGTGATGTACCTGGTGCTCGGCGGCGTGCTGCGGACCGTGCGGCTGCCGAAGCCGGGCGGTGCCAGCACGGGGATGTCCACCACGGAGGCGGACCGGCCCGGCGGCGGGTGGCGGCAGATGCTGTCGCACCGGGCGATGCTGCTGCTCTGCGTCATGGGCTTCGTGCTGTTCTTCACCTGCTACGGGCAGTTCGAGTCCGGCCTGGCCGCGTACGCGGTCGAGGTCACCGGCATCTCGACGGCCACCCTGGGCGTCGCGCTCTTCGCCAACACCTCGGTCATCGTGGTCGCCCAGTTCGTCGTGCTGCGGCTGGCCGAGGGCCGGCGCCGCAGCCGGATCGTCGCCCTGGTCGGTCTGGTGTGGACGGTGGCCTGGCTGGCGGCCGGCGTCTCCGGCCTCGTGCCGTCGGGCCAGGCGGTGGCGACCGCGCTGCTGATCTCCACCTACGCGCTGTTCGGGCTCGGCGAGGCGATGCTGTCGCCCACCGTCGCTCCGCTGGTCGCGGACCTGGCGCCGCAGCGCATGGTCGGGCAGTACAACTCGGCGTTCGCCCTGGTGAAACAGCTCGGTGTGGCGGTCGGTCCTGCCGTCGGCGGCCTCATGGCCGCGCAGGGCCTGCACGCCGCGTACATCGTGATGCTGGTGCTCTGCTCGCTGGGCATCTCGGTGCTGGCCCTGTGGATGGGGCGGCACCTCACCGCGGAGCAGGACAACCCGTCGGTGGCCGGCGGCTCGCGAATCGTCCGCAAGGGCGGCCCTTCCGCGCAGCGAGGGGCGGACACGACGGACGGGCACGCCACGCCTCCGGCCGGCGCGCCCGCTGTGGTGCCCACCGCGAGTTGACCCCGGCCGTATCCGGGGCGGGGCGCGCCGCGCGTACGGTCAGCTGCCCGCGGGCAGCGCGAACTCGCACCAGACGGCTTTGCCCCCGCCCTGGGTACGCCGCGAGCCCCACGACGAGGCGACCGTGGCGACGATGGAGATGCCGCGTCCCGCCTCGTCCACCGGGTCCGCGCGGCGGCGCCGCGGCAGATGGTCGTCCCCGTCCGTGACCTCCACGATGAGCCGCCGGTCGGTGCGCCGCAGCCGGAGCCGCATCGGCGGGGTGCCGTGCTGGAGGGAGTTGGCGACGAGTTCGCTCGCGGCCAGCACTCCCAGGTCCTGCACCTCGGTGGAGAACCGCCAGGAACTCAGCACGCCGGACGCGAAGGCGCGGGCCCGCGGCGCGGCTTCCGTACCGCCGAGCAGGTCGAGTGAGGCGCCGCGGAAGCGCTCCGCGTCGTGCCCGGTGCGTTCGGGGTGCTGGAGGACCAGCACGGCGACGTCGTCGTCGTGTTCGGCGGTGATGCGCAGGGCGCGCAGCATCCGGTCGCACACCACCTGCGGGGCGCCGGTGGCACCGGCGAAGGCCCGCTCGAGGACGGCGAGCCCTTCGTCGATGTCCGCGTCGCGGCGTTCGACCAGGCCGTCGGTGTAGAGCAGGGCCGTGGCGCCCTCTTCGAGCGCGAGCGAGCCGGAGGTGTGCAGCCATCCGCCGGTGCCCAGCGGCGGACCGGTGGGGTCGCTGGCGGACTGCACCGAGCCGTCGGCCGCGCGGACCAGTATCGGGAGGTGTCCGGCGGAGGCGTAGTGCAGCCGGCCCTCGCTGGGGTCGTGCACGGCGTAGACGCAGGTCGCGATCTGGCTGGCGTCGATCTCGGAGGCCAGGCCGTCGAGCAGCTGCAGCACCTCGTGCGGCGGCAGGTCCAGTCGCGCGTAGGCCCGTACGGCCGTGCGGAGCTGGCCCATGACGGCGGCGGCCCGTACGCCCCGCCCCATCACGTCGCCGATGACGACGGCCGTCCGGCCCGCGCCGAGGGTGATGACGTCGTACCAGTCGCCGCCGACGGCGGCGTCCGTCCCGCCCGGCTGGTAGGTGGCGGCGACGCGGAGTTCGTCGGGCTGTTCCAGTTCCTGCGGGAGCAGGCTGCGTTGCAGGGTGACGGCGGCTTCGCGCTGCCGTCTCTCACTGCTGCGGACCCGCTCGGCGGACTCCACCTGGTCGGTGACGTCGGCGGCGAAGATGAGCACGCCTCCGTCGTCGGCCGCGGGGATGGGCGTGCAGGTGAAGGTGTAGTAGGCGGTGCTGCGCGGGCCGTGCGCGGGCGCCACGCGGCGGGACTTCACCGTACGAGGGCGGCCGCTGCGCAGGACCTGGTCCATCAGCGGCAGGAGTCCGAGCTCGTCGAGTTCGGGCAGGGCGGTGCGGGCGGGTTCGCCGCCGCTGCGCGGGCCGAACACCTCGGCATAGGCGTCGTTGACGTAGGCGACGCGGTGGTCCGGACCGTGCACCACGGCCACCAGTGCCGGGACCTGCCCGAGAAGGTCGTGCACGGTGAGTGCCTCGATCGCGCCGGGCAGCTCGGGGTCCGCGCCGTCCGGCCCGCCGCGCCGACTGCGCCCGGCCCGGCCCTGCTTGGGGCGGTGGCGCTCTCCCCGGCCCGCGTCACCGCCGCGCGGTTCGCCGTGGCCGGCGTCGGTGCGGCCGGATTCGCCGCGGGCGGCCGGGACCGTGCCGGAGACGCCGGTCTGCGAGCCGGACGGCTGCCGCACTTTCGTGCCCTTGGCGGCCTGCGCGGCGGCGGTGCGCCGCTGGGTGCCGGGCAGTCGGGCGCTCCAGCGCGTGAAATTCACGTCGTCCGAATCCTCGCATGTGTCCTGAGCGTCGCCGCGTCGCGCGGTGAGCGCCGGTGTCGTCGTTCTTGCAGCGGCCGACGTGTCGTCACTGTGTGCCGGTGCCGCCTTCACCCATGGTCACACGTCCAGTGTGACCCACCGCACTGACACCCCTGGCGGGCGCGGACGGGCGGCTCGTTCCCGCCGTGGCGCCGGGTGCGGACCGTTCAGCTCGCCTCGGGGTGGCGGCCCGTGCCCGCCGCCAGTTCGAACTCCGCCCTGGGATGTTCGAGTGAACCGAGCGAGACGATCTCCCTCTTGAAGAGACCGGAAAGCGTCCACTCGGCGAGCACCCGGGCCTTCCGGTTGAAGGTCGGGACGCGGCTCAGGTGGTACGCACGGTGCATGAACCAGGCAGGGTAGCCCTTCAGCTTGCGTCCGTACACATGGGCGACTCCCTTGTGCAGACCGAGGGAGGCGACCGAACCCGCGTACGCGTGGCGGTAGTCGGCGACCTCACCGCCGTTGAGGACGGCCGCGACGTTGTCGGCGAGTACCCGGGCCTGGCGTACAGCGTGCTGGGCATTGGGGGCGCACTCGGGCTTCCGCTCGGAGCCGTCGGCGTTGCGGCCGCCGCCGTTGCCGTTGCGTTCGGCGGCCAGGTCGGGGACGGCGGCGGCGTCGCCGGCCGCCCAGACGTGGTCGGTTCCGTCGACGCGGAGCTGCGCCGTGCAGCGCAGCCGCCCGCGGTCGTTGAGGGGCAGCCCGGTCGCGGCGAGGATGGGGTGCGGCTTGACGCCGGCGGTCCACACGAGCGTGCGGGAGGGGTGGCGGGAGCCGTCGCTGAGCACCGCGACGCGCTTCTCGCAGGTCTCCAGGCGGGTCTCCAGGCGCACGTCGATGTTCCGGGCGCGCAGCTCGCGCAGGGCGTACCGGCCCATGTCCTCGCCCACTTCCGGAAGGATCCGGTCGCTGGCCTCGACCAGCAGGAACCGCAGGTCCTCGGGCTTGAGGTTGTGGTAGTAGCGGCAGGCGTAGCGGGCCATGTCCTCCAGTTCGGCGAGCGCCTCGACGCCCGCGTAGCCGCCGCCGACGAACACGAAGGTGAGCGCGGCGTCGCGCACGTCCGGGTCGCGCGTGGAGGAGGCGATGTCGAGCTGCTCCAGGACGTGGTTGCGCAGCCCGATGGCCTCTTCGACGTTCTTGAAGCCGATGCCGTGTTCGGCGAGGCCGGGCACGGGGAGGGTGCGGGACACGGATCCGGGTGCGAGGACGAGTTCGTTCCAGGTCAGCTCGATCGGGCCGGAGCCCTCCTCGGCGGTGGCGAGGGTCTCCACGGTGGCGACGCGGGCCTCGGGGTCGATCGTCTTGACCTCGCCGACGACGACCTGGCAGTCGGGCAGGGTGCGGCGCAGCGGTACGACGACGTGCCGCGGCGAGATGGAGCCGGCCGCCGCTTCGGGAAGGAAGGGCTGGTACGTCATGTACGGCTCGGGGTCGACCACGACGATCTGGACGTCGCCCTTCCGGAGCTGCTGCCTGAGTTTCCGTTGCAGGCGCAGCGCGGTGTACATGCCGACGTATCCGCCGCCGACGACGAGAATGCGCTCAGGTTCGTTCGTCACTCGTCCATGACGCACCCCGGGCGCCGTGTTTGTCCACAGGTCCGCGCGGATTGTGTGACAGATGGAGGCAGAAGTTCCGCTTGCTTGCGGCATTCGGGTGAGGTGGGGTCTCCGCAGCTCAGAGGCGATATTCGATGATCGTCCGGAGAGTGCGGGGAGGGTGGTGAACGCGCCGGACGGGGTGGTGAAAGCGGCGCACGAAAATTGCCCCTTCTCTCTTGACGTGGGCTCAACTATGTTCGTAAGCGGACGGGGGCGGCTTCCAGTGCGTTGTCCGTGCGCACGACCACACATGGGGCGGGGGTCTCCGGGGGGAGACACCATCACCGGGGGAAATACATGAGTTTTCAGGGGATTCAGGGCTCTTCTTCACGTTCCGCTCCGCTGCGGGTGGACGCCCAGCGCAATCTGGAGCACGTACTGCGGGCGGCGCGTGAGGTCTTCGGCGAGCTGGGATACGGCGCGCCGATGGAGGACGTCGCCCGCCGGGCGCGCGTCGGGGTGGGGACGGTCTACCGCCGGTTCCCCAGCAAGGAGGTGCTGGTCCGGCGGATCGCCGAGGAGGAGACCGCGCGGCTGACGGAACAGGCGCAGACGGCTCTGGGGCAGGAGGACGAGCCCTGGTCGGCGCTCGCCCGCTTCCTGCGGACGTCGGCGGCTTCGGGAGCCGGGCGGCTGCTGCCGCCCCGCATACTGCGCGCCGGAGCCGCGCGCGACGCCGCGGAGGGACGGGCCCTGGTGCCGTCCCCGCGCGAGGCGCCGGAGCACGGCGGCGGCAGAGCAGGGCGGTCCGGGCAGCCGGACCTGCGGCTGGTCGAGCGGGTCCCTGCGGGGGGCGCCCCGGCCGGCCGCGAGGAGGACGGACCCGACGGGTTCGGCCCGGACGAGACCGACCCGCTGGGCGTGGAACTCCTCGACGTCGTCGGACAGCTGGTCGAGCGCGCCCGCGCCACGGGCGGTCTGCGCGAGGACGTCTCCGTCGGCGACGTGCTGCTGGTGATAGCCACGGCGGCGCCCACCCTGCCGGATCCCGCGCAGCAGACCGCCGCCTCGGCCCGGCTGCTGGACATCCTGCTGGACGGACTGCGCGCCCGCGACTGACGTCGAACATGCCCCGGAAGGGTGAACGGCCCTTTCCCGGGCCCTCCTCGGGGGCATCCGCTGTGGCACGCTGTGCCGGATCACCGGAGTTCGCGCGGCAGCAGCCGGTTCGGGGGCGTGCGGGATGGGCGTTGAGGGCGACGGGCAGCCGTCGGACGGCGAGCTGCGCCGGGAGGGCACGGGCGAGTCCACGGTCCCGCCCGTGCCCGGGCAGGGCGGCTCGGTCGCCGCCGTTCCGCCGGGCCCCTCCGCACCGCCCGGCGGCGGACACGCGACCGCAGGAGGTGCGGGGCCCGACGGCGCGGCGGCGGGCCGGGGACCGGCCGGGCGTTCCGTCCCGCAGCAGCGCGAGTGGCGCGGCGCAGGGCGTTCCGAGTCCGGCGGCAGCCCGGCGGAGTCCGACTCCGCGCTGCTCCGCCGGATGCGGGGCGGGGACACCACCGCGTACGAAACGCTCTACCACCGCCACGCGGGGGCCGTCCGCCGCTACGCGCACACCTGCTGCCGGGACGCGCACACGGCGGAGGACCTGACCAACGAGGTGTTCGCCCGCACCCTCCAGGCCGTACGGGCCGGGGCGGGCCCCGACACGGCGGTGCGCGCGTACCTGCTCACCTCGGTGCGGCGGGTGGCCGCGGCGTGGGCGCGGACCGCGAAGCGGGAGCACCTGGTGGAGGACTTCGCCGCCTTCGCCCAGTCGGCGGCCGGAGCCTCGCGCACCGTGCCGGGGGGTTCGTCGCCGGACGAGGACACGTTGTCGCTCGGCGCGGACGTGCGGGCGATGCAGGACGCCGACCGGACCATGGCCGTGCGGGCGTTCCGCAGCCTGCCGGAGAAGTACCAGACCGTGCTGTGGCACACGACCGTGGAGGAGGAGTCGCCCAGGGACGTCGCCCCGCTGCTGGGGCTCTCCGACAACGCGACGGCGGTGCTCGCCCACCGCGCACGGGAGAAGCTCAAGCAGGCCTACCTCCAGGCGCACGTGAGCCGGGCCGGCGCAGACGGCGGCGCATGTGCCACGTATGCCGACCGGCTCGGGGCCTACGCGCGCGGCGGCCTGCGCATGCGCGCCGAACGCGGGCTGCGCAGGCACCTGGAGACGTGTGCGGCCTGCCGGGCGGCGGCACTCGAGGTCGTGGACCTCAACGCGCAGATCAGGCTGCTCGTGCCGGTGGCCTTCCTGGGCTGGTTCGGTGCGGCGGGCGGGACGAAGGCCCTCGGCCTGCTCACGGGCGGCGGCGCGGTCGCGGGCGCCGCGGCGACCGGCGGCGCGGCGGGCGCGGGCGCAGCGGGTGGCGGCGCCGTCGCCGAAGGCGTGGGCGCACCCGTGAAGATCGGCGTCGCGGCGGGCGTGGTGACGGCGGCCGGAGTGGCCGTGGCCCTGACCCTGATCGCCGACGACCAGCCGGCCCCCGCACCGCAGGCCAAGCCCTCCGTCGCCCCCACCGCCCCGTCGCCCCCACCACGCTCGCCGCAGCCTGCGCCCGAGCCGGAACCGCCCCGGCCCGCCGCCCCCGTGGACCGGCCGAGGGCCGAGCCCCCGGCCGCCGCGCCGCGCCCGGATCCCGGGCCGTCGTCCCGTCCACCGCGGCCCCAGCCCGCCCCCGAGCCTCCGGCGCCCTCTCCCCCCTCGCCCACCCCGACTCCGACGTCTCCGCCGCCCGCGCCGGAGACCTTCCGGCTGGCGCGGCTCGGCTGGGACGCCGCCCGGCCCGGCCCTCGCGGGGACGCCCCCACCTTCCGTGCCGGGGCGAGCAGTTGGCTGTGGCAGCGCTACGGCGGCGTGCGCGTCCCCGCCCCCTCGTCGGTGACGGTCGACCTCAACCGCGGCTGCATCTCGTACGACGCGCTGGCCCGCGTCGACCGGCTCACGCTCACCGACCGTGCCGTGCGCTTCGCCGTGTTCGGTGACGGGTCACGCCTGTGGCAGTCGCAGCCGGTCCGGCGCGGCGCGGCTCCGGTACCCGTCCGGGTACCGCTGACCGGGGTGCGGACGGTACGGCTGGTGGTGCAGCCCGTGAGCCCGCAGGGCCCGGCCGACCGCCTGCTGCTCGCCGACTGGGCGGACGCGCGGATCAGTTGCCGTTGACCGTACGGCCCGCCGGGCGCGGCACGGCGGTGGTGTGGTCGGGGGTCTGGGAGCCGCCGCCCGCGCCGGCGAGTGCGTCCAGCAGCCGTACGGCCTCGTGCACCTCCAGCGCCGGACTGCCCGGTCCGCCCCCATTCTCCGCGGCGGCCCGCGCCCGCACCCACGCGTCCTCACGCCGTTCGGGCACGCTCGCGGGCAGTGCGCCGCGCATCGCCCGGCCGGCGTCCGCGAGGCGCAGCGCCTCGGCGGGATGACCGGCCTGCAGGGCGATCACCGCCGCGTCCAGCAGCACGTGGGCCACCAGCGCCTCGGGGGCGGTGCCCCGCTCCACGAGCCGCAGCGCATCCCCCACCTCCGCCAGGGCCTGCCGGGCCCTCCCGGCGAGGGAGGTGATCCGTGCCCCGAGCGAACCGATGGCGATGGACAGCACGTCGGGCGGCGAGCCGTGGCAGGCGTACGCGCGGGTCTGCTCCCACAGCGCGCGCCCGCGCTCCGCGTCGCCGCGCTCCAGGGCCAGCAGGGTGCGCACCAGCGAGGCGTATGTGCGGGCGTCGGCGACGCCGAGGCGTTCGCCCTCCTCCTCGGCGCGCAGCGTCATCTTCTCCGCCTGTCCGCTGTCTCCCTGCCGGTACCAGGTCTCGGCGATGCGGGCGAGCAGGAACGGCATCTCCAGGAAGGCGCCGAGTTCCTGCGCGTACCGCAGCGCGGTCTCGAACTCGGCGCGGGCCCGCTCGTAGTGCCCGCGCGCCGTCTCGATCTCGGCGCGGAGTCCGCAGACCTGCCCCAGCAGCCAGCGGTCGCCGGTCGTTCCGGACAGCGCGTCGATCTCGGCGAGGTCGGCGGCGGCGCGTTCGAATCCGCCGGGGGTGTCGAAGCGGAGGTGCGCCCGGAAGAGGAGCACGATCCCGAGCTCCCACGGACCGGCCAGCGCACGGCAGTTGGCGACGCTCACGTCCATCAGCGGCAGCACGGCCTGCGGTCCGCCCTCCAGATACGCGGAGAACGACCACAGCAGGCCGGGGAACCGGGTGCTCTCGGGGGTGGGTGCGCTGAAGGTCTCCAGCAGTTCGCGGGCGACGCGCAGGAACTCCTCGGTGAGCAGGCGTTCCTGGCCGTACTGCTCGTGCATGAGGAAGTACCGGAGCAGCTGGAACTCGCGGTACGCGACCTCCTGCCACGCCTCGCGCGCCGCCCGTTCGTCCGGGAGCAGCGCCAGCACGCGGTCCACCCAGGCGGCGCCCTCGTCGCGGTAGTTGCGCAGCCACCAGAACCAGCCCATGCCGCGCACCAGAGCGGTGGCGGCCTCGGCGTCGGCCTGGCGCCGCACGCGGTCGAGTGCGGCGCGGATGTTGTCGAGGTCGGCCTCGATGCGCGGCAGCCAGGCCAGCTGTTCGGCGGAGCGCAGGCGGGGTTCGGCGGCGGTGACGAACCGCAGAATCTGCTCGGTGTGCCGGGCCGCCGCCCGCGCCCGTTCGGCCGGGTGCTCGGCCGCCCGCTCCTTGGCGTATTCGTGGATGGTCTCCAGCATGCGGTAGCGCACACCGGTCTGGGCGGCGGACCGCGGACGGTCGGCGATCAGGATGGACTTGTCCACGAGCGCGGCCAGCACCTCGTACACGGCGCTCTCCGGCACGGGGACGTCCTCCTCGCCCGCGCAGACGTACTCGGCGGCGGAGAGGGTGCAGCCGCCTGAGAAGACGGAGATGCGTCGCAGGACCGTGCGCTCCCGGGCGTCCAGCAGGTCCCAGGACCAGTCGACGACGGCCCGCAGCGTCTGCTGCCGGGGCAGCACCGTACGGCTGCCGCTGGTCAGCAGGCGGAAGCGGTCGTCCAGCCGGTCGGCGATCTGCCGTGGCGTCAGCGACCGCAGCCGGGCGGCGGCCAGTTCGATGGCGAGCGGCAGCCCGTCCAGGCGGCGGCAGATCTCCTCCACCGCGGCCCGGTCCTGCACGGAGGCGGCCGGCGTGAAGTCCGGCCGTACGTCGGCGCCACGCTCGGCGAAGAGCCGGTGCGCGGGGACCGGCGGAAGCGGCTCCACCGGCCGTACGGTCTCTCCCGGCACGCCCAGCGGCTCGCGGCTGGTGGCCAGCACGGTCAGGCCGGGGCAGTGGGCGAGAAGCGTCTCGGCGAGCGCGGCGGCCGCGGCCACGACGTGTTCGCAGTTGTCGAGGACGAGCAGCAGGCGGCGGTGCGCGCAGTGTTCGAGCAGCCGGGCGGTGGCGTCGGCGGGCTGGGTCTCGTGGCCCGACGCGGTGCGGCTGCCCTCGAGGGTGCCGGCGAACAGCGTCGTCTCGCGCCGTCCGAGCGCGCTGAGCACGGCTCCGGGGACGGCGGCGGGCTGGTCCAGCGGGGCCAGTTCGACGAGCCAGGCACCGTCCGGATAGGGGTCGCCGTCCGGGGCGTCGGCGCCGTCGGGGGACGGGTCGCCGTCGGGATGCCGCGTGCCGCCGTCGTCGGCGAGGGTGCGGAGGGCCGCGGCCGCCGACTGCTCGGCCAGCCGGGTCTTGCCCGACCCTCCCGGGCCGGTCAGGGTCACCAGCCGGGAGCGCCGCAGGTCCGCGCGGAGGGTGTCGAGGTCGGACTCACGGCCGACGAAGCTGGTCAGGCGGGCGCGGAGATTGCCCCGCGGTTGCCGTGGGCGCGGCTCCTCGTGCGGCGCCGGGGCCCGCCGCGGCGCCTCCGCGGACGCGGCCGGCCCGGCGTCCCCCGTGCCCTGGGGGGAGCGGCCGGTTCCCAGCAGTTCCGCGTGCAGGGCGCGCAGTTCCCCGCCCGGGTCGACGCCGAGCCGGTCGGCGATGTCCCGCCGCACCGTGGCGTACGCCTCCAGCGCTTCGGCCGTCCGCCCCGCGTCCCGGAGCGCCCGCAGGTGCAGGGCCTGCAGCGGCTCGTCCAGCGGCGACGCGGCGGCGAGCTCGCGGATCTCCGGCAGCACGTGCTCGGCCCGGCCGAGGGCCAGGTCGGCGGCGATGCGGAGCTGTACGGCGGTCCGGCGCAGCGCTTCCGTACGGGCGGCGGCGGACGTCGCGTCCGGCAGGTCGACGAGCGCGGGCCCGCGCCACAGGGCGAGGGCCTCGCGGAGCAGCGCGGCGGCGGCGGCGTCGCCGTCCCCTTCCAGCGCACGGCGGCCCTCGTGGGCCAGGCGCTCGAAACGGTGCAGGTCGACGTCGTCCGGACGGGCGTCCAGCCGGTAGCCACCGGGCAGCGACAGCACCGCGTCCCTGCCGAGGGCCCGGCGCAGGCGGCCGACCAGCGCCTGGAGCGCGGCGGGCGCGTCGGCGGGGTGGGTGTCCGCGTCGCCCCACACCTCGCCGATCAGCACCTCGACGGGCACGGCGGGCGAGGGGGCCTCCCCGGCGCGGAGTGCGAGGGCGGCGAGCAGCGCCCGGAGCCGGGTGCCGCCCAGCGGCAGCGGGGCCCCGTCGGGGTCCCGCGCCTCCGTCGCGCCCAGGATCAGATACCGCACGGTCCCCATTGTCACTGCCCCCCGCCTGGCGTGCCCTGCAATTTCACGGTACGTGACGCGCCGCCGCGCGCCTGCCCCGCCGCGGTGCCGCGCAGGCCGCCGTTCCGGCGGGGGCCCGGCCGCGGCGCCCGTCCGGCCCTGCGCCCCGGCCCGGCGCCCCGGCGGGGCCGGGGCGGCGCCCCACGACCGCGGCTGGGCCCGCGCAGTCGCGGGCGGCGCCGGACGGCCGGCTTGTTCCCCGACGCGCGTGCCCGCCGTCGCGGCGGCGCACGGGCCGGGGGTCGGGCGCGCACGGTCCCGCGAGACGCTGCCGGGCGACTGGAGCGGGGGGAGGCGTCCTCCTCAGCCCCGGCCGGTGAGGGCCGTGCCAGGCCCGCCCGGGCGGAACACCCCGGCGACCGGCGGGACTGCCGCGCCGCAGCGGGTGGAGCCGGCACCCCGTCCCTCACCGCGCCTGTCACGCCCTTCGGCAGGGCCGTGCAGCTCTCGCGGCCCCGGAGCGGGTCAGAGCATGGGGCGGTCGGGGGTGGGGGTGACGACGGCGGTGGCGGCGCGCTGGCGGGGGGCGTCGGCGCCGGTCCAGCAGGTGCCGCGGCGGGCGATCAGGCGCTGCAGCCAGATCTCCGTGGACACCAGGTCGGCCAGCCCGTCCAGCGGGACGCGCTCACCGTCGGCAGCGGCCCGGAGTGCGCGGCGGACGACGCGGGCCTCGATGAGTCCGGCCTCGGCCAGCAGCGGGGCGGTGAAGAGGTCGGCGAGCGGGTCGGCGGCGGCGCGGAGACCGGCGCGCGCGGAGGCGTGCTGGCTGGCGTGCGAAGGGGCGCCCCACCCGGGGGGCACGTCGTGCACGCCGGCGCCCGCCAGCACCGCGCGCAGTACCGACGCGCGGGCGCCGGGCTTCACGCGGGCGGCCTCGGGAAGTTCGCGGCAGGCGCGCACGACCTGGTTGTCGTAGAAGGGCGCGTGCAGCCGCTGGTTGCGGATCTCGGCGGCCTGTTCGAGGACGCGGTGGTCGGCGGCCTGGCGGGCGAGTGCCGCGCGGGCGCGGCGTTCGCCCGGGCGTTCGACGATGGGCCGGACCCGTGCGGCGCCCTCCAGCAGCAAGGAGACCTCGGCGAGGGCTTCGCCGGTCATCCAGCGGGCGGCCGGTCCGGGACGGCACCAGGTGAGGGCGGCCAGCGAGAGGTCCAGGGTGCCGGTGCCGCCGGTGCCGCGCGTTCCGGCGGGCGAGGGGCCGCCGCGGGCGCGGGGGATGCCGGCGGCGGCGCCGGTGACGCGTCCGTCGCGGAGCTGCGCGGCGGCGGCCTCGACGCCCTCGCGGTAGGGGGTGCGGGCGAGGCGGCGTGCGGCGCGGTAGACGGTGACGGGGACGAGTACGGAGCGGCCCGCCCCCGGGACGCCGCCGGTTCCGCGCGCCGCGTGGGCCGGGTCGGCGGCGTCCGCTCCGTCGGCCCGGTCGCGTTCGGCGGCGCGTTGCGCGGCGCGGAGACCGGCGCGTTCGGCGCCTTCGGCGCGGGCCAGCGCGGCGACGGGCCGCAGCAGGTGGCGGCGTCTGCGGTCGAGCAGCAGGTCGGCGAGGCGCGCGGGGTGGGCGTCGAGGACCTGGCGGGCGCCGAGACCGACGAAGTGGTCGGCGCTGCCGGCGGCCAGGCGTCTGCGGTGCCGTTCGGCGGCGACGAGGGAGGGGCCGGGCTCGTCGGTGAGCGGGCCGCTCTCCAGGTCGGCGTACGGCAGGCACTCGTCGCCGCCGGTGACGACGATGTGGTGCAGGCGGGGGTTCTCGGCGAGGAGCCGGGCGCGTTCGATCTCGGCTGCGCGGCCTTCGGCCGCGCCGGCGGCGGTCAGGTCGTTGAACGTGACGGCCAGGAGGCGTTCCCCGGCCGACGCGGTGCCGGTGCCGTGGACGGTGCCGGGCATGCCGGGCAGCCCGGCGGCGAGCAGCGCGAGCGTGGCGGACGCGGGGCCGCCGGACAGGTCGGCGCCGATGCCGGGCTCGGGGGCGCCGCGCGCGGCGCGCCGGTCGGCGGGGCCCATGCCGGGCACCGGGCCGGGGTCGCGTGGCCCCGGGGGCGTGAAGTCGTGTTCGGAGGCGTGCCGGGGTGCCGCGAGCCGGGCGCGTACGGCCGCGACCAGCGCGTCGCGCACACCGGCGACGGCGAGGTCGGGGTCGAGCGGCGGCGGGGCGGAGACGGCGAGGGAGGCGGTGGGTTCGTAGCCGACGATCTCGCGGCTGCTCTCGCGCAGGACCAGCGCGTGGCCGGGGGGCACGCGTCGCACGCCCGCGTACGGGGTGCCGTCGCCGAGTGCCTCGGGCGCGTCGGGGCAGGCGAGAAGCGCGGCGAGGTGGGAGATGTCGAGTTCGGCCTCGATGAGGTCGGCGAGCGGGAGGGCGGCGGTGGCGTAGGCGGTGCCGCCCGCCCAGGGTGCGTGGAACACGGGCCGCGCGCCGGCCAGGTCGGCGGGGACGGTGGTGCGCCGTCCGATGCGGACGACGACGGTGTAGCTGCCGGGCCAGGCCGTCAGGTGGCGCAGCGCGCCGCCGCGCGCGGTGTACAGGCCGGCCCGCAGCTCCTCGTCACCGGCGCCGCAACTGCCCAGCACCGCGAGGCGGTTGCCGCCGTCGCCGTGCACGACGCGGACCTCGTCGGGTCTCCAGTCGCCGACCGCCCACAGCGGATCGCTCTCGCCCGGTCCGCCCCACAGCAGTTGCCCGCCGACGGGGCGTACCGTTTCGCCGCTCACCTCGCCGGGGACACCGGCGAGCCCTCCGTACGCCCCGGCAGGGCCGTACGCGGTCCCCGTCCCGTGACCGCCGGAGCCGTACGACCGGCCTGGTCCGTAGCCGCCGGAGCCGTGGCCCGCGTGACCGTAGCCGCCCTGGCCGTAGCCGCCCTGGCCGTACGTTCCCGCTCCTGTGGGGCCCGGGACGCCCGCGGGGCGCGCCGCAGGGCTGTTCCAGCCCACCAACCACCGCATGGCCGCCCGCCTCCGCCCGTCAGGTCCAAGCTCGAACAGGTCCGCAGGCTCGCAACGTTCAAGGATTCGGTGCTGCTGCCAGCCGCTTGTAGCGACCATGCTGCCACGCCTCGGGCGCATCGGAGGGGGATAGGGGGCGCACGTTTGCGTGACGTGCACCGCTTGCGCGCCCACCGGCGTGGGGGCGGCGGGTGGAATATGCCGGGGGAGTCGACCGGTGTCATTTCGGCCAGATTGTCGGCCCGGGAGGCACCCACCGCCCCCCGGACCGCGCCGCCGCCCGCGGGGAATGGGGTCGGCGGTCTCCCCGGCCCACCGGTACAGAGCGGCGGGCCGACCCACGCGGGACCCATGGAAGCGCTTCCGGACCTCCCGCCCAAGGCGCACGGGCGGGCGCACGGCCACACTCCGGGGGCACGTGACGCGTGCGTGCCCGGGGCCGTGCGCCACGGGCACGAATCCGCCAACCGCCGCCGCTCCTCTTAACGGTAGGGATGCGGCGAACTACTGTGGGTGCAGTACTTTCCCGCGCCACGGCGTGGCGGGAGTCCCCGGCCCGCCCGGCGAACCGGTCGGCGCGGGCGGGGAGTTCCGCGTGCGCCGGAAGCGCGGCCGTCGCTGTGTCAGGGGTGCCGCATGTCCAGGGAGCAACGCGGGCCGAACGATAAGCTCGGCACCGTACTCACCCTCGCCGGGATCAGCAACGCCGGACTCGCCCGCAGGGTCAACGACCTGGGCGCACAGCGGGGTCTGACGCTCCGCTACGACAAGACGTCAGTGGCGCGGTGGGTGTCGAAGGGCATGGTGCCGCAGGGCGTCGCGCCGCACCTCATCGCCGCGGCGATAGGCAGCAAGCTGGGCCGGCCGGTACCGCTGCACGAGATCGGGCTCGCCGTGTCCGACCCGGCTCCCGAGGTCGGGCTGGCCTTCCCGCGGGACGTGCGCGACGCCGTGAAGTCCGCGACCGACCTGTACCGCCTCGACCTGGGCAACCGGCGCGGCGGCGGCATCTGGCAGACGCTCGCCGGTTCCTTCGCGGTCAGCGCGTACGCCACCCCCACCTCGCGGTGGCTGATCACGCCCGCCGACAGTTCGGTGGCACGCGAGCCCGCCGAGACCGCCCGGCCCGCCGACGCGGCAGCGGGCCGCGAGGACCCGTCCGCCCCACGGCAGGATGCCGCCGGCCAGGGCGACGCGGCGGCCACCGCGTCGCTCCGGGTCGGCCACACGGACGTCGCCAAGCTGCGCGAGGCCGCTCAGGAGGCACGTCGCTGGGACTCCAAGTACGGCGGCGGCGACTGGCGTTCGTCGATGGTCCCGGAGTGCCTGCGGGTGGACGCCGCCCCGCTGCTGCTCGGCGCCTACTCCGACGAGGTCGGCCGTGCGCTGTTCGGCGCCACCGCCGAACTCACCCGCCTCGCCGGGTGGATGGCCTTCGACACCGGCCAGCAGGAAGCCGCCCAGCGCTACTACATCCAGGCGCTGCGCCTGGCCCGCGCCGCGGCGGACGTGCCGCTCGGCGGGTACGTGCTGGCTTCCATGTCGCTGCAGGCCACCTACCGGGGTTTCGCCGACGAGGGCGTGGATCTCGCGCAGGCCGCCGTCGAACGCAACCGCGGTCTGGCCACCGCGCGCACCATGAGCTTCTTCCGGCTGGTGGAGGCCCGCGCGCTGGCCAAGTCCTGCGACGCGCAGGCGTGCGAGGCGGCGATCACCGCGGCGGAGGGCTGGCTGGAGCGCGCGCGTCCGGGCGACGCCGACCCCTCCTGGCTGGACTTCTACTCCTACGACCGGCTCGCCGCCGACGCCGCCGAGTGCTACCGCGACCTGAACGCCCCGCGCCAGGTCCGCCGCTTCACCGAGCAGGCGCTGTCCCGGCCGACGGAGGAGTTCGTGCGCTCGCACGGCTTACGGCTGGTGGTGTCCGCCGTCGCCGAGCTGGAGTCCGGCAACCTGGACGCGGCCTGCGCGGCGGGCACACTCGCCGTCGAGGTCGCGGGCCGCATCTCCTCCGCCCGCACCACCGAATACGTGCGCGACCTGCTGCACCGCCTGGAGCCGTACGGCGACGAGCCCCGGGTCGCGGAGCTGCGCGAACGGGCGCGTCCCCTGCTCAAGACCCCGGCGTGACCGGACCGGGGACCCCGCCGTGACGTCCGGCCGCAGCCCCGCGGGCCACCCCGGCCACCGCCGCGCGGACCCCCTTCGCCGCCGCCCGCCCCCCTGCCGCACGCATCAATCCCGCCCCCACCGGTCATGATGAGAAGCGTGTCGTCCCCGGAGAACCTCGCGCCCGCCCACCCCCGCGGCGCCGCCCTGGACTGCGACGTGCTGGTCGTCGGCGCCGGCATCGTCGGCCTCTCGACCGCGTACGCCGTCACCCGCGCCGCGCCCGGAACGCGCGTGATCGTGCTGGAGAAGGAGGGCGCCCCGGCCCTGCACCAGACGGGCCGCAACAGTGGCGTGATCCACAGCGGGATCTACTACCGGCCCGGCTCGCTGAAGGCCCGCTACGCCACCGGGGGCGCGGCGGAGCTGGTGAAGTTCTGCGCCGCGCACGACGTGCCGCACGAGGTGACCGGCAAGCTGATCGTCGCCGTCGACCGGAGCGAGCTGCCGCGACTGCACGCGCTGGTGCAGCGCGGCCGTGAGAACGGCATCCCGGTGCGCGAGCTGGGCCCGGCGCAGCTCCGGGAGTACGAGCCGCACGTCCGCGGCGTGGCCGCCATCCACGTCGGCACCACCGGCGTCTGCGACTTCACCGCGGTCGCCCGCACCCTCGGCCGCCTGGCGGAGGAGGGCGGCGCGGCCCTCCGGTACGGCGCGGAGGTCGCCGCGGTCGACCGGCGCGCGGGACGCGGCGTGGCCGTGCGTACGGCCGACGGCTCGGTGCTGCGCGCGCGGGCGCTGGTCAACTGCGCGGGTCTGCACTGCGACCGCATCGCCCGGCTGGCCGGCGACGACCCGGGCATGCGGATCGTCCCCTTCCGCGGCGAGTACTTCGAACTGGCCGAGGAGCGGGCGGACCTGGTGCGCGGCCTGGTGTACCCGGTGCCGGACCCGGCGTTCCCGTTCCTGGGCGTGCACCTGACCCGCGGCATCGACGGCGGGGTGCACATCGGGCCCAACGCCGTGCCGGCCCTCGCCCGCGAGGGCTACGCCCCGACGACGCTGCGGCCGCGCGAACTGGCCGGCGTGCTGGCCTACCCGGGGGCCTGGCACCTCGCACGCCGGCACTGGCGGTACGGCGCGGGCGAGGTGCACCGTTCGCTGTCCCGCCACGCCTTCACGGCGGCGGTGCGGCGGCTGCTGCCCGGGGTGACGTCCGGCGACCTGTGCCCCGCGCCCGCGGGCGTACGGGCGCAGGCGGTGCTGCCGGACGGCACCCTTGTGGACGACTTCCTGTTCGCCCAGTCGCCGCACACGGTGCACGTGCTCAACGCGCCGTCCCCGGCGGCGACGGCCTCGCTGCCGATCGGGCGCGAGGTCGCCGCACGGGTGCTGGCCGCGCTGGCCCGCTGACGTGCCGGTCCGGCCCGGCACGACCTCTACCTGGACTTCGGCTTCGTCCTGGTCTTCGGCGTGGACTTCGGCTTGGACGTGGACGGCTTGGACGTGGACGGCTTGGACGTGGACGGCTTGAACGTGGACTTCCCGGAGTCCTCGTCCGACGAGTCGCTGTCCGAGGAGGCCGTGCCGGAGGGAGTGCCGGAAGGGGTGAAGGAGGGCGTACCGGACGGGGTGGGGGAAGGGGTGCTGGAGGAGGTGCTCCCCTCCTTGCTCTTGCGGCCGTCGCCGGAATCGTCGGAAGTGCAGGCGGCCATCGACACCAGAGCGGTGGCGGTGGCCGCGAGCAGGGCGGTGCGGCGGAGTGTTCTCTTCGTGCGCGGCATGTGTCCCCCGTGGGCTCGGTCGTGCGACCGCCCGATCCCCGCCGGGCGCGGACGTGAGCGTACGACGACCCGTGCCTCGTTGGCGCGCCCATGACCAACGGGCACAGGACTGTGGCGCTGCTGGTACGGCCTCGGTACGGAGGCCGCGTCCGCCCGCGTCTCCGCCTGCCCTCGGGCCGGCCTCCGGGGCGCCCGTAGAATCGGACGCACTGTGTCCGACAACGCCTCCACCCCAGCTCAGCCCGCCCGCCCGGCCGCCGAGGAGCGGTCCCGCACACCCATGTTCGCGCCCGGCGCCGGCCCGGCCGCCGACCCCGCCGGCTCGCACCACGAGCGCCGCATCCGCAGCTTCCAGCCGCGCCGCAGCCGCGTCACCCACGGCCAGCGCAAGGCGCTGGAACGGATGTGGCCCCACTGGGGCGTGGACGTGGACGGCCTGTCCCGGCTCGACCTGGACGCCCTCTTCGACTCGCTGCCCGCCGGGTCGCCGGTGGTCTGCGAGATCGGCTTCGGCATGGGCGAGGCGACGGCGCAGATGGCCGCGGACGATCCGGCGACCGGCATCCTGGCGGTCGACGTGCACACCCCCGGCCAGGGCAACCTGCTGCGGCTGGCGGAGCGGAACGACCTCGTCAACGTCCGCGTGGCCAACGGCGACGCGATCATCCTGCTGCGCGAGATGCTGCCGCCCGACTCGCTGTCCGGGCTCCGCCTGTACTTCCCTGACCCCTGGCCGAAGAAGCGGCACCACAAGCGGCGCATCGTGCAGCCCGAGTTCCTCGACCTGGCCGCCGTGCCGCTGCGTCCCGGCGCGCTGGTGCACCTGGCGACGGACTGGGAGCCCTACGCGGAGCAGATGCTGGAGGTCCTCACCGCGCATCCGGCTTACGAGAACGCCTCGGCGGGCGGCGGTTTCGCCGAACCGCGCCCCTCGGTGCGGCCGATGACCCGCTTCGAGCGGCAGGGTCTGCACAAGGGCCACGGGGTGCGCGACCTCCTGTTCCGCCGCGTCTGACTCCCTCCGGGGCGCCACGGATGGTTGCCGCGACCACGCATACGCCGCCACCGACGCACGGACGTTCCCCGCCCCGCCCGCACCCCTATTACTGTCGTACACGTGCATGACGAGGCCGCGCCGCAGGCGCCACCGCAGACGGAAGCCCCTCCGGCGCCCGCCCCGACGGTGGCACCGGAGGCGTGCGCGGCCCCCGAGCCCTACGCGGCGCCCACCGACGACGGCGCGCAGCCGCGGTTCCCCGCGATGCCGGCGTCTGAGGCCGACTGGCGCTACCGCCCGCCGCGCACCCCGTCCTGGTGGCATCGCCACGCGCGGACGCTACGGCTGCTCGCGGTCGCCGGCGTCCTGGTGCTGTGCGGGGTGGTGATCCTCGCGCTCGTGCGGGAGCAGACCGGCACGGACGGACTCCTCGTCGGCCTGCTGCTGGCGCTGCTGCCGGTGCCGCTGCTGGTCGCGGCGTTCCGCTGGGTCGACGGGGTCGAGCCCAAGCCCTGGAGCCAGCACGTCTTCGTCTTCGGCTGGGGCGCCTGCGCGGCGACCCTCATCGCGCTGCTCGCCAACACCTTCACCACGGCCTGGCTGGCCGGGTCGATCGCCGGGTCGGCGTCCGAGGCGGATCTGCTGGGCGCGGCCGTCGTCGCGCCGGTCGTGGAGGAGGTCGCCAAGGCGATCCCCGTGGTGCTCCTCTTCTTCTTCCGGCGGCGGTACTTCACGGGCGTGGTGTCCGGCATCGCCGTCGCCGGCCTGACCGCGGCCGGCTTCGCCTTCACCGAGAACGTGCTGTACCTGGGCCGCGCGTACGGCGGGGACGACACCGGCATGCCCTACGAGGCGGGCGCCTCGGCAACGGCCGCGACGTTCGTCGCGCGCATCCTCATGTCGCCGTTCGCGCATCCGCTGTTCACCGGCCTGACGGGGGTGGCGTTCGGCATCGCCGCCGCGCTGCCGCACCGGCGGCGGCGCTGGCGTGCGCCGGTCGCGCTCGCCGGACTGCTGACGGCGATCCTGCTGCACGCCATCTGGAACGGGGCGGCCTCGCAGGCCTCGTTCACCTTCCTCTTCGTCTACGCCCTGTTCATGCTGCCCGTGCTGGGCACCCTGATCTGGCTGGCCGTGTGGTCGCGGCTCGGCGAACTGCGCACCGTGCGCGAGTCGCTGCGGACGTACGTCGCCGCGGGCTGGCTCGCCCCCTCGGAAGCCTGGGCGCTGGGCACCGCGCGGGCCCGCAGCCTCGCCCGCGACGTGGCCCGCCAGGGCCGCGGCCCGGACGCGGCCCGGACGGTCGCCGAGTACCAGCACTTCGCCACGTCGCTGGCGCTGCTGCGCGCCCGCGCCGAACGCGGCATCGCCGTCAGCGACTTCCACGCCCGCGAGCAGGAGCTTCTCCACCACCTGTGGACCCGCCGGGCGACGGCCGCGCCGCCGACGCAGCGCGCCGCGGCGTCGCTGTCCCGCCCGGCGCCTCCGCCCCGCATCCCGGGCCCGCCCGGCCCGTACGGCCCGCCGCCCGGTCCCCACCGGCCCCCGGGACCGTACGGGCCGGGACCTGGTCCGGGGCCGGGGCCGTACGCGCCGCCGCCGGGGCCGGGTCCGTACGGCCCCCGCTGACGTTCATCCGGGCGGCGGACCTGTCGCCGCCCCGGGCCTCAACGGGCCTCGGCAGGACCGCCGTCCAGCCGTACCGGGAAGGACTGGAGGTCGTTCTGGGTGAGCACCGGCTGGTTGCGGATCTCCTCGACGGGTACGGCGAGCGCCAGGGCGGGGAAGCGCGCGAAGAGCGCCGGCAGGGCGATGACCGCCTCCAGACGGGAGAGGGCGGCGCCGGGGCAGATGTGCGGGCCGTGGCCGAAGGTCATGTGGCGGATCGGCGTGGGCCGGGTGATGTCGAACGCGTCGGCGTCCTCGCCGTGCTGCGCGGTGTCCCGCCCGATGGCCCGGTAGGAGATCACCACGCCGTCGCCCTCGGGGACGACTTGGTCCCCGACCTGGATGTCCTCCGTCGCGAAGCGCATCAGCAGGTGGGTGGTCGGGGTGTCCCAGCGCAGGGTCTCCTCGACGACCGTGTCCCAGCCGATCTCGCCGTCCAGGACCATGCGGAGCTGGTCGGGATGGGTGAGGAGGGCGCGGACGGCGTTGAGGATGAGGCCGATGGTGGTCTCGTGCCCGGCGGCGACCATGGCCTTGAGGTTGCCGACGACCTCCTCCTCCGTGAGGGGTTCGCCGCCCTCGTCGGCGAGGATCAGGGCGCTGGTCAGGTCGTCGGCCGGGCGGGCGGTCTTCTCCCGCACCATGTCGGCGAAGATGCCGTCCAGTTCGTCGATGGCGGCGAGGCGTTCGTCCTGCGGGGTGAGCATGGAGAAGAACGCGGTGTAGAGCTCGCGCAGCCTCGGGTGCAGGTCCGGGTCGACGCCCATCAGGTGGCTGATCACCGACATCGGCAGCGGGTGGGCGAAGACCGCCTTGAGGTCGACCGTCCGCCCGTCGACGCCCTGTGCCGCGAGGTCGTCCAGCAGGCGGCCGGTGATCTCCTCGATGGCCGGGCGGAGTTGCTCCAGCCGGCGCGGGGTGACGGCCTGCGCGGTCTTGGTGCGCAGCCTGCGGTGTTCGGCGCCGTCGACGGTGAACATGGAACGGCCCGCGTCGATCATGCCGATCAGCGGCCACTCGCGGGTGACCACCCCGGTGCGGAACAGCGTCCAGCGGTTGATGTCCTTGACCAGGCGCGGGTCGGTGAGCAGCCGCCGGGCCTCCGCGTGGTGCGTGACGGTCCACGCCGGGACGCCGAGCAACTCCATTCGGGTCAGCGGCCCTTCCTCCCGCAACCGCCGGGTCTCCCCGTCGAGGTCGCCGACCATCGGGTCGAGGGCGAGGGGGCAACGGCCCTCGGCCGCTTCGCGGCCGTCGGTCGCGGGAGTCCCGGTCGCGGGAGTCCCGGCCGTCGCCGGCGTCGTCTGGCTGCTCACGGTCTGCCTCCTACGGGCGGTGCGGGTGAGAAGTGGACGGGCAGTTCCGTCATCCCCCGCAGGAAGGCGGAGGGCCGGCGGGTCAGGGTGTCGGCGGGGACGGACAGTTCGACGTCCGGCAGCCGGTCGAGCAGCACCTCGATGCCGCTCCGGGCGATGATCTCCGCGATCTCCCGTGCGGCGAACGGGCACTGGAACTCGCCGTGGCTGAACGAGAAGTGGGCGCTGTTGCCGTTCCGGAAGCCGTCGCCGCGTCCGTCCGCACCGCCGTATCCGTCGAGGTGCACCTTCGGGTCGAGGTTCGCACCGGCGAGGCCGAGCAGCAGCATGTCCCCGGCGCCGATGTGGCGCCCGGCGAGCCAGGTGTCGCGGGCGGCCCAGCGCCCGGCGAGGATCTGGGTGGGGGTGTCCTCCCACAGCACCTCGTTCATGGCTTCGGCGACGCTGTGCCGCCCACCGGTGAGGGAGGCGCTGAACCGGTCGTCGGTGAGCATCAGCCGCACCGAGTTGCCGATCCAGTCCGCGGTGGGCAGGTGGCCGGCGGCGGTGAGGGCCGTCAGGTCGAGGGCGTACTCGTCGTCCGTGAACGGCTCCGGGTGGGCCAGCATCCGGGACGCCACGTCGTCCCCGGGCACGGCCTGCTTGTCGGCGACCAGCTTGTACATCAGGCCGACGAACTCGCGGTAGGCGTCGAGCGCGTCCGGCCCGCCGTCGGCGAGGTCGCTCATCGTGCGGGTCAGGGCGGGTCCTTCGGCGTCCGGGAAACCGAAGATGCGGGCCAGCGCCAGGACGGGCAGCGGCTTCGCGTACTCGGCGACCAGCTCGGCCTCCCCGCGCCCGCAGAAGCCGTCGATGAGCCTGTCCGCCATTTCCTCGCACCAGCCGCGGAGTTCGACGTGCTCCACGCCCTCCAGCGCCGGGTTCACCATGCGCAGATGGCGCTGGTGCTCGGCACCGACGGTGTAGTAGACGGACGGCATCCGCTGCCCGATCATCGGCCGCAGCGGCCAGTCCTCGGGGAGCGTGTCCCACTGGTTCCACAGCCCCGAGTCCCGCGGGAACAGCAGCGGGTCGGCGGTGACCTGGTGCAGCTCGCGGTAGCCGACGACCAGCCAGGCCGGCACGTCGCCGGGGAGCATCACCGGCACCACCGGGCCGTGGTCGCGCCGCATCTCGCGGTAGAGGGCCGCGGGGTCGGTGTGGAAGCGCGGCCCGCTGAGCGGCACCGCCTCCCCCGGCGTCGGCCCGTCGGTGCTCCCGTGGCCGGTCACCGGGCAACCGCCCGGGGCGGTGCCGCCCCCGGCCCCCGCCGTTGCGTCGCGCACGTCGTCGTCTCCCCGTTTCCGCGTACGGTCGTCGGGGCCCGACTCCGTGCGTACGCCCGGCGTGCGTGTTCCGCACCCGCCGGTCCTCACGCCCCGTCACGGGCCCCTTCATTCGGTCACCGAACACCCTAGCGAGCCCCGTGTCGCGGGTCAGCGGGTTCGACTCAACTCTCCGGCCCGTAGCCCCCGTCGACGGCCCCCTCCACGTCGCCGACCGGACCGTGACCCGACGGGGGCGGCGGGACCGGGCGCAGAACGGCCGGCCCCCGGATCCGCCCGGGCGAGGGCCGAGGCGGTCGGCCTCCAGCCGTGACCAGACCCTTCAGGACGCACGTCACGAAGGTCACCGCGAAGCCGCCTTCGGCCAGTGCGGACACCCACCAGCCTGCCTGCCACAGCCCGTACGCGGCGGGGGCGCCGACGAGGGGCAACAGCACGACGAGGACCAGCAACAGCTTCGCCGTCCCGGTCCGGGTCCGCCCGGCAGCACGGCGCTTCCTCCGCTCCGCTGCGACGGCGAGTGCGAACAACCCGCCCACCTGCCCCACCGCGAGCACCACGGCGGCCAGCACGTCGAGGACCCGGAGCACCATGACACCAGCGTGTGGGGTACCCGGCTCCACCGCCTGAGTGCGCGTACTCACTTCCCGCCCGGGCGGACGGGCCACCGGCAGGGCGTCACACAGCGTCGGAAGGCATCGGGGGGAGGCGTCAGGCGAGGGAGATCAGCCCGATGGAAGCGGCCGCCAGGGCCAGGCCCAGGACCTGCGGGCGGGTCAGGCGCTCGCGCAGCACCGTGACCCCGAGCAGCACCGGGATCGCCGGGTACATGGCGGTCAGCACCACGGTCAGCGACAGCAACTGCTCCCGGGTGGCGAGGGTGTAGAGCGTGATCGCGGACATGCCCAGCACCCCGGCCCCGGAACACGCCCACACCAGGCGTGCCGGCATCCGCAGCCGCTGCGGCCGCCGTACGAAGAGGGGAACGAGCACGAGGATGGCCGCCGCGCGGTTCGCCAGCAGCGGCCAGAGGCCGGCCTCCGCGTCGATCTGCGCCAGCCCGATGAACTGCAGCGCGAAGCCGCCTCCCGCGAGGAGCCCGTCGGGAGCCCCGGCCGCGAACCCCCCGCGCCCCTCCCCCGGCACGCCCTCCCGCTCGGCATGGCCGGTGCGGGAGACGAACCACAGCGCCGCCGGTGCGGCGGCGATCCCGCACCAGGCGACCGCCCCCGGACGGTCGCCCAGGAGCGCGACGCCCACCAGCACCGGCAGCGCCACGGCCGCCACGTCGCTGAGCGGCACCACCACGCTGAACTGCCCACGGCTCATGCCTCGGTAGACGGACGACACCCCGACGCCCGTGCCGATGCCGGAGAGTCCGCCCCAGGCCAGGTCGGCCCCGTCGACCACCGGGGCTGCTGCGGTGAAGGACGGTGCCAGGCACAGCATGAGCACCACGCCGCCGAGCTGGCCGAGGAGCGCGACCGCCGCGCTGTCGACCCGGCGGGCCAGCAGACCGCTGAGGAAGTGGGTCGTGCCGAAGAGGACGGCGGAGGCGAGCGCGAGCGCTTCACCCATCGCCGTCACCGCCTCCGCCGCGCAGCGCAGGGTCCGGCCGTGGCGGGTACGGCATCCGTGACCGCCGGGGTCGCCGAAGACGAAGCGGTCGCAGCCGTCGCGGCCGTCGCAGCGAACGCAGCGAACGCAGCGAACGCGACGAACGCGGTGGGACCGCGGCCTGTCGCCACCGTGCGGCTACGCGGTGGTCCGCCCTCGAGTCCGGTGCACGTACCGGCTCGCCCCGTCCGTGCGCGTGCACGGACGGGGCGAGCGGAGCAACGGCGGCATGCCCGGGCGCCGCCTCGCCCGTCAGCTCAGCCAGCCCGCTTCCCGTGCGGCCTGCCACGCCTGCTCCTCCGCCTGGTCCGCGGCGACGTTCAGGGCCATGTCCTGCCCGTCGCCCTGGTTCGCGGCCTTGCCCGCGGCCTTCCACGCCTCCCGGGCGGCCTGGCGGGCGGCCAGCTCCGCGTTCTTGCGGCCCGCGTCCTTCGTCTCGACGAGCAGGTCCAGGCCGTACACCTCCATCACCGGCTGTGCCGCGCCACTCAGCACGGCCGCGTGCGCGGAGACCTCGCGGGCGTAGTCGGCCGCCTGCATCGGGTCGTCCGTGGTGGCGGCCCGCTCGGCGAAGTCCCGCGCGTGGTGCGGGTTCTCGCTGTGCCACTTCGCCGCCGGCGTGCCTCCGGGCGGGTCACCGAGGATCATCTCGACCCGCTCGGCCGCCCGCGCCGCGCGACGTGCGTGGCACTCGGCGACGACCTGGTCGGCCTCGAACGCCCACAACTGCTCGTCCATCTGCGTGCAGGTCGCGGTCGGCTGCGTCGTGCGCGTCGGCTGCCCCGCCTGCGCAGCCTGCACGCCGCCTGCCGTGCCGCCGAGCAGCAGCCCGCAGACCGCCACCGCCACCACCCCGCGGCCGATGCCCACCTTGCTCATGTCGCCCTCGCCTTCGCCCGGAACTCCGCCCGTCCGGGCGGCGGGCCCCGGCCTCTCCGGGTGCCCGCCGACGACCTTCCGGGCCTTCGGCCCGAGGGCCAAGCAGCACCGCCGCTCGCCCACCCGATCGGCGCCCTGCCGTGAGCCGAATGCCCCTGCCCCGACGGGCAGACGGACGCCGGGCGCCCTGGCACACTGAACCCGACGGTCGGTGAACCCAGGAGGCGCGAAGTGACCGGTGACCCCTACGCGCTGCGACCCCTCGGACGCGTCGAGTCGCCGCTGACGGAGCGGGCGTCGGCCCCCAAGCAGCCGGACGAGGGTGCGCCACCTGCGGTGCTCGCCTTCGAGCCGCAGTACGCCGCGGCGCTCAGCGACCTCCGCCCCGGCACCGATGTACTGCTGCTGACCTGGTTCGACCGCTCCGACCGCGACGTCCTGGCCGTCCATCCGCGCGGCGACCACGCACGCCCCGAGACCGGCGTGTTCAGCACCCGCTCCCCGGACCGCCCCAACCCGATCGGCCTGCACGAGGTGACCGTCACCGCCGTCGAGCCGAGCCCCGACGGACGCACCCGGGTCCACGTGGCAGCCCTGGAAGCCCTGGACGGCACGCCGATCCTCGACGTGAAGCCGCTCCTGGCCTGTCGCCCCTCGGACCGCTGACCTCCACCTCCCCTCCTCGGCCGGCTGCTTCCGTCACGACCGCCGCTCCCTAAAGCAGACCGACCCCGCCCACACCACCGAACAGCGCGGACACGGCCAGCACGATGCCCACGATCACCGCGAACACCAGCACCGGCCGCGCCCGCACACGTATCCGCTGCACCCGCGCACGCCGGGCCGCCGCCCGGCTCCCGCGACCGTACGGTGACCCGTACGACGGCCCGTACGACGCAACGTGACCGCTGCCGGGGCGCCGCCCCGCGCCCAGCAGGCGCCGCTTCCAGTACACGAGCCGGTAGAAGAACTTCACCGACGCCTTCACCCCCTTCGATCGCGCCGACCGACCACCTACCGAAAACCTTACTCTCCGTCACTGACAACGGCCCCCGGCGCCCGTCCGCAACCCGGTGCGGCGCGGCCGTGGTGCGGTCGGCAGACTGGGCGGCGGCACGTCACCACCCCTCGGAGGCACGCACCATGGCCAGCCAGAAGGACCGCATGCTCGCCGGCGAGCCGTACCTCGCGGACGACCCCGAGATCGCCGCCGACGCCCAGCGCGCCGCCGAGCTCGGCGAAGCGTTCAACGACTCCCGCGCCGCCGACCCCGAGGGCCGCCGCGCCGCGCTCCGCGCGCTGATCGGCGAGGTGGGCGAGGGCGTCGACGTACGACCGCCGCTCCACGTCGACTACGGCACCCACATCTCCATCGGCCCGCGCACCTTCGTCAACTACGGCTGCGTGTTCCTCGACGTCGCACGCATCACCATCGGCGCCGACGTGCAGATCGGCCCCGGCGTCCAGCTCCTCACCCCGACGCACCCCCTCGACCCCGAACCGCGTCGCGCCAAGTGGGAGGCCGCCGCGCCCATCGCCCTCGGCGACAACGTGTGGCTCGGCGGCGGCGTCATCGTCTGCCCCGGCGTGACCATCGGCGAGAACACCGTCGTCGGTGCCGGCGCGGTGGTCACCAAGGACCTGCCGCCGAACGTCGTCGCCGTCGGCAACCCCGCCCGCATCACGCGCCACCTCTGACCGCACCCCCGCCCCCGCGGTCCGTCGGCCGTCACGCGCCCCGGCTGCGCGGCACGCCCCCTCCGGGCACCGCGCAGCCGCCCCCACGACGGGCGGCGGCTCGTTCGCCTCTCGCCTCCGCCCGTGGCACGCCCACCACGCTTCCCCGGCACCGTGCGCGGCGCCAAGCTGTACGACGAGGAGCGAAAGGCCACGCCGAGAGGTTTCGGGGAAGCGCCCGATGCGCGTCCGTCGGCTCGGCAGCCGCAGGAACCGCCCTGCGCCGAAGGGGCGGGACGGGTCAGGATGACCCCCATGGACTCGGACTGGGAACTCCGCGGCGACAGGATCGTCCTCCGCCCCGTCATGGCCGACGACACCCCGACCCTCCACCGCATCGTCCGCGAACCCGAGGTCGCGGCCTGGTGGGGCACCCCCGAGGGCTTCGACGACATGCTCGCGGTCGTCCTCGACGGCGAGGTGATCGGGTCCGTCCAGTACGAGGAGGAGGACGACCCGGACTACCGGCACGCCGGCATCGACCTCTTCCTCTCCGCCCGCCACCACGGCCGCGGCCTGGGCGCCGAGACCGTCCGTACGCTGGCCCGCTGGCTCATCGACGCGCGCGGCCACCACCGCCTGACCATCGACCCCGCAGCCGCCAACACCACGGCCGTCCGCAGCTACACCCGCGTCGGCTTCCGGCCCGTCGGCGTCCTCCGCGCCTACGAACGCGACCCGCTGACCGGGGACTGGCGCGACGGCCTGCTCATGGATCTCCTCGCCGACGAACTCGCCTGACCACCGGGCCCCGGAGCCGCCGCGCCCCGCATCACCCGGGCGGCAGCGCCGCCGTCAGGTCCACCTCCACCAACTGCCCGCCGAATCCCAGCTGCGCCACCCCCAGCAGCGTGCTCGCCGTGCCGAAGGCACCCGCGATCACCGAGTCGTTCAGCCTCCGCCACGCCCCGGCCAGCACGCCCGTCTCGTCGCTGCGCACGTAGATCACCGAACGCACCACGTCCTCCGGCCGCGCGCCCACCGCCTCCAGGGCGACCAGCGCGTTGGCCGCGACCTGGTCGATCTGCGCGTCCAGGTCACCGCGCCCCGCCAACTCCCCCGCAGCGTCCAGCGGGCACTGCCCGGCCAGGTATGCCGTCCGCCCCGCCTCCACGACGGTGACGTGGGCGTAGCCCGGCGTCGCATGCAGCGGCTCCGGATTCACCCGCTCGATCCTCGCGTTCACGTCCCCGTCCCTTCCCGACGGCCCTCCGGCCGCCACACACACCGCACGTCCGGCTCACGCTCCTCGTTCCGGCCGCCGTCGGTACGGTCCGTCTCCGTGAAGCCGTGGCGCTCGTAGAACCGCCGCGCCGGACCGTTCACCTGGAACGTCCACAGCGCGAGCCCGCCGGGCCGGCGACGCTTCGCCAGCGCGACCAACCGGTCCCCCACACCCCGCCCCCGCCAAGCCGGCTCCACATACAGCTGCTCCAACTCGCCGCCGTCCAGCGCCAGCATCCCCACCACGGCACCGTCCGCCGTCGCCACCCACGTCTCCTGCTGCGGCAGCACGATCTCCCGTATCCACCAGCGCACGGCCTCGTCGTCGTGCGCCCGCCGCACGGTCGGCAGCGCCGCCGCGAACGACCGCAGCCACACCCCCGCCACCGCCTCGGCGTCCCCCACCCCCGCCCGCCGTACGTCCGTCTCCGCCCGTCCTACGTCCGTCTCCCTGGTCTCCACTCCCGCACCCTCCCAGCCCACCACCCCGGCCGCACACGGATTTCCCCGCCGACCGGCGGCCCGAATCCAGCCGGTCGGCGGTACCGGCACCCCAGGCCCGTCCTCCAGGCTGGACATCGGCGCCGCCACAACGACCGGTGGACGCGCGCCACCGGCCTCACGGCCGGAGCTGAGGGGGAACAACGAGCCCCGGTGCCTCCCACTCCTGCGCCGGGGCTCCTCCCTTGCCCGGAGCGCCCGCGCCCGCACCAGATCGAGGTCCCCAGGACCTGGTCGCCGAGGACCTGGCCCACCCCGCGCCCCTCTCAAGAACTCGTGGAGAAAACCTTCCCCACCAAACCCGGCCCGGCGTCCCTCGTCCGGGTGAGAATCTTGATCTCCGGCCGAAACATCCCCAACTCGGCCTTACGCTCGGGCTCGACAACACCCGCACATGCGACGACCCCCGCCGGGACTGGCATCCCGGGCGAGGGTCTGACCACCCAGGAAGTCAGGACCTTCCCACATGGCTGTCCCGCAGCTTAACGCGCCCGCGCGCGCCCATCACCGCGTTCCGCAGGCCGGTGTCACCCACATCCGTCACCGGCACAGCGAGCGCTTCACCGTCGTCGGCAACCACCTCGCCCAGCACGCCGAGTTGTCCGCCGTCGCCATCGGACTGGCCGTCTACATCCAGTCCAAGCCGGACGGCACCTCCGTCACTATCAAGGCTCTGGCGGCCCGCTTCCCCGAGGGCGAGGTCGTCGTCGCCCGCGCCCTCCGCGAGCTGGAGGCCGCCGGATACCTCCAACGCACCCTCGTGCGCCTCCCCAACGGCCGCCGCATCACGCGCACCTCCTTCAACGACCACCCCGCCGCCCGCACGGCTCCCCCTTCCGCGCCGCCCACGCCCCCTCGGAAGCCGCAACCGCAGCAGGACCAACCCTCGCCCGCGCCTTCCCCCGACGCCGACACCACCCCCAACAGCCGCGAAGCGCGCCACCTCCTGACCTCCCTCCGCGTCTACGACCCCCGCCTCGTCCTCGGCGCCCGGGACATCGCCCGCCTGATCCCCACCCTCACCACCTGGCTCGACCGCGGCATCGATCCCGCCGCAGCCGCCCGCACTCTCATCGCCGACCTCCCCGAGGGCGTCATCCACCGCCCCGCCGGTCTCCTCCACTACCGCCTCACGGAATCCCTCCCACCCGCGCTCCCCTTCGCCCACCTCTCCCGCTCAACCCCAACACCGCCACCCCCGCGCCCCAACCCCCTCCAGAACTGCCCCTCCTGCGACCGCGCCCACCGCTCCCCCACCCCCGGCCTCTGCTCGGAGTGCGCCGAAGAAGCAGCCTGACCAGCAAGTCGGCCGCTGGGCTGTGCGCTGCCTCAGGACACAGCCGCGGTCGCATAACCCTTGCACCACCTGCCGCTTCAACAACACGACCGACTACGAAGAGGGCTACTGCGGCGTACGCCTCCACCGCGACACCGCCGGCGACTTTCACGTCGGCATCTGCATCCAGCGCATGAACCTCTGCCGGTCCGTCCGGAAGTTCGACACCGGCGGAGCGTGCAGCGAAGTCGCCCGCGGCTGCGGGAGGACGACTTCCACCAGCTGACCGCCTGACCACACCAGGGAGCCGAACCAGCGATGCCCCAGAACGAGTACGAAGCCAAATTCCTGAACATCAACGTCGACGCTGTTCGCGAACAGCTCCGGACCGTCGGCGCACAAAGGACCTTCGAGAAGACCCTCTTCACCAGGCTCATCTTCGAGAACGACGCCGTCCAAGGCGAACAGTGGCTGCGCCTCCGCGACGAAGGCGGCAGGACGACCCTCACCCTCAAGCAGGTCAGCGACGCCACCACCATCCACGGCACCACCGAGATCGAGATCGAAGTCAACTCACTCGAGACCACCACCGAACTACTCAAAGCCCTCGGACTCCGCCATGTCCGATACCAGCAGAACTACCGCGAAGAGTGGCAGCTCGGTCACATCACCTACGACCTCGACACCTGGCCCGACCTGCCCACCTTCCTCGAGATCGAAGGCCCGTCCGAGGACGCCGTACGCACGGCCGTCGCCGACCTCGGCTACGACTACAACGAGGCCCGCTACGGCAGCATCGACCTCATCTACAAAAGCGAGGCAGCCCGCGACATCCTCGCCGAACCGACCCTTCTGTTCGACCCGACCGCAATCTGAAATTTCAAGGACGCAGGAACCGGTGGATGGCCCCCGCAATGGCTGCACCCAATCGAATCGGCACGGCGTTACCGATCTGGCGAGCAATTTCGACCTTTGACCCGCACCATCGAAAGTCTCGCGGGAATCCCTGGATCCGCGCGGCTTCGAAATGAGTAATCGGACGAGGATCCTCGGGGTGCAGGTACCGCCCCTTCTCGGGCTTGTAGAATTCAGTCCGGATGGTGACTGACGGCTCACCCTTCCGCATACGTCCCATCACATCGCCGGTCCCGGTGTTGTGGTTGTCCCAGCTCGGGGTCGACAAATATGCCACGGGCGTCCGAACTCCTGCAGGACTCGAAGTATCGAAGATGACAATGTTGCCCACTTCGTCCATCGTGTACCACTTGCCACGCAGATGTTTGCGGTTCCCTCCCGGCGGGATGGCCTGGTACCGAGCGAGGGACAGCGGCTCCGGATTTCGACCAAAATGCAGCTCGGACGTCCTGTAGACGCCGGGGCACCTTCGGCCGATCTCAGGAACATACTCCGTCCTGGGAGGAAGATTCTTGTCCACGAGTGCCAGTCGGGAGGACTCTTCGAATACCCCGTCTGCAGAGTTCCACCAGTTCGACTGTGCCTCTGGGAACTCGAGGGAGTCACCCGAAGTTCGTGGACGTCGCTGGTGCGTCCTCTCAGGGTAGGCCATGAAACGCCCCTGCTCGGCATCCTCTCGAACACCGATGACGATGGTCCGCCTTCTCGCCTGCACCGCACCGTAGTCGGCGGAATTGAGCAGGTAGCGCTTGTTCCTCGCTTCCACCGTGTCGGAGGCGACCAAACCCGGCGGATCAACCAGCCGGTACCCCTTGAGCAACCCGTCGTCAGCGACCTCCCTCTGCAGGTTTCCGAACTCTTCCGACTTCAGGAATCGGTCGACGTTCTCGATCACGAAAACCTTGGGGCGAATCACTCGAACAATTCGAACGTACTCTTCCCAGAGTCGATTTCGTTCAATGCCTTTTTTCTCTCGGTTCAACGCAGAGAAACCCTGGCACGGCGGGCCTCCGACCACTACGTCGGCATCGAGCGCCTCGGGCGTCGGCTCCCACTCTTCGATGTCGCCGACGTGTACCCGAGTGGCAGGCAAGTCGTCGGACGGACGCAGTCGCCCGAAGTTCGCCGAGTAGGTCGCTGCCGCAGACTCGTCCCGCTCGACGGCGGCGATGCTGCGAAACACTGGTGCACCGTTGATGGTCGTCGCCGGGCGGAACTCGTGAAAGCCCTGAGTGAAGCCTCCGCATCCACTGAACAGGTCAACGACGGTCACGGGTTCGGAGCCAGCTGACGGGAGCGTGCGCATGAAGCGATCCTAGAACGAGCCGCGAAGTGCCGCCGCAACGGCCAGACCCACCGCGGTGGCCAGCGGAGGGGCGGTCGCGTGGCCCACCTGACGATACCGTGAAGTCTTGCCGCCGACGAACTGCCAGTTCACGGGAAAGCCCTGGATCAAGGCCGCCTGCTCCACCGTCAAACGGGGTGCGTCGCCCGACGGAAAGGAATCGTCCGGCGGAAAATCTGCCAAACTGGACCCATTGACCCGCAACGCCGCCCATGCCCGCTTGCTTCCGGTCGGCCCAAGGTCGGCTCCTCCTCTCCGCTCGGAGCCCCCCACCAGTGCGGGGGCGGGGCGGTCGGCGTCCAACGCCCACTGACGAGCTCCCGACCACCCGTTCGCAGCCATCGACTCGGCCAACGTCCTTCCTACCGTCGGCGGAGGTCGAGTCCACGGCTCGGGCCAGGTGAAGCGAGACGCGTAAGGTTCTCGCAGGGCGACGAGGAACCCACTCTTTCGGTTCTGAGGGACTCCATACTCCGCCGCGTTCAACACCCGCCACGAGACGTGGAAGCCGGCCGCCTCCAGCGTCTCCTCGACCCACAGTCGGGCAGAATTGAAGTCCGCCGACTCCACGAGGTCGGGCATGTTCTCGAAGAGAACAGCCTTGGGCGCGACATCGCATGCAAGATCAATCGCTGCTCGGAAGACCCTCACCTCTTGCGCGTCGTCGTCGCGCGCAACAGTGGCGAGTGACTTCACGCGAGGCAGACCACCGGTGACGAGATCGACACCGCGAATGTCCGGTCGCATCTCGACACGGAACTGCAGAAGGTCGATGCAGACGATGTCCCAGTCGGGGCGATTGCGCTCAACGGTGAAGCACGCGTCGGCCTTGCTGTCGATCAGCAGCGCGGGATCGAAACCCGCCCGTTCCAGTCCGAGGGCTTGGCCGCCCGCTCCGCAGCACAGTTCCACTGTGGTGAAACGCTGCTTCCGAGTGGTCTCCGTCGCCTCTGGAGGTGATCCAGGGTTCGGGTCGCACCTCTTTGGAGCCTCACCCCGCACCGCCTCGACCGACTCCTGCGCGACAGCCCGAAGCTCCTCGTCGAGGGCAGCTTCATCGACTCCGTCGAAGAGGACGAACGGTGCCAGACGCAGCAGTCGTTTCAGGAAGTCGCGCAGCGTGTCCCGCTCATTGAGCCCTTGCAGGTCGAGATCCCTCCAGACCCGCAGGATGCCGCGCACCAAGTGGGGGCTGCCTCCTAGAGCAACCCGTCGGGCGTAGATCTGGTCGAAAGCGGCTTCGCCGAGGATGCTCAGCGCGTGGTACGGGTCCGGATGCCCGGGGGCATGCACGAGTTGGGATCGCCACCACAGGCGTCCGAAGACGTGCCGCGTCAGGTCCGTGCCGAGGACCCGATCACCGGGTGGTCGCGGATAGCGCCAGAATGCCACGTCGGGCAGCAGCACGAGAGCGAGAAACGCCCAGACGTCCCGAGCAGCGGCCTCGGCCGGGACCATGCCGGTCCGGGTGTGCAGCAGTTCCGCCAGTCCTCGGTCGAAATCAGCGTTGGCGGTGCGACCCGCTGCGTGCGGGAAACCTGTCCTGCGCGCCATCTCCACAGCACTTTCCCGCAGCTCCATGAGGTGCTGGGACGGCACCCGATCGCCGCCGGTGGCCGAGTAGACGGCTGCGTCGTGGCGCAGGGAGACCCGCTGCGTCAGTGCTTCGACGGGCAATTCACGGTACTCGGTGTACAGCGGCCGGGCCTCGCCTTCGAGGAGACGTGGGTACAAAAAGCTCATCTATGCCTCCTCGAAGATCTTCACCGCAGCTTGCAGGTCCGAGGCGAACAGCGCGGGCGACTGCTGCCGTCGAAGTCGGACGTCCGCGATCGACTGGTCGGGGAAGAGGCGATCGAAGAGATCGAGGAAGGTCGCCCCCAGCGAGCCTTCGGGGAAGCCTGCCTCCTCGGTGAACTCTTCGTTCACGAGCGCGTGCTCGATCATCGTTCGTGCGGTGTCCGCACGAACCGCGGAAAGTACGGTGCGATCCACCGGACGCGGTCCTGCCGCGTTGCGGAAGGCGGTGGTGGTGACGGTGTTCTGTTCGTTCACGAGCAGCAGCAGGGACCCCATGGTCGCGCTGTGGAGACCACCGCTGATCTGCAGGTGCCACGCCGCACCGTCCGGGAAGGAGGTGTGTGCGAAGTCGATGACCGCCATGGGGAACTGAGGAGCATCACCCTGAAGTCGAATCGACCTTCTGTCACTCCACAGTACCGAGCCGGCACGGCGAGGTACGGAGGGCCGAGCATCGTGCCGGCGCTCGCCCAACAGCAGTGCGGTGTCGAGCACCAGCAGGCCCCCCAGATCCGCGCCGCGAAGAGTGAAATCCAGTTCGACAGTCGCCGTGTCGGTTCCGTGGACACCGATCTGCTCCGCCGGCCCACTCAGATTCGATCCTGTGGCCGTCCACACGCTCGACAGCACAAGGGCGGCATCGAGCGGCAAGCCCGATTCACGGCGTACGCGGGCGAGGTCGATCCCGACCGTCCGCCTCAGCCGCAGATCCAGGTGATAGTCCCATTCGGGGATCGCCGGAGGCAGCATGATGTCCTCGTCCTCCAACCGAAGGCGCCACGGCTCGGCGCGGACGGCCTCCTCCGCCGGAACACGGTACGGAAGCACTCGCCTGGTCACGGCAACCTCACCGCCTCGACCCTGATGGCGATCTCGGTCATCGTGTCGGGCGCCGGCCTGACCAGCGCACGCCGTACGGCCCCACCCCCCTCCATGACACAGGAGGCGCCCGCATGCAGACGGCCGGTTTCGTCCTCCCAGCCGATCAGTTCGGGCATGGCCGCCCCGACGGGCGGGTCGGTCTCTCTCCCCGAGGAGCCGGGCAGCGTGACGCCAAGGTCGATACGGACACGCTGCGGGACGGGTGCAGGCAGTCGGAACTCCTGGACGAGCACGGTCTCGTCGCCCAGATCGGCGTAGTACGGGTCACTCACATACGTCACCCGGGGCCGGCCCCGAACGGGATCCTCCCCGGAGTGCGACCTCTCGCCGTCAACGGATTCCGGCGACGCGTCGATACGGGAATCGGGCGCACTGCCACCCCGCCGAAGCGACCTGTCCTGCGGTCGAGAGCGAGGTGGCACCGTACTGCCGGGCTTTGAGTAGTCCGTGGCGCCACCCAATCCCCACGCCCCGCCGACGAGTCCCGAGAAATGCATGCTGGCCGCTCCCAACGCCGCCTTGCTGGCGGCCGCCCCGGCCGTTCCCGTCAACGACAACAGGTCGTCCACCGCCTCGGTGATACGGCGGAAGGTGGTACGCACGAAGGTGCCCTCCCGCTTGTCGAGCGACTGCGGATTCCAGGCGTCGTGCGTCGGCGGTTCTGCCTTTGCGTAGATTTCGTCCATGGAATCATCCGCCCGGAAGACACCGGCGTATCCCTGATGCACGCTCGGCGGCTTTGCACCGGGGTGATAGGTCACCACGAGCTCCGCCGGGCGCATGAGACATACGTGGTGAATCATGTTCTCGATGCCCAGCATGCGTTGGGCCCGGCTGGCTTCGAGCGGCGGCATGATGCGTTTGACGAGACCGAGCCGACCGAGGAGCCGAATCGGATTGCGACATTCGAGATCCTTGCCGCCGCGCCCGTTCATCGCCTCGTAGGCCGCCACGAACATGTTCAATGGGCGGGTCTCCCGGGGGTCCGGGACCGGATGGGGCAGGCCGTCGCAGACGACCGCGAAACGCATGGCCGGTTCTCGGCCCTCCGTCGCGATCATCTTCGGCCAAAGGTGCCAAGCAATGGTGTCGGCCAGGTAGGAGGCGGCACTCGAAGGCTCCAACCCGTCCAGATTCGGGTCCACCACGGCGACTGTGGTCCCCGTCTCCTCCGGCTCGAACGGCCTGAGCCCGAGACGGCGGGCAATGACTTCCGCCTCCCTACCGACCAACGGGTCCACGACGCCCTCGTGGACGTCGCCCCACCAGTGACGGCCGGTGAAGCGACGGCTCCCCTCCGGGCCGTTCTCCACATAGCTCTGCCAGAGAGCACAGCCGATCAGGCGGGTCTCGTAACCACCGCTCGGGGTCCGACACCGAGAGTGCACCAGCACTGTGCCCGGCCGCGACACGAGGTAGAAGATGCCCTTCCCGAACCCGTACGTGCCTCCACCGAGAGCGGTGTCCCGCGGTTCGCCGATGTTCCGCACGAAGGAGACGAAGTCCCTTTCCGGCCCGACCGCGTCGTTCGCTCGTGTCGGTCCACCGAGACCGCGGGTGCCTCGGTCGGACACGGACAGCACGCGAATCTGTCCCCGCCTCAACGTCTCACGCAGCGGGAAGTGTTCAGCAGTGTGAGGAGCGCCCGCCAGAAGGAGTTCCCGCCAGGCCGAGCTGTGCGCGGGACTCACTGCCCACATGTCGATGTCGAAGTCGACAGGGCGCATCGAGTCGGGTACACGCGCGTCCCAACTGTTCTGCGCCGACTCTCGTACCAGGATGGTGAGCAGGTCGAGTTCGGGGCGACCGAGCTGGTTGCGGATTCCCTCGGCAGCACTGGCGCCCTCGGGAGGGTAGGGCTGCGAGTGCCATCGGCTGTCCGTCATGTACGCTCCGCGACGATCGATTCGAGCACATCGGCCTGTCGGGTGGAAGAGAGAACGGCCGGGACGGAGGCCGTGAGTTCGACGGAGTACTCGACGTCGTGCACCGGTGCGGTCAGTCCGGCCTCGCTCAATGCTCTGGCCGTCAACCTCGGGAACCCGTCGCTGACCGGATACCACGTCTCGTCCTCCACCACGAAGCACGTGTCCCGATAACGAGCCGCGTCGACGGCTCGGTACCCCGCCTCGCCGAGAAGCCCGAGCAATGCCGCCTCGTCGTCGCACAGACGAAGCACACGATCGACGAGCGAGACCAGACCGGTTTCGGCTTCGCCGGCAGTGGTACTCAGCAGCCGAAACCGCGCCAGGTGCAGGTGTCCTCCCACCGGTGCGTCGAGCTGATCAAGCCCGTGAATGCGCACACGGCGTCCTCCGGCTTCGGTGGTGGACTTCACCTCGACGGCGACGGTGCCGTTCGAGAAGTCGTGCCGGTGTCCCTTCGGGCCGAGCCAGAAGCGGTGCGCCCCGGAGTCCAGGCGCAGTATCCGTTCCAGGACCAGCAGTTCGCCGAAAAGTCCCGCCAACTGCTCCGGTCCGAGCGGCCGTCGGTCCGTCGCGAAGAGTGCCCTCCATCGGTCGAGTACCCGGTACAGCGCCTTCACCGGGTTGTTCAGGTGCTTGCCAGCTTCGCTCAGAGCATCGACGCAAAGTCCCGTGAACAGGTCGTTCATCTCCGCGTTGCAGCAAGCGAGGTCGGCGTAGACCTGGTACGTGCCCTCGTCCTCCAGCGGACGCCGACGAAGTTCGAGTACCGGACCGTGCAGACCGGGACGCACCTTCTGGTTGCTCTGGACAGGAACGAGCAAGCGCCGGTGACCCGCGTGGTCAACGGCGGCCGCCAACGCCCCCTGATGCGTCACTACCGGCAGTCGGGCCACGCGCAGCCGCCGCGCCGTCGTGGTCGGCTCGGCCTCGAGCGCCGTCCAGCGTGTCTCGACGAGATCACGCAGCATTTCGTTTCTCATCCTTCGAGAGCCGTTTCCAGCTCGGCGTCGTCGTCCTCGAGCACGACACCGGACAGATCCGCGGACACATACCTCACGGTGCTGTCGCCGTTCTGCGGTTCCGGGAAGACGATGCCGACGCCGATCACGTGTTCCGGAGCGTCAAGGGGCGCACGGAGCTTCTTGGCCGGCTCGGGCACGGAGAGCTTGTCGATCGGATAGAGCACGAGCAGGCCGTGATCCGGGAGCTGGCGTCGGCGCTCCTTCATGATCGCCTGCTCGGTCATGTCCGCCGCTGCCCCCTCGAGGTCCACAGCCGCGTCACGGCGGCTCATCAGAGTCTTGATGTCCACCGATCCAGGTTCCGGGTCGGTCCGCAACCGGGCACGAGTATTGCGTCCAACGGTCACATCAGCGGCGAATCTGAACGACCCGCCCTTCGGATTGCCCACAACGGCCACGTTCCACCGCCGAAGTGAGTCGGCGGTTGTCACACGCTTTCGGATGTAAGCGTTCATGAGTTCGCTGTCGTTCTCGGGTGACTTCTCGTGGAACTCGTACTCGTCCAGGAAGTCCGTCACGACATCATGGGGGACCTCTCGGAAGAGGTGTCGCCCCTCCGAAGCCCGGTCCTCGACCCTGCCGGCACTCCTGAGGCACCTGGCCACCAGTCCTTCGGCCGCCCGGATATTCCCGCGCAGCCATTCGGCGTCCGTGTGGAAGTAGTGGGTCTGCATGCGCCTGCCGCCGTAGGAAGCGGCGGCCGTGACGGCAGAACGCATCTTCGCCGCCGCGGTGACGCGCAGGTTGGGATGGGTGCGAAGCCGGACCGCAAAAGTGAGTGGCGTCTCGTCCTCGGTCATGTAGGTCTCGATGTCGCGCCGCATCTCCGTCTCGACCGTCGCAAGGTGACGGAACCACTCCGCCAGCTCGTCCGTCATCCACATCCGCGGGAGGTCGGCGTATCCCTTGCGGAAGCCGAACCAACGACCCATCTGCAACAGGGTGTCGTACGCCGAGACCGCACGAACGAAGTAGCTGACCGACAGTCCTTCCAGGGTCAGACCGCGCGACAGAGTGTTTCCACCGACGGCGATGGCCACGACGGCACCGTTCTCGTAGTCGAGACGGTCCTCGCTGCTGGAGTTGTCCATGATGACGCGGCAATCACGGAGAACGTCGGGGAGTTCTGCCAGCAGGGAGTCGAACGGAACGGATGTCTCGCCGAACTCCACTGCCGGCACTCGGGAGGTCTCTTCACGCCACAGTTCGCGAAGACGCAGGACCGTCCCGGCTTCGTTCAACGACTTGATCACCGACTTCCGCAGATGCTCGAGGGGGCGTCGGAAGCTGTTGTGGACGGAAGTGTTGACGCTTGTGTGAATCAGCATCGTGCTGTGAGGGTTGCCCGTCCGGCGGACCCGGCGCGCGGCCGTGGTCAACCAGAAGTATTCGACCGCACTCCGCAGGGTGTCGGTGAGGACCGGCTCGAACCCGTCCACGTCGGCCTTCGTCATCGGCCTCACCAGGGGGACGTCGTCGCTCGGTACCGACCGGATCATGTCGTGGCCGTCGTCCACGTCACTCGGATCCTCGCCGTCCAGAGCGTAACGACCGAACAGGACCTCGGTGCCGAAGTGCCCGTCCGGCTTGGGGAGGTTGACGACGAAGTCCTTGGGATAGAGGTCGTCGGCGCTGGGGTCGATCAGCAGATTGGCGAAGGGCGAAGCGGTGTACGCCACGTAGGCGGACCTCGGAAGCCTGCTCATGATGCTGCGGATCAGGGGATTGATGGACTTCGTGGCGACGCTGGCCTGGTCCGCCTCGTCGTCGATGATCAATGCGGGGCAGTCCCGGAGATACTCGGAGGCCTCGGCGAGCCACCGGTCGAGTTTACGCAGGACCGTCGCGTTCTTCTTCACGACACAGAGCACACGGGTGCGGTTGTTCCGGCCGAAGTACGAGGCGGGATTGGCCTGCGGTGTGAAGTCCGCATCCAGCCCGGTCATCTGGGACCAAAGCGAGGGGTTGGGCTCCACGAGCTGCTGGACCAACCGCGCCTGGGTCTGACGTCGGAGACCGTTGTGAATGCCGGCAAGGACGATGAAGAGCTTGTACCCGCGGTCCGCGGCCTTCGCCATCACAGAGGTGAAGTTGGTGGTCTTGCCCGACTGCACGTAGCCGACGACAAGGCCCCGCGCGGCAAACGCCCGTTCCTTCGGATGGTTCAGCAGCGACATGACACGTGTGGAGGACCTGTCGAGGTCGGCCAAGGCGGGTTCTTCCGACCAGCCGTCGCCAAGAAGCATGGCTCTGATCGCGGGCCAACACTTGTCCTTGGGCTGCGGCCCCGTGTACCAGGTTGCCCTGTTACCCAGAACGACCGCCTGCGGCTCCTCCAGCTCCTTCACCCTGATCGTCTGCTGCTCGTGGTGCTCACGCACTCGTTCGACCAGAGCCGGGGGGACGGCCATCATCTGCATGCGCTTGACGGCCTCAGCCGGGGGGAACGACTCCAGCAGCGCCTGGAACGTCTCGTACACCATGTCGAATTCGTCGCTCATCGGGATGGCCGCACCAGCTCTCGTTCGTTCGCCCCTGCTCCTACCGGTGTCCGTCAGTCGCGACTGTTCAATGGATCACCGACACAGCAACTTCACGCATTCTCCACACTGCGTGATGGAAAATGCGGTGATCACATGATCTTCGACTACAAGCACCGTGTTGGGTTCTTTGCCAGCTCTTGACCAAACCTGATAGACCGTCAGGAGTGTGCTCGGGGCCTGCCCCGAGCACCGGCTTCGCGGCGGCTTCTCACGGCAGAAGCGATGCGGTCAGCCACTTCTGACGGGGGTTCGTGTTCCCAGAATCGGAGGACGGTCCACCCCTGCGCAGCGAGGTGCTCGCTGGTCTCAGCGTCGCGGGCCATGTTCCGGTCCAACTTCTGCCGCCACCACGAGGCATTGGCCTTCGGCCGGGTTGCATGCTCGGGACAGCCGTGCCAGAAACATCCGTCGATGAACACCGCGATCCTGAGCCTGGGGAAGCCGACATCCATCGTCCTGCGTCGCATACCCGGAACCGACAGGTTCACGTTGTAGCGGTAACCGGCCGCATGCAGCAGGGCTCGAACCGCCTTCTCCGGGCCCGTGTCACGAGATGCCTGCCTGCTCATTCGGGCGGATACGGCGAGTGAAGAGGGGACGACGCTGCTCACACCCCCATTCTGCCGGCGCACCGCGACCCCTTCCTGTCGTCGCTGATCGGCTCTCATCCCTCGTCGTACATCAGCTCGGTCAGCCAGTGGACGGCGGGGAGGTCCTGGGGGAGCCAGGGGAGGGTGAGGGCTTCGGCGGGGGTGAGCCAGCGGAGGGCGTCGTGGTCCTGGAGGGGCTGCGGGGTGCCGGAGGTGAGGCGGGCGAGCCAGATGTGGAGGATCAGGTCCTCGCGGACGGGCCAGGCGCCGGGGACGCGTGCGGTGACGGTGGCCTCGACGCCCAGTTCCTCGCGGAGTTCGCGGGCCAGGGCGGTCTGTTCGGTCTCGCCGGGTTCGACCTTGCCTCCGGGGAACTCCCAGCGCCCGGCGACGGCGGCCGGGGACGTGCGGCGGGCTGCGAGGAAGCGGCCGTCGGAGCACAGGGCGGCGCCGACGACGACGCGGGGCGGGGTGGGAGCCGGTGCCGGGGTCATCGGGTCGAGCCCAGGCCCGCGAGGAAGCGGGCGGCGCGCTGCCAGGTGAGGGCGGCTGCGGCGGGGTCGTAGCCGGCGGAGGCGGGGTCGGTGAAGAAGTGGGCGAGCCCCGGGTGCGTGTGGACGTCGGCGGCGGACGGTTCAGGGGCGGCGGTGGAGGCGGCGTGCTGCCAGGCGGCGAGGTCGGCGGGTGGCACGAACGGGTCGGGGTCGGCCACGTGGATCTGTACCGGCAGGTCGTCGCGGACGGTCTCCGGGCGGCCGGGCAGGGCGTGGAGGGCGAGCACGCCGGCCGTGTGGGGGCGGTGCGGCAGGAGGGTGCGGACGACGGACGCGCCCATGGAGACCCCGGCGAGGACCGCGTCGTCGGGCTGCGTCGCCGCGGCGGACACGGCGCGTTCGACCAGGGTGTCGCGGCCGGCGGCGCGGTTGAGGGCGAAGCCGTCGTCGAGGGTTTCGGCGGTGCGGCCGTCGTACAGGTCGGGCGTGGTGACGTCGTGGCCGTCGGCGCGGAGGCGTTCGGCGGCCTGGAGTTCGACGGGGCGCAGCCCGAGGACGGAGTGGAAGAGGAGGACGGTGGCCATCCGTCCAGTGTCCCGGGGGCGGAGGCGGGACGTGCGGCCGGGCGGGTGAAACGCCGGGTCCCGGGGAACCGGGGCGGGCGGTGCGGGCGACCTGAGGGGTGTCCGGCTTCGGGAGTGCCCGCCTGCACTCCGGGAGTCGGGCGAGGGGCCGGGTCCGCGGGCGTCTTCCTGCCCGAGTGCGCCGCGGGCTCGGCCCTCTGCGACGTTACGACGGTTCTGTCGCTGTTCGGTAACAGGGCCTTCAATCGGATGAGTTGACCATATTCTGTGGCTCTGCCGGGCCCTGTGGGGTGCCCGGCCCGAGAATCACCGAGGACGCTCATGCGCCGATTCCGTACCGTCGCAGCCGGTGTGGCCGCCCTGGCGGCCGCCGCGACACTCGCCCCCTCCCAGGCCCACGCGGCCGGGAACGTGTACATCTACAAGATCCACTACGACAGTCCCGGCAGCGACCGGGGCGGCAATTCGAGCCTCAACGCGGAGTACGTGCAGATCAAGAACACCACCGGTGCGAAGTTCCAGATGCAGGGCTACACGGTCCGGGACGCGGCCGGGCACACGTACACCTTCCCCGCCTACCGCATCAGCCCCGGGAAGACGGTCAAGGTGCACACGGGGAAGGGCACGAAGTCGCCGGGGCACCTGTACATGGGGCGCGGTTGGTACGTGTGGAACAACGACAAGGACACGGCCACGCTCCGCAGGCCGGGCGGTTCGTTCCGCGACTCCTGCGCATACGACTCGACGCGCGTCGACTACAAGATGTGCTGATCCACTGATCAAGTGATCCACTGAGGTGCTGAGAGATCCGTCGGCCGCCCCGGCCCCGCTGTGCACCGGGGCGGTCGGCGGCCGAGTGGGCCCGAGGGCCCGGACGGGGGTCTGAGGGCCGATGGCCGCGCTGTTCGTACTGTTCGTGCCCGCCCTGCTGCTGGGGCTGCCGCTCTTCGTCTGGGGGTGGGTGAGGTACGACCGGCTCGGACGGCTGGAGCGGTCGGGCGTGCCCGTGCAGGGGCAGGTGGTCGACGTGCGGTACCGCCGGACCGACGACGGCCACCGCATCACCCACATCGTGCTGTGGCACACGGCGGAGGGGCAGCCGCGGCACCGGGCCGTACGGTTCCCCACGGCGGCGCTGCGCTGGCTGCACGTCGGTTCGCCGGTGACGGTGCGGTACGACCCGCGGCACCCGTCGCGGGTCCTGGTGGACGGTGCGCCGACGCCGAAGGGCACGGCCGTGACGCTGATGGTGTTCGGCGGGATCCTGCTGGCGGTCGCGTTGCTGCTGCTGACGTCCGCGGTCGTCGCGGCGATGTGAGCCCGGCGGGACGGGAGTTCGCCGGCGCGAGAAGACCTGGTTCCGCCGGTGGGGGCACAGGGCGTGCGTAGGGTGCCGGGGGTAGGGACCCGTACGAGGGGGAGGAGCCCCGCATGGCATTCCGCACGTTCCTGAGCGCGCTCGGTGTGAACGCGCCGGAGGTCGAGACCGTGCTCGACCGGGACGCGTACCGCCCCGGGGAGCGGGTGAACGCGACGGTGACGCTGCGCGGCGGCGGGGCGGACGTGGAGATCGCCCGGCTGGGCCTGGATGTGGTGACGCGTTTCGAGGACATGGAGCCGGTTGAGGGCGAGTGGACCAACCCGGGCGTGGTGGTCTCGCAGACGGTCGCCGAGGGTTTCGAGCTGGGCGCGGGCCTGGAGCACGTGCTCCAGGTCCCGGTCGATCTGCCGTGGGAGACGCCGCTGACGCACATGCTCGGCGGGCGGCGGCTGCGCGGCGGCCGGGTGGCGGTCCGCACCGAGCTGTCCATCGACGACGCCGTGGACCGGGGCGACTTCGACGAGTTCGCGGTGCACACGCTGCCCGCGCAGGACCTCGTGCTCACCGCGTTCGGCGATCTGGGCTTCCGTTTCGACGAGGCGGAGGTGAAGAACGGCACGCCGAAGCAGTCGGTCGCCTCGCGGGTGAACTACTGGCAGGAGATCGAGATGTGGTTCCCGCCGGAGTACGGCTGCACCGGGGCGCAGCTCGAATTCGTCTTCAACGCGCGCGAGGACTCGATGGACCTGCTCTTCGGCAACGCGGGCCGACTGACCCTGGCCTACGCGGGTCTCGACGCGGAGCGCTGCCGCTCCGAGATCGACGCGTACAGCAGGAGCCTGTTCCAGCGCTGAGCCCCGCGGACCGGGCCGGGCGCGGCAGGCGTCACGCGGCGGCCCGGTGCCCGGCGGCGAGGAGGGGCGGCCCGCCAGGCCCGGACGGGTGGGCGGTGACCGCGAGGGGCACGTCGGCAAGGCAGTCCGCGGCGCCGCACTCGCAGGCGAAGTCCACGACGGCGGCCGCCGGGTCGCCCGTGGACCAGGGGCGGGCGAAGTACGCCAGGTGCTGGTCGACGACGGCGCGGTTGGCGTCGCGGAGGAGCACGCGCCGTTCGGCAGCGGTGGTGGCGGGGCAGGCGGCGAGGGCATCGGCGAAGATCTCCTCGACCGCCGCTGCGGCCTGCGCCACCGTGGTGTTCTCGTGGATGCGGAGGACCGTGGCTCCGTGGGCGTTCGCGTCGGCCTCGATCTCGTCCGCGAGCAGTTCGTACAGGCGGAGGGTCCCGGCCGGGTGCGGCCCGCGCCGTGCGAGGCGCCTGCGCTGCAGGCCGGGCGCGGGCAGCAGCCACACGGCGGGGTCGTCCCGTCCGACGATCTCCGGGACGACGGGGGTGCCCTCGGCGACGGTGGCGGGGCGGTCGGGAAGGGCGCGGACGTCGTCGGCGACCATCGGGCCGCGTTCGCGGTGCAGCGACATGGCGAGGAGCGCCGCGTCGGGCGCCGACCAGCGCTGTTCGGGGGAGAGTTGCTCGAAGCGGACGGCGTCGGGGTGCCGGGCGGCGAGCGCCCGGTCGCGGTGCTCCCAGGTACGCGTGTCCGCCTGGTACCAGCGCAGTCCGCGGCGCCGGGTGATCAGCCGGGCGACGGTGCTCTTCCCGGCCCCGGGCGGCCCGCCGATCCACAGTGGGGGCGAGCTCATGTGGCGACTCCTCAGGGGCTGCGGGCTGTTCCGGTGCGGGCGGCTCACGATACGGGCGCGGCGGGGGTGGTGACCGCGGGGGCCGAGTGGTCCAGCATGAGGGCTCGACGTGGTGACGGGGGTACGGGTGTGGCGGTGGAGGAAGAGGCGGCGGAGTGGTTCGAGGCGCTGGCCGCGTACTCGCCGGCCGCGGCCTTCGTGCGGGACGACCGCGGCCGCTACCTGTGGGTGAACGCCGCCTACGCGCACCTGTACGGGCGGGCTCCCGAGGCCGTGGTCGGGCGGACGGTCGAGGACGTCGACCCGCCCGAGGACGCGGCGACCGCACGCGAACTCGACCGCGAGGTCCTGACGTCGGGACGGCCGGTGCGGCACGTGATCCGCTTCCTGCACGCGGGCGGCGCTCCCGGCGAGGCGGTCGGGCACCGGTTCGCGCTGAACGGGCTGCGCGGCCAGGCCTGTCGCGTCGGCGGCATCTACGTGGACGTGACCGACCACCACCGGGCCCTGGAGGAGATGGCGGCGGCCGGGGAGGAACTGCACGCGCTGCGCGAGCGTTCCGGGCTGGCGGTGGTGACGCTGGAGCTGGACGGGCGGGTGCGCCGGTTGAACGCGGCCGCGGCGGCGCTGCTGGGACTGCCGCGTGGCGTCGTGGAGGGCGACGACGTGGCCGAGCACGTCGAGGACGCGTCCGGCGCGTTGCCGGGCGGCGGGTGGCGGGCGTTGACGGAGGGGCGGCTCGCACGGTGCGGTGGCGTCCTGGTGCTGCGTACGGCGGGGGGCGGGCGGCCCGTACGGGCGGACCTGTCGCTGGTGCGGCGGGCAGGGGTGCCGGCCGCGGTGGTGGCCGTACTGACCCCGGTGGGGGCGGAGTTCGCCGGGCGGCCACGAGTGAGCCCCGTGCAGCTGCGGGTCCTGGTGATGCTGGCCGCCGGAGAACCGAACACGGCGATCGCGGCGGCACTCGGGCTGTCCCGGCAGGCGCTGGACTACCACCTGCGGCGGCTGCGCAGCCTGCTGGACGCGCCGTCGCGGCCCGCGCTGGTCGCCCGCGCCTACTGCGCGGGCCTGCTGGACGCGACGGCCTGGCCGCCACGTCCCAGCGTCGTCCGGTACGCCTGACGGCAGCGGCCGCTGCCCGGGTCGGGCGCGGAGGTGGCGTCTACCTCCGGCGGTCGGCCGGAGCGTGCGGAGTGGAGTCGGCTGCGGCGGGGTCGCGCGGGGCGGCGTCGCGCGGGGCGGGGAGAGAGGCCCTTCCGGCGAGGCCGGGAGCTCCACGGCGGCGAAGGCGGCGCAGGACCAGGGCGACGGCGGCCAGCAGCACGCACGTGGCCAGCGCGGAGTGCACGAGCAGCGCGTCGAGGCGGTCGGCGGCGAGATAGGCGCCCACCGCGACGGCGGCCAGCGCGCACACGCCACGGTCCAGCATCGACTCCAGGGACAGCAGCGTCGCGCGGTGCCGGGAGTCGGGGATCGCGGAGTTGACCAGGTTGCGCTGGATGGGGAAGGCGAGACCGGTCGCGGCGGCGAACAGGCAGAGCCAGACGACGGTTCCGGCTCCCCCGGCGACGGTGGTCGCGGCGAGGGTGAAGGCCAGGACCAGACTGAGGACGGTGACGGAGGTGGTGTCGGCGAGCCGGCGCCGGAGCCACTCGGGGCGGGCGGAGGCGACCGCTTCGGCGATGGTCATGGCGGACAGGATCGCGCCGTGCTGGGTGAGCGGGACGTCCTTGTCGATCAGCAGCGGCTGGAACAGGTTGACCTGGCAGATGCGGGCGAGGGTGAAGAGGGCAACGCCCTGGAGCATGAGCGGGCCGAGCGCGGAGGAGCGGCGGAAGACGGCGAGGGCGCCGAACAGGGAGGTCAGCAGGCCGGTGCCCTTGCCGTCGCGCTCGCCGTCGGCGGGTCCGGTCGCCGCGGAAGAGGCGGGAGCCGTGCGCGGGGATGTGGGCGGGGATGTGGGCGCGGCGAGGCGGGGCAGGGCGATCGCGCACGCCAGCGCGCCGAGCGCGCACACGGCCGTGAGCACGTACGGCAGTTCCTGGCGCATCTGCATCAGCACGCCGACCAGCGGCCAGCAGCCGATCTTCGCCCACAGGCCGATGGAGCGGGCGGTGCCCTCGGCCTGCACGTAGTGCTCGCCGGCGCCGCGGGCGTGCAGCGAGTCGTACAGGTAGGCGCTCGCGGCGCCCGAAACGAGGGATCGCGCGGTGGCGATGGTGAGGAAGTGCAGCAGGAAGCCGGTCACGGACGGGGACGCGACGGGGATCAGGTTCGCCGCCACCATCACGGCCGCGCCGAGCTGGAGGGCACGCCGGTGCCCGATCCGGTCGGCGAGGAAGCCGGTGGGTATCTCCAGGACGCAGAACGACACGTAGTACGCGCCCTGGATGGCGAAGATCTGGGCGTCGGAGAGGCCGGCGTCGCGCTGGTACTGGTAGAAGACCGGCATCCACCACAGGAGGTTGAAGAGCAGCTGGAAGCCGTTGTTGAGCCGGATCAGGCGCTTGGCCTGCGCGGGCGGCGCGGACTTCCGGGTGGAGCGGGGCTTGCTGATGCGGGGCATGGGGGTGCGGACCTGGCCTCGGGTTCGGTGGTGTGGTGGTGCGGGGGCGGGGGCGTCGGGCGTGGGAGACCGGCGCCACCCCGCCGCTTCCGCACGGGGCCCGGCCCGGCGGGCCGGACTACGCGTTGTAGGGCCGGAGTTGGAGGATGTGCAGGCGCCCCTCCGCCGTGAGGAGCCACTCGACGTCCAGCGGCGCCGCGAAGGTGTAGTCCGTCGCGAAGTGGGACTGGAGCAGGCGTCCCGCGAGCGCGAGCCGGGCCAGCCGTTCGCGGGTCTCCACGTCCAGGTCGGTGTCCGCCGCGCCCAGCGACAGCGTGCGGCCGCCGCCCTCCACCGTGTTGTAGAGGTACTGCATGGGCAGCGTCGACCCGTCCACCACGGCGGCCGTGGAGCCGTGGGCGCAGTTGAGGTAGACGTTGCGGAAGTCGGCGCGGTTGGTCGGGTTGCAGGTGACCATCACGCCGCCGAGCGGCGACGGCTCGTAGCGCTGCACGATGACGCCCATGTAGGTGTCGTCCAGCGAGATGCCGGCCTCGTGCCGCAGGCGCACGCTGCGCGGGGAGAGCAGCGAGGCCCACACCTGGCGGATCGCGTCCAGGGCGCCCGGCAGGTCGGTGACCTGGGTGTGCGACTCGTAGATGCCGGCGGCGGAGAAGCCGGGCAGGTCCTCGGCGTTGGACGAGGACCGCACCGCGAAGCGCTGGGCTCCGGCCAGGTGGCGTACGAGGTGGGCGTCGAGCGTGCGGGCCATGTCGTCGGGGACGGGCGTGGTGCGCACCAGGTGCTGCAGCTGCACGCAGACGGCGTCCACGGCGTCCATGGCGCCCAGTTCGAGGGCCATCTTCAGCTTGCCGATGCTCTGCTGGATGGCGGGCGAGGAGTCCAGGAAGCGCTGCTGCAGGGAGAACGGCACCGCGACGCCCTCGGGCGCCTTGACGTGGCGGGCGAGGAAGCCGTCCGCGGCTTCGGCGAGTTCCTCGCCCTCGCCGCTCGCGCCGAGCCGGGTGGCGAGGTGGCCGAGGAGGTCGGCGCGGGGCGGGCGCGGCACCGCGTAGTAGCCGGTGAGGCGTGCGGAGCCGTTCCGCAGTACGTGGTGCAGTTCGCCGAGGTTGGCGGCCTTGGTGCCGTACGCGTGCCGGTCGCCGGTCCGCAGCGCGGCCAGCGGCACGATCGGCAGGTCGTCGCGGCTGGGCGCGTCGATGCGGATGCGCTGGGTGTGCCAGGCGGGTTCGGCGAGGTCGGCGGGCTCCTCGGTGCGTTCCAGGCGGGCGCCCTCGGTGGTGACCTCGTAGGAGACCCAGGCGCCGTCGAGCTTCTCGTCGTCGATGCGGTCCAGGGCGTCGCGCACGATGGCGTTGGGCACGCCCCAGCCCGCGGCGAGCATGTTGGTGTGCGAGAGCGGCGTGGTGGGCTGCGCGTTCAGGAGGCCGGCGAGGCGCGGGATGTCGTCGGGGACGACGGGCATGGCCACGATGTCGTACCAGGCGAGGCCGGCGCGGGCGGCCCGGTAGTCGTCCTCGTCGGCGAAGCGGCGCAGCCGCCCGGTCGCGGTGCCGAGGGTGAGCGGCACGAAGGGCGCGGCGGAGAACAGCTCGTGGCCCTGCGCACGCGGCAGGTCCGTCTCGGGGACGGCGGCGACGGCGTTCTCCTGGCCGTGGTTGGCGGGTTTGACGGCCAGGGCGAGCGCTTCGTCGAGGTGCGCGCGGACCTCGGTGTAGAACTCGGTGAGCAGGGCGGCGCCCATGGTGTCGGCCTCGGTGGTCTCCAGGACCATGAACGGCTGCGCGGGCCGGTCCTGCGGGACGGCGCCGCCGCCGGTGTGCAGGGACAGCACGCCGAGCAGGAAGCGCCGTTCGGGGTCGTGGTAGACGGAGTGGTTGAACCCGTCGAGGTCGGCGTCGAGTTCGTCCAGGGTCATGCCCAGGACTTCGGTGGCGATGTAGTTGACGTGGAAGGAGTGGACGGAGCTGTCGAGTACGTGCCAGACGCCCTCGTGCCGGTCCACCACGACCTTCACGTACGGGTGGCCGCCGAGTACGCCGCACAGCTGCTCGAAGAGCGGGAGCGTGAGCAGGCCGCCGAGGACGGCGCCGTGCCGGTGCTCGCCGGACGGGCCGGCGCCCTGGGCGGGGACGGCCGCCGGGCCGGCGGTGCCGGGGGTCGCCGCCGTGTCGGTGCTGGTCCGGGTGCTCGGGGTGCTCATACGTCGGCCTCCGCGTCGTCGGTACGGTCCGTGCGGTCCGTCGTCCCCTGCCCCGGGAACGCCTCGTCCTCACCCGTGCGGGCGACGGCGTCGGCCAGGGCGCGGGGCAGGGCGGCGATCACGTGCTCGCAGTCGGCGAGCAGCGTCTGCTCGGAATCGGCGGTCAGGAAGCACAGGGCGGCCATCGCGTTGGCGCCGCCGGCCTCGGTGTACGCGGGCATCGGCGTGCCGTCGGGCAGGGCGGCCTCCCGCACCAGCTCGATGCGGGTGCCCTCGCTGAGCAGTTCCGGCCAGTCGACGGCGGCGAAGTTCCACGGCGGAAGGTCCCGCCACGGCCGGCCCTCCGGGTCGGCGGCCAGCACCACCAGGGAGCCGGCGGCGCCCGGCCCTTCGCCGGTGCCCTCGGTCAGCATCCGCTCCGGGTATCGCACGGGCTCGCCGAGGAGTTGGCGGACCAGCATGCCCAGCATGTCCAGACCGTGCACCGCCTCGGCCTGGCGGGTGGTCATCACGCCGCCGAAGCGGGCGGCGGTCTCGATGACCCACATCTCGCCGTCGGCGCCCAGCTTGATCTCGGTGTGGGTGGCGCAGGTGTCGAGGTTGAGGGCGTCGACGGCGGCCCGCGACACCTCCTCGATGCGGCGCTGCGCCGCCTGTGGCAGCGCCACCGGGGCGATCCCGGCGCGTTCGGTGAACGGCGGGATGGTCGGCATCCGGCCGGTGAGGCACAGCGGGTGGTAGACGCCGTCGGCGACGATGCCCTCGACGGACACGTAGTCGCCCCAGGCGTGCTTGCTGTCGGTGCCGAACCAGGCGTCGGCGCGGCCGGTGACGATCTCCTCCAGAAGGAAGTCGCTCACGCCGTCGCGGGCGGAGTGGAGTTCGGCGTACCCCTCGGTCGCGGACGCGGCCATGACGTCGCGGCCGAGCTGCCAGGCGCGTTCGGCCTGCGTGCGGTCCTCGACCCGCACGTGGGCGGTGGAGCCTGCGCTCCAGGCGGCCTTGAGCAGCAGCGGCGGGCGCAGCCGATCGAAGGCCGCGTCGATGTCGGCGGCTTCGCGGACCGGCTGGAAGCCGGGCACCGGGACGCCGGCCTGGTGCCAGCGGTGGCGCATCAGGCGCTTGTCGCGGGCGGCTTCGACGTTGCCGCCCGCACCGGCCAGGCCGAGACGGCGGCAGGCGTGCGCGACGGCCACCACGGCGTACTCGGAGAGCGTCGTCACGGCGCCGGCCCCCACCAGCTCCGCGTGCTCGCAGATCAGCTCGACCAGCGCGTCCCCCTCGCGCGGCGCCTCCTCGGTGACCGAGGCGCAACGCGGCCGCCACGTCGGGGCGGTGACCTCGGGCAGCGGCGCGAGCGCCAGCACGTGCACCTCGGCGTGGACGGCGATCCTCGGTATCGCGTACTCCAGCGGCGGGCCGCCCTTGGCGTAGACGAACAGGATGGGGGTCACGACTCTCCTCGGTCGATGGCGGGGGCTGGGCCTGTCCGGCCCGGAGGTCGGCACGGCTGCCGGTCGCGGGGGCCCGCCGTGGTCGGCGGCGGGGCCCGGGGCGCCTCCGCGACCGGGAGCGCGCACAGAACCGTGAGCTACCACATCACATCGGAGAGTGATCGACGCACACAAGTGCGGTCCATCGGTTAGGCGTTCGCCAAAGAGGCTGCCTCGACGGGCCGGTTTGATGGAACGCCGAACGTCCCTCGCGTCCCCGGCGCCTTGTCAGCCCCACCCGCCCCACACGTCTCGTGCGTCACCGCGCCACGGGCAGCAGGTGGTCGAGCAGTCCGTCCGGCGCCGGGTACGGGGGCTCGTACGGCAGCCGCCGCGCGGCCTCGTCCAGTTTCCCGGCGCGCACCAGCGCGTGGACCTCGTGCGCGAGTGGCGTGACGTCGCGGATGCCGGTGATCCACGCGTCGGCATAGCGGCGGACGGCCTCGCCGGACAGGCCGAGCTGCAGCGAACGATGCGCCAAAGGCCGCAGGTGCAGGTCGCGTTCGGGATCCCACTGCACCCGCGTCGGAGCGGCCTTCAGCGCCTCGCGCCAGGCAGCCCGGTCCGTGTGCACGTCCGCCTCGAAGTGCGACAGGCAGGCGTGCCGCAACGCCCACTCGAAGCCCTCGCGGGCGAGGTCGACGGCGAGCACGGTCTCCTGGTGTTGCCTCTCGCCCCAGCCGCAGCGGTACATCATCCACAGGAACGACGGCTTGATCCACGTCATGCGGTCCCGTTTCCAGCCGGGCGGGAAGCGCCCGTCCCGCGCCGCGGGCAGGCCCAGATGGGGCGCGTACGCCTGGTGGACGGTGACGGTCGTGTCGTCGTGCGCCGCGCGGATGCGGTACTTCGGCTCCCCCATACCTACGGAGGGTGCCCCGCGGGCGGCACGGTCCGCGAGGGGTTTTCGGTCGCCGGGCCTACGCCAGCAGTTCGGGGTCCTCACGGAAGAGGACGAGGAAGTCCTCGAAGAGGTCCGGCTCGTAGAGCACGCCGCCGTAGTCCTCGGGCAGCCACTGGCCGTCGATCTTCATCGACGGCGTGCCGGTGGCCCCGTCCGCGTCGAACCGCTGCTGGGAAGCGTCCACGAAGCGCTGGTGGGACATGTCCCGGACGGCGGAGTCGAAGGCCTTGCCGCGCAGCCCGTCGACCCCGTCGGCCAGGCGGAGCAGGTAGTCGTCGGTGAAGCCGTCCTCTGCTCCGGTCGGCTGCAGGAGGAAGACGCGCTCGTGCAGTTCGACGAACCTGTCCTGGTCCAGGGCGGCCCGCAGCGCGTTGACGGCCTTCTTCGAGCCCTGGCCGCCGTCGCGGTCGAGGAACGAGGCGAGGGTGTACCGCACCTGCACACGGCGTTCCAGCACCAACTGGCGGACGGTGGGGCCCGCGCCGGACGTCTCGAAATCGGAGCAGGACGGACAGCGCGGGTCCTCGTAGAGGCTCAGGGTGACAGGCGCCGCCGGGTCGCCGACGAGGATGGTCGTGCCGTCGGGCAGCAGTCGCTCGGGGATGGCCGACATCCGGCTCCACCCGGTTCGGTCGCGGGCGCCCGGCCCGGTGTCATCGGCGGCCGCGTATCCGCTGCTCCGGGTGCCGCAGGCGGCCGCCGCCAGCATCAGGATCACCGCCCCGAGCGCCGTGGCCGTACGTCGCCGCCTGCGAGAGTGCTTCACCTTGTCCGCCCCGTCTCCGACACACGTCACGAGCGAGAAGGTTACGGGATCTTCACACCGTCGGGTACGGCGGGATCGGTCGCTGCAACACCGGCCCCCGGACTACTCAGAGGCGGGTGCGGGGGAGGAAGGGCACGAGGTCGTCCCAGCGGGCGGTCTCGCAGCCGGTGGCGCGACCGAAGTCCGCGTTCACCGGACGCCCGGCCCACATGCCCTCGACGTGCGCGGTCGCCGGGCCGCCGTAGAGGCTGGTGCACAGGGTCCCGTCCGGAGCGGGGGCGAACGGTTCGCTGCCCCACACCGTCACCTCGTCGAGCCGCGCGCAGGCCGCCTTCGCGCGCGGGTGGTCACCGCCCGCGGGGTGGCAGAACAGCTCGAACCGGCCGTCGCGCGCCGGGTGGCCGGAGTCGGAGACGGTGAGCACGAGGTGGTCGCTGACCGGCGGCAGTACGGCACCGGCGGGCGCCGGGGCGAGGAGCGGGGCCGCCGTGACGACGGCGAGAGCGGCGAGGACGTGGGCGGCGGCTGCTCTGCGGCGGGGGCGGCGGGCGCGGTGGACGTGCATGCGGTGCTCCAGGCGCGTACGTGCGTACGGTTCGCGGGCCGGCTGCGACGCCGGTCCCCGTGCTCAACGCGCCGACCCGGCCGGGGTTGCGGTGTGCGACGAGATGCACACGGATGGTCGCGGGATCCGGCGCCAGGAATAGTTCGACTTTCAACCATGTTGCCGGGGGTGACGCCGCTCCGGGGGCACCCGGAGTCCGTGGAAGGGAGCAACCATGCCCGCCGTGACCGCCGACACCCTGACCCTGCCCCGCGTCGTCCGCCCCTCCGCGGCCGGCACCGCCTGGCGTCCGGTGGCGAAGACCGTCACCGCGCGCCGCCACAAGGAGGGCGAGGGCTTCGAGGTCCGCCGCCCCTTCCCCGGGATCGACCTCTCGCTCGCCGACCCGTTCCTGCTCCTGGACCACCTCGGCGCCGTCGAGTACGGCCCCGGCGAGGCCAAGGGCGCGCCCTGGCATCCGCACCGCGGCTTCGAGACCGTCACCTACATGATGGACGGCGCCTTCGAGCACCAGGACTCCACCGGCGGAGGCGGCCTCATCACCGAGGGCGCCACCCAGTGGATGACCGCAGGCGCCGGAGTGCTGCACTCCGAGCTGCCACCGCAGGACTTCGTCGCCACCGGCGGCCTCTTCCACGGCGTCCAGCTCTGGGTCAACCTGCCCAAGTCGCTGAAGTGGACGGACCCCAGCTACCAGGACATCAAGGCCGCCGAGACCGTGCTGCTCTCCAGCGACGACGGCGGGGCGCTGCTCCGCGTCATCGCCGGCGACCTGGGCGGACACCGCGGACCGGGCGTGACCCGCACACCCATCACCTACGTGCACGCCACCGTCGGCCCGGGCGCGCGGCTCGCGCTGCCCTGGCCCGAGGACTTCAACGCCATGGCGTACGTCCTGGCCGGGCGCGGCACGGTCGGTCCGGAACGGCGCCCGCTGGAGGAGGGGCAGCTCGCGGTCTTCGGGCCCGGCTCCGCAGTCACCCTCGAGGCGGCGCCCGGCCAGGACTACAACGGCAGCCGCACCGGCTGGGAGGTCCTGCTGCTCGGCGGCCTGCCGATCCGCGAGCCGGTGGCCCGCTACGGGCCGTTCGTCATGAACACCCGGGCCGAGATCGTCCAGGCCTTCGAGGACTTCCAGGCCGGACGACTGGGCACCACCTCTCCACAGGAGCTGCCGCACCGCACCACCGCCGACACCGGCACGGCGGAGCTTCGGGGCGGCTCCCCCGACCCCAGGACGGAGGGTGACCGCCGATGACCCCGGACACGCCCGCGACCCCCGACAGCCCGGCGCACCGGAGCACACCCGCGCCCCAGGGCGGCACGCCGAAGCCGATGCAGGAGTACGAGCGCGCCGTGCTGTTCTACGAGGCCCGCGACTACGCCGGTGCGGCCCGCATCCTGCGGCCGCTCGTCGACGCGGAACCGCGGAAGCTCGGCACCCGGCTCCTCCTGGCCCGCGCGTACTACCACTCCGCGCAGCTCGGACGCGCCGAGACCGAACTGCGCGCCGTGCTGGAACAGGACCCGGCGGAGGCGTACGCGCACCTGGTCCTCGGCCGCACCCTCGAACGGCAGAACCGCCCCGTCGAGGCCATCCGGCACCTGCGCCTCGCCGAAGCCATGACCGGCGGCGGCGCCCGCGAGTGATCCGTCCGGCACCGGCCACCCGGCCGGTGCCGGAGGCCGAAGGAGGCCCTCATGCCCGAGAAATCCGCACGACACCAGGACGTGGAGGTCGTCGACCTCCCCGACCGTTCCCGCTTCGAACTCCGCGTCTCCGGCGAGCCCGCCGGCCGCGCCGACTACCGGCGGAAGCCCGGCCGCCTCGTCCTCACGCACACCGAGGTCTCCGACGCGTACGAGGGGCAGGGCCTCGGCGGTCGGCTCGCCCGGGAGGCCCTCGAGACCGCCCGCGACAGCGGCCTCCGGGTGACGCCCCTGTGCCCCTACATCGCGCGGTACATCCGGCGTCACCGCGAGTACGCCGACCTGGTCGACGGCGCCCACCTCGCGGACGTCGACGCACCGCAGCCCGAGTAGCCCGCGACGCCGCAGCAGCTCGCGAACGCCTGACTTGCCGGGCCGGGCACGGGGGGCGACCCTGCGAGGGGGGACCGGCGACGCCGACCCGGGAGGCACGGCCGTGACGGACCGGACAGCAGCACGGGCGACCGCGGCATGGCCGCGGCTGCGGGTGGACGACTGGGCCGACACCCGCGACACCCTGCACATGTGGACCCAGATCGTGGGCAAGGTGCGCCTGGCCCACGCGCCGCTGGTCAACCACTGGTGGCAGGTCACCCTGTACGTCAGCGCGCGCGGACTGACCACCTCCGCCGTGCCGTACCGCGACGGCGCGTTCGACGTGGAGTTCGACTTCGTCGAGCACCGGCTGGTGCTGCGCCGCGACTCCAGCGGCACGCGCCACGTACCGCTGGAGCCCATGTCGGTGGCCCGCTTCCACACCGAGACGATGCGCGCACTGGACGAACTGGGCGTCGAGGCCCCCATCCAGGGCCACCCGAACGAGGTCGAGCCGGCCATCCCGTTCGCCGAGGACGACCGGCACGCCTCCTACGACCCCGGCGCCGCGCAGCTGTTCTGGCGCCAACTCCTCCAGGCGCAGCGGGTGATGGGCGAGTTCCGCTCGCACTTCGTCGGCAAGGTCAGCCCCGTGCACTTCTTCTGGGGCGCGATGGACCTGGCCTGCACCCGCTTCTCCGGACGCCCCGCCCCACCGCACCCCGGCGGCGCGCCCAACTGCGGTGACTGGGTGATGGTCGAGGGCTACTCCCGCGAACTGAGCAGCTGCGGCTTCTGGCCGGGCGGCGGCGAGGAGGGCGCGTTCTACGCGTACGCCTACCCCGAACCGGACGGCTTCGCGGACCACCCGGTGCGGCCGGACGAGGCGTACTACAGTGCGCAGAACGGGCAGTTCCTGCTCCCCTACGAGGCGGTGCGGACGTCCCCGGACCCGGACGGCGCGCTGATGTCCTTCCTTCAGGACACCTACACCGCGGCCGCCGAGCACGGGCGGTGGGCGCGGGCCTCACTGGAGGACGACCCCGGCCGCTGGGACGCCCGGCGCTGAGCCGTCTCCCGCAGCGGGCTTGGCCTGCGAGGATCGGGGGAAGGGGCGTGCGGGGGCGCCGCCGCCCTTTCCCCGACGCGCGGAGGAGCGAGACATGGACGAGAAGGTGCCGCAGGAGGCGCTGCTGTCGCTGCTGACGGACCAGAACCGGGGCGTTCTGGTGACGCTGAAGCGGGACGGCCGGCCGCAACTTTCCAACGTGCTGCACGCGTACGACCCGGAGCAGCGGATCGTCCGGGTGTCGGTCACCGCGGACCGCGCCAAGACCCGCAACCTCGCCCGTGACCCGCGCGCGAGCTACCACGTCACGACGGCCGACGGCTGGTCCTGGACGGTCGCCGAGGGCGACGCGGAGCTGACCCCCGTCGCGGCGGACCCGTACGACGCGACGGTGGAGGAACTGGTCGACGTCTACCGCGCGATCTCCGGCGAACACGGCGACTGGAACCAGTACCGCCGCTCGATGGTCACGGACCGCCGCCTCGTCGTCCGCCTCCACGTCCGCCACGCCTACGGTCAGCCCCGCCGTTGACCCCGCCCGGCGGAAATCCGGTGGAGGCCCGGAGCGCCACGGGCTAACCTCGCCGGCATGTGCTCCTTCCTGCAGATCTACGAGTGAGACGGCGCGGCGCAGCGCGCCGCCACCGTCACCCGTGCCCGGGCCTTCGCCACGGGCCGATGCCGTCACGCCCGTAGATCCTCGAGGAGACTCATGAACCTGCCCCGCTCCCACCCGCGCGCCCACATCGCCATGGTCGGCGTGCCCGCCGTCAGCCACGTGCTGCCGAGCCTGGAGATCATCCGCGAACTGGTGGCGCGCGGCCACCGCGTGACCTACGCCAACGGGCACGCCGTCGCGGATCTCGTCACCGGCACCGGCGCCACGTTCGTGCCGTTCGACTCGACGCTCCCGGTGACCGACAACGACTGGCCGGAGGACCCGGTCGGCGCGATGAGCGTGTTCCTGGACGACGCGATGCACGTGCTCCCGCAGATCGAGGCGGTGTACGAGGACGATCCCGCCGACCTCTATCTGTACGACATCGGCGGCTACGCCGTCCGCGCCCTCGCCGAGCGGCAGGGCCGCCCCGCGGTGCAGCTTTCGCCGACGTACGTGGCCTGGCACGACGAGGAACAGGCCGTCCTGAAGCAGATCCTGCAACTGCCCGGCGCGCAGGAGTACTTCGACCGCGTCTCCGCCTGGGCCGAGGCGTCCGGCGCGACCACGACGGACGGCCCGTCCTTCGTCGGGCTGCCCGACCGCGCACTGGCCATGATCCCCCGGGCGATGCAGCCGCACGCCGACCTCGTGGACCCCGATGTGGTGAGTTTCGTCGGGCCCTGCTTCGGGGACCGCGCCGACCAGGGGGCGTGGACCCGTCCGGCCGGGGCCGAGAACGTGCTGCTCGTGTCGCTCGGTTCGGCGTACACCCGGCAGCCGGAGTTCTACCGGCAGTGCCTGGCCGCCTTCGGCGGCCTCCCCGGCTGGCACGTGGTGCTGCAGATCGGCCGCTACGTCGACCCGTCCGAGCTGGGCGAGATCCCGGCGAACGTCGAAGTGCACTCCTGGGTACCGCAGTTGGCGATTCTGGGGCAGGCGGACGCGTTCGTCACGCACGCCGGGATGGGCGGCAGCAGCGAAGGGCTCTTCACGGGCGTGCCGATGATCGCGGTGCCGCAGGGCGCGGAGCAGTTCCAGAACGCTGACCGCCTCGTCGAACTGGGCGTGGCCCGCCGCCTCGACACCGCAGACGCGGACGCCGCGTCGCTGCGCGCGGCGCTGACCGCCCTCACCTCCGATCCCGAGGTGGCCCGACGGTCCGCCCGGCTGCGCGAGGACGCCCGCGCGGAGGGCGGCACCACACGGGCCGCCGACCTCCTGGAAGCCCTGCTGAACCAGCGCTAGAAAAGGGTCCGACGGCCCTGGCGTCGGGGGGTGGTCCGCCAGGACCGCCGGAGTCTCGATGGCCGCCCGGCCCCGGTTCCCGGTTGCCGCCGCCTCGCCCCTCCTTGTCGCCGAGTACTGCGGTGGGGGGAGGAGGTGTCACAGGCCTCGACGGGCACGAGGCGGCGGCACCGTCCCTGCATCAGGGACGTGGGAAGGGAATCGTGGAGCGGAAGGTGTCAGACGTTCAGTCCCTTCCCACGCAGCCAGGACAGCGGGTCGACGGGCGAACCGCCGCCCGGCCGGACCTCCAGGTGGAGGTGCGGTCCGGTGGAGTTGCCGGTGGAGCCGACGTTGCCGATGACGTCCTTGGTGTTGACCTCGGACCCGGCGGAGACGTTCATCGAGGACAGGTGGCAGTACCAGACCTCGGTGCCGTCGTCGAGTTCGAGTACGACGCGGTAGCCGTACGAGCCGGCCCAGCCGGCCTCCTTCACGGTGCCGCTGTGCACAGCCATCACCGGGGTGCCGGTCTGCGCGGCGAAGTCCTGGCCGGTGTGGTCGTTCTCCCACATGCTGCCGCCGGCGCCGTAGCCGGAGCTGAGCGTGTACGAGGAGAGGGGCACGCTGTAACTGCGGGCGAGTTCGGCGAGCCGTGCGGCCTCCGCCTTGCGGCGAGCCTCCTCGGCGGCTTCGCGCTTGCGCTCGGCCTCCGCCTTGCGCTCGGCCTCCGCCTTCTTCGCGGCGGCCTCGGCGGCCTCCGCGCGCGCGGTGTCGACGGCGTCCTCGCGGACGGTGGCGTCGGCGGCCGACTGCTGCTGGGCGGCCTGCGCCAGGATGCGGGCCCGCAGGGACTCCCCGGCGTCCCCCTCCGGAGCAGCGGTCTCGGTGCTGAACCCGGCCTGGGTGAGCGGCGCTTGAGCGGCGACCGTCGTGGTGTCCGCCGAGCCGTCGACGCCGGGGACCAGGTCACTTATCTCGCTGGGCAGTTCGTCCGCCACCGAGCCGGCGAGGGAGGACATGTCGGCCATCGTGACGGAGGCCGGCTTGTCCTTGGCCGTGGCCATTCCGCCCGCGCCGACGGCCGCGATCATGCCGACCCCGAGCACCGCACCGCTGCGGGCCACCCCGCCGCGCTGCTTCGCCACGCGGTGCCGGCCGCGCACCGGGCGCACCGATTCGGCGGTCGGGTTCCACCCGTCGTACGCCCCGTCCTGCTCCGGCCCGTAGACGGTCGGCACGGTGTAGGCGCCGGTGGCGTCGAAGGACTCCTCGAACTGGGGGAACTCGGTGGTGAGGTCGGTGTCGCCGAGGTATCCGCTTCTGTAGAGGTCGCGGGCCTCGGGGGCATGCCTGGTGGACGCCACTGGGGGCGCTCTCCTTTCCTTCCTTCTCGCCTACCGGGTTAGCTGACGGGTTCGGAGCAGGAAGGTCTCCTACAGCGGTCCTTGGGCGGGACCGCCGATTCACCCCTGAAAGGTGGTTCCCCGGCTCCCTCGGTGTGCCGGCGCGAGCGGTGAGACTCGCGTGACCCACGTGCGGGATTAGGCGACGGCGCACGGTGCCGCCTGGAGTGACGGCAGTGACGACCGCGCTGCGTTATCGAACGTTAATAGACCCGCAGCCGGGAAACCAAGCCGGGTCGCTGATTTTGCCTACGCTTTGGCAGGGACTTCCCGCCCACCGAGGAGCAATACGGACGCACCAACACGCCCCGTCAGCACGCCGGTTCCGTGGGTGATCACGAGTGGATCACGACGACCGGCACCGAATCTCCACCAACGGACCGTCAGCTCCTCCACCCCAACCTCCGTGACCGAACCGGCCTTCCGACCCGGAACCGACCCCGATCTCCTCCCCCTCAAGAGCACGGGGGTGGGCCGCGGCCGCGACGGACGTGAGGGGGCGTGGGCGGAGGGAGGGTCGATGCGCCCGGAAACACTTGCCCGTGATGTGTGGGCCGCGCAATACGAGTCGTGCCCACCGTTCGCCGAGAACGCGGCCCGTACATCATGGGTTTCCGGGTCGTCGGCCCGGACCGCAGCCCACGCCCCCGACCCGCACCCACACACACCAGCCACCGCCCCACGGCACCGAACCGCCCCGGATGCGTCAGAGAATCGCCACGCGCTCCCACGCGGGCTGACTCTCCTCCGCCTCCCCCGGATCGGCGGCCGCCGCCTCGGTCTCGCCGGCCACACCCTTCGCCGGTCGCGCCTCCGCTGCACGGCCGCCCGCGTCGTCGCCCCCGTCGCCGTAGCCGGAGACGCCCACGTAGGGCGCGACGCTCCGGTAGGGGGCGGCGGAGGTGCCGTACCCCTCCGTACCGGTGGCGTGCCGCTCCGCGGAGGAGCCGTACCGCTCAACCGAAGTGCCGTACAGGTCACCGCCGTTGCCGCCGTACAGGTCGCCCCCGTTGCCGCCGTACACCCCGCCGCCGTACGCGGCAGGACCGGGCGCCACCGGCGAAGGGGCCCCGTAGGACGGCCGCCCCTCCTCCGTGCGCCACCACCGCGCGCCGGTCTCCACTGGCTCGCTGCGGCCGTGACGGCCTCCCTGTCCCGGCACGGCGCGGCCTGCCAGGGACCACTCGCGTACGAGCGTCTCGTAGATGGGCGTGGGCGCGGAGGCATCCGCCGGGGGCGGAAGAGCCGGACGGGGAACCGTTTCTCCCGACCAGGGCACCGGCGACCACTGCGTGAGCATCACAGCCATGCCAGAGACAACGAGGCCCACCGGCCCGAAGTCACCCGCCCGGATCAGCCGTGTCACCCACAAGGGGGTACAGGCCCGGAGTTCACCCGTACACCCCCCTGGCCGCGCCCGCCGGGTCCCGCCGCCCGGGCACCGTTCCGTGCACCGTCCGCCGCATGGAGCAACGTCCGCGGGCACCACCGCCCACCTGCGCCGACGACGGGGCGCACCGTCCGGAGCGCGGAACCGGGGGGATGCGACTTGGCTCGGATGCGGACGCGTGGCGTCCCGGGAGTACGCCGGCGCAGCCGCGCGCCGCGCACCCCGCCATCGTCGGAGGTTCGTTCATGCGTGCGTTTTCCACGCCGCGCCGGCCGAGAGTCGCTCGGCGGCTCTCCGGCGCGGCGCTGTCCGTGGCCGTCGTCGGCATAACCGCAACGACCGTCACGACCGCCTTCGCCGCCGGCGACGACGGCGCCATCAGGGTCGACCCGGGCACGGCACGCCCGGGGGGCACGGTCACGTTGTCGACGGACGCCTGCGGGCCCGGCGGCAGCGCCGGGGTGGACGCCAGCGCACTGGGCGCCGGAATCCTCGGGCTGGAGCCGAAGGACGCGGAGGCCCGGACGGCGAAGGGCGAGCTGCGCGTCACGCGCGACACCAAGCCGGGCCGGTACGCGCTCGGCGGCTCCTGCACGGACGGGAGGGAACTCGCCGGCACGGTCGTGGTCGGTCCCGCGAAGCACGCGGCCGGGGACGCGGAGCACCCTGCCGGTGAGCGGCAGCCCGCGACGGGCAGTGCCGAGGCGAAGGCCGGCGACGAGTGGCCGGAGGGCGAGGACTGGAAGGAGTGGTCCGACGAGGGCGCTCCGGAGGACGGCGCTCCGAAGGATTCCGGTGCCGGGGACTCCTGGCCCGAGGGTGAGGGCTGGAAGGAGTGGCCGGGGGACGGCGGCGACCCGTTCGGCAAGAACGGCGACCACCGCGGCAAGGGGGACCACCACGGGGACGACTGGGGCAAGCACGGCAGGGACGGCAAGGACGGCCACGACGACCGGCAGGACTGGCGACACGACCGGCACGGGAAGATGCCGCACGGCCGCGTCCACACCGGCGTCGGCGGCGCCGGAGCGGGCGTGGACTCCGCCATGCTGACCGGCGGCTCGCTCGCCCTGGTGGCCGCAGCCGGCGGTGCGCTCTACCTGCGCCGGCGCCACCGCAGGCTGGACGGCTGACCCGGGCAGCCCTACAGCAGGCCGTTCCGGCGTACGGGTGCGGCCGTCGCCCCCGGCGACGCCCGCACCCGTAGCGCCGTCGACGCCCGTACCCGCACCCGCACGCGAGGAGGTCCGATGGCGGGTCCGACGGCGGCATCACGCCCGCGTCGCCGCGGTCGCGGCGTGGAGACGTGCGTCTCGACGCTCGTCGCCGCCTCCGCCTGTGCCGCCGTCTGGCTCTTCGAGCACGGCACCGGCGGGCAGGCCCCGCCGCAGCCGCCCGCCGAGGCGGGATTCGCCCGCGACGCCCCTCGCCCCCTCCCCGGACCCGAGACACCCGCCCCGACGCCGTCCGGCGCGCACACGAACGGCCCGGACACGAAACGCCAGGACACGAACGGCCGGGAGACCGGCGGCCGGGAGAGCCCTCGCCCCGAGCGCTCCCGATCCGGCCCGCGCGCCTCCGACCCGCTGCGCGTCCACATCCCGTCGATCGGCGTCTCCGCCCCGCTCACCCGCCTGGGCCTGCACGACGACGGGAGTCTGGAGGCGCCGCCTCCGCAGGACGAGAACCTCGCCGGGTGGTATGCGGACGGCACGCCGCCCGGCGCCGTGGGCACCGCGATCGTCGCGGGGCACGTCGACACCGCCGACGGCGCGGCCGTCTTCTACGGCCTGGGCGCGCTGCGCAAGGGCGCGGAGGTGGAGGTCGAGCGGCGGGACGGCTTCACCGCCGTCTTCACCATCGACGCCGTGGAGGTCTACGACGGGGCGCGCTTCCCGGACGCCGAGGTCTACGGCCCGTCCGCACGGCCGGAATTGCGGCTGATCACCTGCGGCGGGACGTTCGACGAGGAGGCCGGGGAGTACACCGGCAACGTCGTGGTCTTCGCGCACCTCACCGACGTCCGGCGGGCGGTCCACCAGAGCGAGTGAGAGCGCTCTCTTGACGCGGACATTCTCAGCCGCTTCACTCGTGGCGTCAGAGGTACGGACCAATCCCGCCCGTACAGGGCCGAGTTCGCTCCCCCAAGCGACGAGGTGACCGCGATGCCCCACAGACACCCCCACCACCCGCACCCCACCACCCGGCGACGCCGCCGCAGCGCCCTGCTGGCGGTCGGCCTGGCCGCCACCCTGGGCTGGACGGCCGCCGTGCCCGGCGCCGCCGCACCCGCCCCCGACCGCCCGGACCACACCGCCACCGCCCCGCAGGGACAGGCCGCGCAGGCCGACGCCCCCCGCGCGGTGCTGTTCGAGGACAACTTCGACGGACCCGCCGGCGCGGCCGTCGACGGGTCACGGTGGCACATCGAGACCGGCGACAACGTCAACAACCACGAACGCCAGTGGTACACGCCCGGCAACGACAACGCCGCCCTGGACGGCAACGGCAACCTGGTCATCACCGCCCGCAAGGAGAATCCGGGCAACTACCAATGCTGGTACGGGCGTTGCGAGTACACCTCGTCCCGCCTCAACACCTCGGGCAAGTTCACCACCACCTACGGCCACGTCGAGGCCCGGCTGAAGGTGCCGCGCGGCCAGGGCATGTGGCCGGCGTTCTGGATGCTCGGCAACGACATCGGCGACATCGGCTGGCCGGCCAGCGGCGAGATCGACGTCATGGAGAACGTCGGCTTCGAGCCCAGCACCGTGCACGGCACGCTCCACGGCCCCGGCTACTCCGGCTCGGGCGGCATCGGCGCCGCGTACACCCTGCCCGGCGGGCAGCAGTTCGCCGACGCCTTCCACACCTTCGCCGTGGACTGGTCGCCGAACCGCATCACCTGGTCCGTGGACGGCAACGTCTACCAGACCCGTACGCCCGCCGACCTCGGCGGCCGGGACTGGGTGTTCGACAAGCCGTTCTTCCTCATCCTCAACCTCGCCGTGGGCGGCTACTGGCCCGGCGACCCCGACGGCAGCACCGTCTTCCCGCAGCAGCTCGTCGTCGACTACGTCCGGGTGACCTCCGGCGAGGGCGGTGGTACGGGCCCTAGCGGACAGATCACCGGGCTCGCCGGGAAGTGCGTGGACGTCGCCAACGCCGGTACCGCCGACGGCACACCCGTGCAGCTCCACGACTGCAACGGCAACGCCGCGCAGCACTGGACCGTCGCCTCCGACGGCACGATCCGTGCACTCGGCAAGTGTCTGGACGTGGACTCCGGCGGCACCGCCGACGGCACGAGGGTCCAGCTGTGGACGTGCAACGGCAGCGCCGCGCAGCAATGGGTGGTGACCGGCGCGCGGGACATCGTCAACCCGCAGGCGGACAAGTGCCTGGACGTCACCGACAACAACTCCGCCAACGGCACCCGGCTCCAGATCTGGACGTGCGGAGGCACGGCGAACCAGAAGTGGAACGCACCCGCCTGACCCACCCGCCCCGGCCGTCGGACCGACCGCCGGCCGCCGATCCGGGTCGCGCCCCGGCAGGGACCTCCCCGGGCCCCGGGGCGCGACCCGTCCCCCTCTCCGCACCCGCACAGAGGGGGCACAACCGGGACCGATCACCAGTCGCCGTGAACACGTCAACGGATTCGGCACAGGACCCTCACAGAACCCCGGTTACGCGTCGCGGTGCCTCCGCATAACCTTCCGCACGCCATGGACTACTGCCCCACGTGCCGCAGGCACCTCAACGGCGCCCTGGCCTGTCCGGGATGCGGAGTCCCGGCCGGGTACCTCACCCCTGCACCAGGAACCCCGTACGACGGCCATCCCGCGCCCCACACACCGCACCCCGGCCCTGCTGCTCCCCGAGGCCACGCAGGCCCGCCGCAGCAGTACGGCCACCCCCAGCGCGGCGGCCCGGCCTCCACCGGACACCCCGGACACGGGCACCCCGGGCCAGGTCAGCACGGGCCGGGTCAGCACGGACAGGGGCACCACGGGCAGGGACATCCCCGGCCGGGCGGGCCCGGTCAATCGGCCTATCGCGCCCAGGCGTTCCACCAGGAGCCGCCGCAGGACCTCTACGCCCCTCCCCGGCACCGCCCGGAACGGGAGGAGCACGTCCCCTCCGCCGCCCCCGCCGAGGAACGCGCCGAAACGGAGGCGCGCGACGAGGAAACCCCCGCCCCGGGCGGCCGCAGCGCACGCCGCTCCCGCGGCCGGCGCGCCCGCAAGGGCCACGGCAAGCGCCTGGTGGTCCTCGCCGCCTGCCTGGGCACGGTGCTGCTGGGCCTGGCCGTCACCGAGGTCGGCAGCCCGTCGCTCCCCTGGAGTGAACCGACCGCCTCCAGCCCGGACCCGCAGGCCGTCGGCGCGAACGGCACCGAGACGCAGGAGCCCGCCGACGAGGCGTCCCCCGACCCCTCCGCGGCGAACGCCTCCCGCAGCCCCGACTCGGGCCCCTCGGCCTCCGCGAGCGCGGAGGAGAGCGACGAGCCGAAGGACGAGAAGGAGTCGAAGGAGCCGGAGGAGGAGCCGACAGAGGTGGTCGGCAGCGTCCAGCCGGAGCCGGGCGACCCCGCCCCCACGACGCCCGCGGAGCCGGAACCCGAGCCCACCCAGCCACAGCCGACCCCGCCGCAGGACGAGAACCCCGAACCCCCGGACGACGACTACGACGACTGCTGGTTCATCTTCTGCACCTGACCCGCCCTCCCCGGGCAGGCGAGGGGCCCAGGGGAGTTCAGGGGAGTTCAGGAGCCTCGCACCGGCAACTCCTCGATCCCCAGCCGCGCCCCGCGCGAGGCGACGATCCGCAGCAGGTCGTGCACGCACTCCGCCAGCCGCCGGGTCACGAACGCGTACTCGTCGCCGGTCATGCGGACCCGTTCGTCCGCGAGCATCTCGCGGGCATGGGCCAGCACGCGCCGCGCCGTGTCGATCTGGGTGTCCTCGATGCCGTCGGCGAGCAGCGAGAGCATGCCCTCGGGGTCGTCGGTCACCAGATAGGCGGGCTTGCCCTCCGGGGAGTCCCAGGGCAGCAACCGGCACACGGCCCGCCGGTGTTCGCCGGTCACCACGCCACTTCCCGCGCGTGGATGTCGCGGGTGTCGAGGTCGAGGCCGTAGTGCACGGCGAGCAGCAGCACGAGGCGGCGCTGCCGGGCGCCGACCCGTACACCACGCCGGGCGTGGCGCCCCCTGGGCCGCAGTTCCGCGATCCCCGGCCGGTGCCGTCCCGTGGGCGGATACACACGCGCCAACGCGCGCCGGATAGTCTTCATACGTCGTTCGCTCCTCAGCAGCGAAGGGCCACGCCCCGGGACCGCTTCCATCGGTCGCCGGGGTCCTTGCTGACTCTCACCATACCGAACTGTGCACACTGTGCACAGTTCGCACACTGTGCTAGCCAGTGCATGGGGTGCACAGTGCGCACGTAGATTCGAACGATGGAGTACGCCTACCGCCGCATCGCCACCGAACTCACCGCGCAGATCCGGAGCGGCAAGATTCCGCCCGGCGGGCGCCTGCCCAACGAGCGCGACCTCGCGGACGAGTACGGCGTGTCAGCCGGAACGGCGCGTCGAGCCGTCCGCGAGCTGCGCGAGCAAGGCTTGGTCGAAACCCTGCCCGCACTCGGTACCTACGTATCGGACCCGCTACCTCCTGTTGGCGCCTGATCCCCCGGCTAGGACCAGCCCACAAGGACGCCGGGGTTGAGGACGCCGTGCGGGTCGAGGGCGGACTTCGCGGCGCGCAGCGCCAGCGCGAACGGGTCCGGGCGCTGGCGGTCGTAGGCCGGGCGGTGGTCGCGGCCGACCGCGTGGTGGTGGGTCACGGTCGCCCGGTGGCGGGCCAGGACCTCCAGGGAGGCCGCCTTCACCTCGTCCCACATGGCGACCTCCGAGCCGCGCCGGCCCGCGGCGATCACCGTGAAGTACAGCGCCGGGCCGTCCGGATAGACGTGCGTGAAGCGGCAGTTGACCATGCCGGGCGCACCGGTGACCTTCTCCGCCGCCGCGCCCACCTCCGTGCGCACCGCGTCGTACAGCCCGGCCGCACGGTCCCAGGTGCAGGCGGTCTCGAAGGTCTCCGTCAGCGCGCTCATCCGGGCGAGTCCGTCACGCAGGTACGGCATGCGCAGGAAGGCGCTGCGCCAGGAGCCGACGGCGTCGTCCTCCGCCCGCGCCTCGTCGGCGGCGGGAGCGCCGCCGTGGTCCCGGGCCAGGGCGACGAGTTCGGCGAGCCGGCCGTCCACCGGGTGGTGCGCGGACTCCACGCCGAGTACCAGCACGCTCTCCCCGCCCTTCCCCGCGCCGGAGAGGGCCGCCTCTCCGGGGTCGAGCAAGCGGCAGTTGGCGGGGTGCAGTCCGGACTGCGCGACGGCGCGCACCGCCTCGCACGCGGCGGCGAACCCGGCGAACCGTACGGCGGTCGACGCCTTGTGGACGGGACGGTCCTGGAGCCGCATCCACGCCTCGGTGATGACGCCGAGGGTGCCCTCGGAGCCGAGGAACAGGCGGTCGGGGGACGGCCCGGCTCCCGAACCCGGCAGCCGCCACGACTCGTTCACCCCGACGGGGGTGAGCACGCGCATCGACTCGACGAAGTCGTCGATGCGCGTGTGCAGCGTGGCGTAGTGGCCACCGGCGCGGGTGGCGAGCCAGCCGCCGAGGGTGGAGTACTCGAAGCTCTGCGGGAAGTGCCGCAACGTCAGACCCGCGGGGCGCAGTTGCTCCTCCAGCGCCGGTCCGTACACGCCGGCCTGGACGCGGGCGGCGCGGGAGGCGCGGTCGATCTCCAGCACCCGGCCCAGCGCGGACAGGTCCAGCGACAGCACGCCCGTGTGGTCGCCGTCTCCCGGCCGGTACTCCGTGCCGCCGACCACCGAACTGCCTGCGCCGTACGGGACGACGGCGACGCGGTGCTCCCCCGCCCAGTCCAGCAGGTCGGCGATCTCCTGCTCGGTGCGCGGGTACGCCACCAGGTCGGGCGCGGCGGCGAGGTCGCCGTGCAGGGCGCGCACGACGTCGCGGTACGCCTTGCCGTAGGTGTGCCCGGCGCGGTCGGGCGGCGCATCGGTCACCGCGTGGGCGAGTGCGGGCGGCGGCGCGACGCGGGGCACCGGGAGGTCGAGGCCGGCCACGCGCGGCACCGGCAGGGGCGCGTCCGGCAGCCCCGGCAACTGCGCGCCCAGGGCGGTGCACTCCTCGTCGCTCAGGGCACGGTCGGCCCGTCCCCAACCCCACCACGAACGCTCCCGCACGTCTGTCATGCGTCGCCCTCCCCAGGTCCTACCCGACGGTAACCTCTGGGTGGGTGCCCTGCCCACGGGTCGTCGGCGATGACTTTCCGCAGCGCGGTCCGTCACCACGGAGGGGAGCGGCGCGCTCCCCGGGACGGACGGCGGACCGGAGGCGAGGACCATGACGAAGGAGACCGGCCGGGCGGGGACGCGCCTGGACACGCGGTTCACCGCGACGCTCCGCAAGAGCCCCGAGAAGGGCGGCTGGACCTACCTGGTGTGGCCGGAGTCGGCGGACTTCTTCGGCACCCGGGGCCTGGTGAAGGTGCGCGGCACGATCGACGGCCACCCCTTCCGCAGCTCCTTCATGGCGCTGGGCGACGGCCGCCACGAACTGCCCGTGAAGGCCGACCTCCGCCGCACACTCGGCAAGGACGAGGGCGACACCGTCACCGTGCACCTCCAGGAACGCCTGTAGCCCCCGTACGGGCGCGCACCGACATGCCCCGGGGCGCTCCCATGGCCGGGTCCGCCGGGTTCACCGAGCGAACGCGTACGAGGTGTAGTCGCCGGGAGCCCGGTAACCGAGGCGCCGGTAGAGGGCGTTGCTGGTGGAGTTGGCGAGGTCGGTGAAGAGCAGGACGTCGCGCGCGCCCGCGTCGAGCGCGGTCTGCGAGAGGGCCGCCGTGACGGCACCGCCGTAGCCCCGGCCGCGCTGCGCCTTCGACGTGTACACCGGTCCGAAGCGTGCCACCAGCCGAACACCGGCGGCCGGTCGCCGTACACGTCGATCCCGAGGGCGGCCAGCGTGCTGCTGACCGAGAGCGTCGTGGTGTTCACGTCCGGGCGGGCGCGCAGGAAGCCGCCCGCGTACGTACGGAAGCCGTCGAGGTCGTCCGAGAGTGTCCAGGCCATGACCCAGGCTCTCGCTCACCCAGCCGTCCCGCACCCGGTTTTCCCGGCAGCCGGCCGGCCGGTGGGCGGTAGGAACGCTCAGCGCGCGACGTGATGCACGTTGTGCTCGCGGAGGTCACTGAGCAGGCCGGAGGCAGCGGTGAAGTCCTTGTCGTCGTGAAGGACGACAAGGCCATGGTGAGCAGCCGTCGCGCACACCAACCAGTCGACCACGGAAAGGCTCTGGTGCCGACCTCGCTGAGCAAGCCGGTACTGGGAGGCGTCGACCCAGCTCCACGCGCTCTTGGGGACCGGAACGTTCGGGTACAGGTCCGCGAACATGTCCGTCATGGCGTCGTACTCGTCGAGGTTCCGCGCCGAACGCCGGAACTCCGTGCGCTGTGGAGGGCATGAGCCGATGGCACCGTCGTCGAGTTCGTGAGCCCACGACTCGTTGAGTTCACGATCACGCTGCAGGCGCCAAACCGCCGTCGAATCGACAAGGTAGCGGATCACCCTCAGGCCGCACCCTTCTCCGCCCTGTGCTGACGCTCGAAGCCTTCTTCGTCCCAGCCCTGGGCAGCACGGAAGTGTCGCAGGCGCGCCTCGGTGCGGCGGCGCCTCTCCGCATATTCGCGCAGCGCGAGGTTGACGGTGTCCTTCTTGGTCTTGGCCTGAGACAGACGCATCGCGTCCGCGAGGGCATCGTCATCGATGTCGATCTGCGTCGCGCTCAAGCTGATCACCCGTTTCCCATAGTGGCAGCATCGACTACATACAAAGGTAACACACACTCCATACATCGCGTGGGACGAGAGTCCGCGCAGACGAGACGTCGCATGGGAGTGCACTGCAGCCGCGACGGGGACCAGCCCGGCGCGGTGGTCAGTCCGCGATGGCGTCGAGGCCGATGGCGTGTTCGACGCGCATGCGGACCAGGAGTTCGCCGGGGACGCCGTTGCGCGCGCCGTACTCCTCAGCGCGGTCCTCGCCCATGTAGCGGGCGGCGATGCGCGTCGCCCAGGCGCGGACCTCGGGCAGGTCCTCGCTCAGCTCGGCGCGGCCGCGCAGCACCACCATGGAGTACGGCGGCCGCTCGTCGTCCACGCACAGCGACACCCGGCCCTCGCGGGCGAGGTTCCGGCCCTTCACCGTCTCCGCGCCGGTGTTGAAGACCACGTCGTCGCCGTCCAGCACGAACCACACCGGGGCGACGTGCGGGCTGCCGTCGGCGCGCACGGTCGCGAGCTTGCCGGTGCGCGTCCCCGCCGACACGAAGGCCCGCCACTCGTCCTCGGTCATCTTCTTCGCCATGCGCCCGATGATCGCACGCAACACCGACAAGCCCGGCGGAAAAGGGACCGGCCCCGTGGCACACGTCCACGGGGCCGGTCGTCACGCCGCACACGGGAGGGCGGCGAGCCGACGGGTGCGCGCTAGCAGGTGGGCACTCCCGGCAGCCAGGAGTCGGCCACATCGATGAAGATGTTCGAGACGTAGCCGCCGTAGTCCGGCAGGTAGGACCACGCGTCGTTGCTGTAGCCCTGGTAGTGCACCATCTGACCGCGCTTCTGGCACTGCACGTTGACCGTCGTCGGGCCGGGCAGGGACGCCACCGAAGCCGAGTTCGTCGTGGCCTGTTCCCGGATGTTGACGTCCGAGCCCCAGGTCGGGAACGGCTTGGTGTCCGCACCGCCGCCCCCCGTCCACAGGTAGGTGACGGTGACCCAGCCGTTGTCGTTCAGGCCGACGTTGTAGAAGGTGCCGTCGGCGAGGTCGATGCCCGCCGGGTTGGCGACCTGGCGGCCGAACTGGTCCGCCCCGCCGTTGTAGTCGTCCTGGTAGGCGGCCTGCGCCTCGGGCCTGCCCTGCGGCAGGTCCTTCCACATCTCCCGCACGGAGGACGGGTTCCAGTAGTCGTCCTTGGTGTTCCACGGGCCGACGTCCCACACCGGCGCCGTCTCGCAGCGCGCCGGGCCGCACACCCGCACCGAGTACTCGTGGCTGCCCTTCGGGGACAGACCCCGCCGCGAGGGCAGCGCCACGAAGTGGTCGTCGGGCTGGATGACATGACCGTTGGCCGTGGTGTGCCCCACCAGACCCTCACGGGTCGCGAACACCGTCGCGGAGAACGCCGCAGCCGCCCGCGGCCGCTCCTTCGCCCGCTCCGAGGCCGGCACCGCCTCCGCCGACAGCCGCAACCCCTCCACCACCGGACCGGCCGAGCCGTCCGCCATCCCGAACAGGGTCACCCGCGCCTGCACCGAGGACGCCGCACGCGGCAGCAGCGCCGGCGCACCGGCC
>NZ_AUFD01000025.1:0-66208 GCF_000426325.1 Streptomyces sp. CNS606
GCCTCACACGCGGCCACCGACCCAGCGAACACCGGCGAAGACTCCAGCAGATCGGCACCCATACCGACCCACTGCGCACCCTGACCCGGGAACACGAACGCCGTCCGACCCACCGGACCCGACACACCCGCAACCACACCGTCCGCAGGCTCACCCTCCGCCAGAGCGGCAAGCCCCGCAGCGAAATCACCCGTCACCACCGCACGGTGCTCCAGCACCGCACGCGTCGACACCAACGACCACCCCACCGCGGCACCATCCACAGCACCACCCGCCACCGGCGCCAACGCCGCCGCCTGACCCCGCAGACCCGCCGCACTACGCGCCGACACCAGCCACGGCACCGTCTCCGGCCCGGACTCCGCCGCCTCCGCGGCGGGTTCCTCGTCGGCTTCCTCCAGGATCACGTGCACGTTCGTGCCGCTGACGCCGAAGGACGAGACCCCGGCGCGGCGCGGACGGTCGTCCTCACGCGTCCAGGCACGCTCCTTTGCCAGCAGCTCCACGGCGCCCGCCGACCAGTCGATGTGCGAGGAGGGCTCCTCGACGTGCAGCGACTTGGGCATCACGCCGTGCCGCATCGCGGCCACCATCTTGATCAGCGACGGCACGCCGGCCGCGACCTGGGTGTGGCCGATGTTGGACTTGATCGACCCGAGCCACAGCGGCCGCCCCTCCGGCCGGTCCTGGCCGTAGGTCGCCAGCAGGGCGTGCGCCTCGATCGGGTCGCCCAGGGACGTGCCGGTGCCGTGCGCCTCGACCACGTCCACGTCTGCACCGGTGAGGCCCGCGTCGGCCAGCGCCTGGCGGATGACGCGCTGCTGCGACGGACCGTTCGGCGCCGTCAGGCCGTTGGACGCGCCGTCCTGGTTGACGGCCGTGCCCCGGATGACGGCCAGGACCCGGTGGCCGTTCTTCTTGGCGTCGGAGAGGCGTTCCAGGAGCAGCATGCCCGCGCCCTCGGCGAAGCCCATGCCGTCGGCGTCGTCGGAGAACGCCTTGCAGCGGCCGTCCTCGGCCAGTCCGCGCTGGCGGCTGAAGCCGACGAAGCCGATGGGCGAGGCGATGACGGCGGCGGCGCCGGCCAGGGCCATCGAGCAGTCGCCGGACCGCAGCGCCTGGACGGCGAGGTGCAGCGAGACGAGGGCGGAGGAGCAGCCGGTGTCGAGGCTGACGGCCGGGCCCTCCAGTCCGAGGGTGTAGGAGATGCGGCCGGAGGCGATGCTGGTCACGGTGCCGGTGAGCAGGTGGCCCTCGACGCCTTCGGGGACGTGGCGCAGGTTGCTGCCGTAGCCGCTGTGGGCGGAGCCGACGAAGACACCGCAGTCGCTGCCGCGCAGCGACGCGGGTGAGATGCGGCCGTGCTCGATGGCCTCCCACGCGGTCTCCAGGAGGAGGCGCTGCTGCGGGTCCATCGCCAGGGCCTCGCGCGGGGAGATCCCGAAGAAGGCGGCGTCGAAGTGCCCGGCGTCGGAGACGAATCCGCCGGTGCGGACGTAGGTGGTGCCCTCCTCGTCGGGGTCCGGGTGGTAGAGGTCGTCGAGGTGCCAGCCGCGGTCCGCCGGGAACGCGCCGACTGCTTCCCCTCCTTGGCTGACGAGTCGCCAGAGCTCGTCCGGGCCGTTGACGCCGCCGGGCAGCCGGCAGCCCATGCCCACGATGGCGATGGGGTCGTCGGCGGCGGCCTCGCGCACCTGCACCGGTGCCGTCGTCGCGGCTCCGGCGGGGGCGAGGTCGCCGAACAGGGTGGTGTGCAGGTGCTGGGCCAGCTTGCTGACGCTGGGGTAGTCGAAGACCAGCGTGGCGGTGAGGCGCAGTCCGGTGGCCGCGTTGAGGGAGTTGCGCAGGGTGACGGCGAGCAGCGAGTCGAAGCCGAGGTCGCGGAAGGGGCGTTCGTTGTCGACGGCGTCCGCGCTGTGGTGGCCGAGGACGGCGGCGACCTGGCCGCGGACCAGTTCGCGGAGCGCTTCCCTGCGGTCGTCGGACGGCAGTGGGGTGAGGCGCTCGCGGAGGGCGTCGGCGTCGTTCTCGGGCCCGTCGTCCGCGGGCTTCGCACCGACGTCGAGCGCGGAGCGGACCTCGGGGATGTCGTCGAGCAGGGGGCGCTGACGTGCTGCGGCGAAGACGGGGGCGAAGTGCTCCCAGTCGACGTCGATCACGGCGAGGAAGGTCGCGTCCTCGTCGAGCGCCTGCTGCAGCCCGGTGACGGCCGTCTCCGGGTCCATGAACGGCATGCTGCGCCACTTGAGGGCCGTGCTGTCGACGCCGCCGGCCATGCCGCGGCCGTCGGCGTCCGCGTGCCAGATGCCCCAGGCGATGGTGGTGGCGGCGAGTCCGCGGGCACGGCGGTTGCGGGCGACGGCTTCGAGGTAGGCGTTGCCGGCGGCGTAGGAGGCGTGGTCCCCGGCGCCCCAGACCGCCGCCGCCGACGAGTGGAGCACGAAGGCGTCCAGGTCGTCGCGGTCGAACAGGCGGTCCAGGTTGTCGGTGGCGGCGAGCTTGAGTCGTGCGCCGTCGAGGAACTCCGGGAGGTTCCACTCCGTGAGCGGGTTCAGCAGTCCGACGCCCGCGCTGTGCACGACGGTGCGGATGGGCGGCCCGGCGGCCTGGAGGTCCGCGACGAGTCCGGCCAGCGCCTCGTAGTCGTTCACGTCGCAGGCCGCGACGGTGACGCGGGGGCCCAGCGCGGTGAGTTCCTCGACCAGTTCCCGGGCTGCCGGCGAGTCGGCTCCGCGACGGCTCAGCAGGACCAGGTGCTCGGCTCCGGACCGGGCCAGGAACCGGGCGGTCTGTGCGCCGAGCCCGCCGGTGCCGCCGGTGATGAGCGCAGTGCCGCTGGTGCGCCAGGGCCGGTCGCCGTCCCCCGCCGGAGGGGCGGGGGCGCGCCGCAGGCGGCGCAGCAGTACGGCACCCTGGCGGATCGCCGCCTGGTCCTCGCCGCCTCGCGCGGCGAGCAGCGAGCACAGTGCGGCACGGTCGTCCTCGTCGACCACGAGGGGCAGGTCGATCAGGCCGCCCCAGAGCTGCGGCGCCTCCAGACCGGCCACCAGGCCCATGCCCCAGGTGGTGGTCTGCTGGGGGTGGGTGACGCGGTCGCCGTCCCACGCCTCGACGGTGTCCTGGGTGCACAGCCAGAGCGGCGTGGCGTGCTCCCGGTCCGTGAGGGCCTGCGCGAGCTGGACGTTGAGTGCGAGGCCCGTGGTCATCCCGGCCACGTGCGGGTGGGGCGCCTCGTCGAGGGCGAGCAGGGAGGCGATGCCGGACGCCCGGGGGTGGTCCGCGAGGAGGCCGGCGATGCCCTCCCGCTCGGTGTCCGGGCCGAGCACGAGGTCCGTGACGTCCGCGCCGCCGTCGGAGAGCGCCTGCCGCACCGCGAGGGTGGTGTCGTCGTCCTCGCGGCCCGCGACCACCGCGAGCAGCCAGCTTCCGGCCAGCCGTCCGGGGGCGGCTCCCGGCCTGCGCGGCACCCAGTCGACGCGGTAGCGCCAGCTGTCGAGGACGGAGTGGGCGCGGTGGCGGGCGCGCCAGTCGCCGAGGGCGGGGAGGACCGCGCTGAGCGGCGCGTCCTCGGCGATGCGCAGCGACTCGGCGAACGCGGCGGGATCGCCGTCGGCGACGGCGGACCAGAACGCGGCGTCCACCGGGTCGGCCTCGGCCGGGCCGTCGGGGGAGGCGTCGAGCATCCAGTAGTGGCGGCGCTGGAAGGCGTAGGTGGGCAGGTCGGTGACACGCGCGCCGGTGGGGGCGAGGAACGCGCCCCAGTCGACGTCCACGCCCGAGGTGAACGCCTCGGCGAGCGAGGTCAGGAAGCGGCGCAGCCCGCCCTCGTCACGGCGCAGCGAGCCGCCGACGAAGACCGGTCCGGCCTCCGCCCCGGCGTCCTCCAGCGTTTCCTGCACGGGCACGGTGAGGACGGGGTGCGGGCTCATCTCCAGGAACGTGCGGTGGCCGTTCCGGGCGAGTTCCCGGACTGCGGGGTCGAGGAGCACCGGTTGGCGCAGGTTGCGGAACCAGTAGTCCGCGTCCGTCTCCGCGTCGCCGATCCAGGTGCCGGTGACGGTGGAGAACATCGGCGTCTCGGGGCGGCGGGCCTCGGTGGGGGTCAGCGCGGCCCGCAGTTCCTCGCGGATCGGGTCGACGTCGGCGGAGTGCGAGGCGTAGTCGACGGGGATGCGCCGTGCCCGGATCTCGCGCTGCTCGCAGACCTCCAGCAGTGCGTCGAGGGCGCGGGCCTCGCCCGAGACGACGACGGAGGCCGGGCCGTTGACGGCGGCGATGCCGAGACGTCCGTCGTACGGCGACAGCAACTCGCGGACCGCGTCCTCGGGGATCATCAGCGACGCCATGCCGCCGCCACCGGTCAGCGCGGTGAGGGCCCGGCTGCGCAGGCAGACGACGCGTGCGGCGTCGCGCAGCGACAGCGCACCGGCGACGCAGGCGGCGGCGATCTCGCCCTGCGAGTGGCCGACCACCGCGTCGGGCTTCGCGCCGAGGGAGGTCCACAGTTCCGCCAGGGAGACCATGACCGCGAACAGGGCGGGCTGGACGACGTCCACCCGCTCCAGCGTCGGGGCGCCCTCGGCGCCGCGCAGGACGTCGGACAGCGACCAGTCGGTGAACTCCGCCAGCGCCGCCTCGCACTCCGCGAGGCGGGCGGCGAACACCGGGGAGGCTTCGGCGAGTTCGGTGGCCATGCCGACCCACTGGGCGCCCTGGCCGGGGAAGACGAAGACGGTCCGGCCGACGTCGGCGGCGAGGCCGCTGACCAGGGTGCCCTGTGCGGCGCCCTCCGGGCCGGGGAGTGCACCGGGGGTGGCCCGGCCTTCGGCCAACGCCCCCAGACCGGCGCGCAGTTCGGCGGCGTCCGCGCCGAGCGCCACGGCCCGGTGCTCCAGCACGGTGCGGGTGGTGGCCAGGGAGAGGCCGACGTCGGCGGGCGCACGGTCGTCGCCCGTCGCCGTCAGCAGCCGTTCCGCCTGGGCAGGCAGGGCGGCGGCGGTGCGGGCGGACACCACCCACGGCACCACGGGGGGCGTGACCGCCGGGGCGGCCGGTTCCGCCGGGGCCGTCTCCTCGTCGGGGGCGGGCGGGGCGGGTGCCTCCTCGACGATGACGTGGGCGTTGGTGCCGCTGGCGCCGAAGGAGGAGACGCCCGCGCGCCGGGCGCGTTCGCCCTGGGGCCAGGGCCGGGCCTCGTCGAGGACCCTGACCTGGCCGGCGGTCCAGTCCACGTGGGTGGAGGGGGTGCCGGCGTGCAGCGACTCGGGCAGCGTGCCGTTCTGGAGAGCGAGGACCATCTTCATGACGCCGGCGACGCCGGAGGCGGCCTGCGTGTGGCCGATGTTGGTCTTCACCGACCCGAGCCAGAGCGGTGCGTCGCCCGCGCGGGCCTGGCCGTAGGTGGCCAGCAGGGCCTGCGCCTCGATCGGGTCCCCCAGTTTGGTGCCCGTGCCGTGTGCCTCCACCGCGTCCACGTCGGCGGCGGTGAGGCCCGCGTCGGCCAGCGCCTGCCGGATGACGCGCTGCTGGGAGGCGCCGTTGGGCGCCGTCAGGCCGTTGGACGCGCCGTCCTGGTTGATCGCGGAGCCGCGGATGACGGCGAGCACCGGGTGCCCGTTGCGCTGGGCGTCCGACAGGCGCTCCAGCAGGAGCACGCCGACGCCCTCGCCCCAGCCGGTTCCGTCCGCGTCGTCGGAGAACGCCTTGCACCGGCCGTCGACCGCGAGCCCGGACTGGCGGCTGAACTCGGTGAAGTTGAGGAAGGAGCTCATCACCGTCGCGCCGCACGCCAGGGCGAGGGAGCAGCCGTCGGAGCGCAGCGACTGGACCGCCTGGTGCAGCGCCACCAGCGACGAGGAGCAGTTGGTGTCGATGGTGAGCGCGGGACCCTCGAGGCCGAGGGTGTAGGCGACGCGGCCCGAGAGCACGGCCGTGGAGCCGCCGGTGAGCAGGTGTCCCTCGACGCCGTCCGGCGCGGTGTGCACGGCCGAGCCGTAGCCCTGGTTGCTGGACCCGACGAACACGCCGGCGCGGGCGCCGCGCACGGTCTCCACGTCGATGCCGGCCCGTTCGAAGACCTCCCAGGAGGTCTCCAGGAGGAGCCGCTGCTGCGGGTCCATGGCCAGGGCCTCGCGCGGCGAGATGCCGAAGAAGTCGGCGTCGAACTCGGCGGCGTCGGAGAGGAACGCGCCGCGCCGGGTGTAGCTGGTGCCGGGGTGGTCCGGGTCCGGGTGGTAGAGGCTCTCGACGTCCCAGCCGCGGTCGGTGGGCAGGTCGCCGACGAGGTCGACGCCGTCGGCGAGGTGCCGCCAGTACTCCTCGGGGGTGCCGATGCCGCCGGGGTAGCGGCAGCTCATCGCGACGATCGCGACGGGTTCGGACTGCCGGGCCTCGATGTCGCGGAGCCGCTTGCGGGTCGTCCGGAGATCCGCGGTGACCCTGTTCAGGTAGTCACGAAGCCGCTGCTCGTTCGTGGCGCCGCTCATCAGATGCCCAACTCCCGGTCGATCAGGTCGAAGATCTCGTCGTTGCTGGCGATCGCGAGGTCGTCGTCCGGCGCGTCCGCCGCGTCGCCTCCGGTCGTGCCCGCGTCCGCTTCGACGCGGCGCACCAGGGCCCGCAGCCGGTCGAGGACGTCGAGTTGTGCCCACTCCTCGGGGCCCGAGGACGCCAGGGACGCCTCGAGACGGTCGAGGTCGGCGGGCACGGTGGTGGTGCCGTCGGTGAGCTCCCGGCGCAGGTGCGCGGCGAGCTTCGACGGGCTGGGGTGGTCGAAGACGAGCGTCGCGGGCAGCTTCAGCCCGGTCGCCATGTTCATCCGGTTGCGGAACTCCAGGGCCGTCAGGGAGTCGAAGCCGAGTTCCTTGAAGGCGCGGCGGGGCGGGATCTCCTCGGGCCGGTCGGCCTTGAGCACGGCGGAGATCTCCCGCCGCACCAGGTCCACCAGGATGTCCTCCTGCTGCTGTTCGCCCTGTCCGGCCAGCTTCGCGGCCAGCGCGCCGCCGGGACGGTCGGCGTCCGGGCCGCCTTCCGGGCCGGACGGGCCGGACGGGGACGGCTGCTCGGCGGCGGACAGGGCCGCGACCAGGCGCCGGTCGCGGGACATGGTGTAGAGCGGCAGGAAGCGCGCCAGGTCGAAGGAGGCGAGGGCGAGCCGGGTGTCGCCGTTGCCGACGGCGGTGGCGAGGGCCCGTACGGCGGTCCCGGGCTTCATCAGGCGCATGCCGCGCCGGGTGAGGAGGTCGGCGACCTCGCCCTCGACCATGCCGCCGCCGCCCCAGGCGCCCCAGGCCACCGAGGTCGCGGTGACGCCGCGGGCGCGGCGCTGCTGGGCCAGGGCGTCCAGGTGGGCGTTGGCCGCGGCGTAGCCGCCCTTGCCGGCGTCGCCCCAGGTGGCGGCGCCGGAGGAGAACAGCACGAACGCGTCCAGGTCGCGGTCGGCGGTCAGCTCGTCCAGGTGACGGGCGCCTTCGACCTTGACCCGGGAGGTGCGGGCGAGTTCGGCGACGGTGAGGTCGGCGACGGGGATCTCGGGCTGGGTGAGGCCGGCGGCGTGCACCACGGCGCGCAGCGGGCGGTCCTCGGGGATGCCGTCGAGGACGGCGGCGAGCGCGTCGCGGTCGGCGACGTCGCAGGCGGTGATCGTGACCTCGGCGCCCAGCGCGGTGAGTTCGTCGTGCAGGTCTCCGGCGCCGGGGGCGTCCGTGCCGCGGCGGGAGGTGAGCACGAGGTGCGCGGCACCGTTCGCGGCGGCCCAGCGGGCGACGTGCGCGCCGAGGGCGCCGGTGCCGCCGGTGATCAGGACGGTGTCGCGGGGACGCCACGGCTCGGCGTCCCCGGCGGGCGCGGGCACGAGGCGCCGGGCGTAGGTGCCGGTGGCGCGGACGGCGAGTTCGTTCTCGCCGCCGAGGCCGGTGAGCGCCTCCGCGAGCCGTTCGACGGCGCGCGCGTCCAGGACGGGCGGCAGGTCGACGCGGCCGCACCAGCGGTGCGGTTCGTCCAGGCCGAGGACGGTGCCCAGGCCCCAGACCTGGGCCTGGAGCGGGTGGTCGACGCGGTCGCCGTCGACGGCGCCGACGGCACCGCGGGTGACGGTCCACAGCGGGGCGTCCGGAAGCATCGCGGCGAGGGCCCGTACGGCGGCGACGGTGTCGGCGAGGCCGGTGGGGACGGCCGGTTCGCCGGAGTGCGGGCGCTCGTCGAGGGCGGTGAGGCAGAGGACGCCGTCGACGTGGGCGGGCAGGGCGGAGCCCGCGTCGGCCAGTGCGGCGGCGGTGTGGCGGTGCACGGTGGCGCCGTGCTCGGTGAGTCCGGCGGCCACGGCGTCCACGGTGCCCGCGCCGTCCGGGTCCGGGACCTGCGGGACGACGAGGAGCCAGTCCCCGCCCAGTTCGGTGGCGCCGGTCTCCGGCACCTCGGTCCAGTCGATGCCGTACCGCCAGCCGTCGGCCGCGGCCTGTTCGGCGCGGGCGGCGGCCGCGGCGGGCGGCTCGATCCAGTGGCGGCGGCGCTGGAACGGGTAGGTCGGCAGCACCACGTCGCCGGATGCGGGGCGGGCGGGGAGCGCGGGCGTCCAGTCGACGGCGGCGCCGCGGGTCCACGCCTGGCCCACGGAGAGCAGGAAGCGGTGCAGGCCGCCGTCGTCGCGGCGCAGCGAGCCGACGGCGTACGCGTCGTCGCGGTCCTCGACGGCCTCCTCCAGGGCCGTGAGCAGCACCGGGTGCGGGCTGTTCTCCACGAAGAACCCGTAGCCCTGCTCGGTCAGCGCGTGCACGGCCTCGCCGAAGCGGACCGGCTGCCGCAGGTTGGTGCACCAGTAGGCGGCGTCGAAGGCGGCGTCGGTCACCCAGTCGCCGGTGACGGTGGAGAAGAAGGGCACCTCGGGGCGGCGGGGCTCGACTGGAGCGAGGATCTCCGCGAGTTCGCCGAGGATCGGCTCGACGTGCGCGGAGTGCGAGGCGTAGTCGACGGGGATGGCCTTGGCCCGCACGTGCCGGGTCTTGCATGCGGCGACGAGGTCCTCGATCGCGTCCCGGTCGCCCGCGACGACGGCAGAGCGGGGGCCGTTGACGGCGGCGAGCGAGAGCCGTCCCCCGTATTCGGCGAGCAACTTCTCCGCCTCGTCGGCGGGTACGGCGACGGTGGCCATGCCGCCGCTGCCGGCGACGGCGGTGATGAGGCGGCTGCGCAGGCACACCACGCGCGCGGCGTCGCGCAGCGACAGGGCACCGGCGACGCAGGCGGCGGCGATCTCGCCCTGCGAGTGGCCGACCACCGCTGCGGGCTCGACGCCGTAGGACCGCCACAGCGCCGCCAGGGACACCATCACGGCGAACGACGCGGGCTGCACGACGTCGACGCGGTCCAGCGACGGGGCTCCGTCGGCGCCGCGCAGCACCTCGGTCAGCGACCAGTCGGCGAACTCGCGGATCGCCGCCTCGCACTCGGCCATGCGCGCGGCGAACACCGGTGACTGCTCGGTCAGTTCGACGGCCATACCGGCCCACTGGGCGCCCTGTCCGGGGAAGACGAAAACGGTGCGTCCCAGCGGGCCGGCGCTCTCGGTGACGGTGTCGTGCCCGGGTTCGCCGTCGGCCAGGGCGGTCAGGGCGGCGGCGAGGCCGTCACCGGTGTGCGGGCCGACGACGACGGCGCGCTGCTCGAAGCGGGCCCGCGTGGTGGCCAGCGCGTGGCCGACGGCCGCGACGTCCCCGTCCCGGGCCGGGTCGGCGAGGGCGGTCGCCTGTGCCCGCAGCGCGGCCGGGGTGCGGGCGGAGAGCAGCCACGGCACGACCGCGGGTGCGGGCACGTCCGCCTCGGGTGCCGGTCCGGGCTGTTCGGGGGCGGATTCCAGGATGACGTGGGCGTTGGTGCCGCTGATGCCGAAGGCGGAGACGCCGGCGCGGCGCGGCCGTTCGCCCGCGGGCCACGGCTGCTCCTCGGCGAGCAGGCGGACGCCACCGGACTCCCAGTCGACCCGGGTGGTGGGCCGCTCGGCGTGCAGGGTGCGCGGCAGGGTGCCGTGGCGCAGGGAGAGCACCGTCTTGATGACACCGACGACGCCCGCCGCCGCCTGCGTGTGGCCGAGGTTGGACTTGGCGGAGCCCAGCCACAACGGCCGGTCGGCGTCCCGGTCCTGGCCGTAGGTGGCGAGCAGGGCCTGCGCCTCGATGGGGTCGCCCAGCTTCGTGCCGGTGCCGTGCGCCTCGACGGCGTCGACCTCGGAGGGCTGCAGCCCGGCGCGGTGCAGCGCCTGCCGGATGACGCGCTGCTGGGACGGGCCGTTCGGGGCGGTCAGACCGTTGGACGCACCGTCCTGGTTGATCGCCGAGCCGCGGACGACGGCCAGCACCCGGTGGCCGTTCCGCCGTGCCTCGGAGAGCCGTTCGACCAGCAGCACGCCCACGCCCTCGGCCATGCCGAAGCCGTCGGCGTCCTCGGCGAAGGAACGGCAGCGGCCGTCGCCGGACAGGGCGCGCTGGCGGCTGAAGCTGACCATGGGGGTGGGTGTGGACATCACGGAGGCACCGGCGACGACGGCGAGCGAGCACTCGCCGGAGTGCAGCGACTGCGCGGCCATGTGCAGGGCGACCAGCGAGGACGAGCAGGCGGTGTCGACGGTGATCGCGGGGCCGGTGAGACCGAAGGTGTAGGCGAGGCGGCCGGAGGCGACGCTCGGAGCGCTGCCCGTGACGTGGTAGCCCTCCAGCTCGCCGGGCATGCCGTGCGGCTGGCCGTAGTCGGGAGTGAGCGCGCCCGCGAACACGCCGGCCTCGCTGCCCCTGACGTCGGCGGGCACGATGCCGGCGTTCTCGAACGCCTCCCAGGTGGTCTCCATCAGCAGGCGCTGCTGCGGGTCCATCGCCAGCGCCTCGCGGCCCGAGACGCCGAAGAAGTCGTGGTCGAAGTCCCCGGCGCGCGGCAGGAATCCGCCGTTGCGGACGTAGCTGGTGCCGTGCCGGTCGGGGTCGGGGTCGTAGAGGGCGTCGACGTCCCAGCCGCGGTCGCCGGGCAGCCCGCCGACGCCTTCACGGCCGTCGCTGAGCAGCCGCCACAGGTCGTCCGGGCCGGTGATGCCGCCGGGCAGGCGGCAGGCCATGCCGACGATCGCGAGGGGTTCGCCGGAGACGGACGCCGGGGCGCCGCCGGCCTGCGGGTCCGCTGCGGGGGTGTTGCACGTCTGCCGCCACAGGTGGTCGGCGAGCAGCGCGGGGTTGGGGTGGTCGAAGACCAGGGTGGTGGGCAGGCGCAGTTCGGTGGCCTCGGCGAGCCGGTTGCGCAGTTCGACGGCGGTGAGCGAGTCGAAGCCGGCGTCCTTGAAGGCGCGGTTCACGTCGATCGCGGCGGCGTCGCGGTGACCGAGAACGGCGGCGGTGTGCTCGCCCACCAGGCGCAGTACGGTCGCGCGCTGCTCGTCCTCGTCGAGACCGTCGAGCCGGGTGCGCAGCGCGGTGGCGGTCTCGTCGGCCGTGGCCGGGTCCGGCTCCGGGGCGGTGACGAGTTCGCGCAGCAGCGGGCTGGGGCGGGAGGTGGTGAAGACCGGCCCGAAGCGGCCCCAGTCGACGTCGGCGACGGCCAGGGCCGTCTCGTCGTGGTCGAGGACGAGTTGCAGGGCGTCCAGGGCCGGTCCGGGGTCGAGGACGGGCAGGCCGGTGGCGGCGAGGCCGGAGAACAGGCTCTCGTCGATCATGCCGCCGCCGCCCCACGGGCCCCAGGCGATCGAGGTGGCGGCCTCGCCGCGGGCGCGGCGGCGTACGGCGAGGGCGTCCAGGCAGGCGTTGGCGGCGCCGTAGGTGCCGTGGTCGGCGACGCCCCAGGTGCCGGAGATGGAGGAGAACAGCACGAACGCGTCGAGCGGCGTGCCGGTGAGGAGTTCGTCGAGGAGCAGCGCGCCGTCCACCTTGGCGCTCAGGACGGTGGCCCGTTCGTCGGGCCCGGCCTCACGCAGCGGGCCGAGTGCGACGGCGCCGGCGGCGTGGAAGACGGCGGTCAGCGGCCGGTCGTCGCCGATGCCGTCCAGCAGGGCGGCCAGGGCGTCGCGGTCGGTGGTGTCGCAGGCGACGGCGGTGATCTCGGTGCCGGTACCGCGGAGTTCGTCGGCCAGTGCGGCGGACTCCTCCGTCGCGCCGCGGCGGCTGGTCAGCAGGACGCGTGCGGCGCCGCGTTCGGCCAGCCACCGGGCGAGGCGGAGGCCGAGCGAGCCGGTGCCGCCGGTGACCAGCACCGTGCCGCGTGCGGTCCAGGTGCCGTCGGCCGGGCGGCGCGCGGCGCGGACGAGGCGGCGGGCGACGACGCCGGCGGGGCGGATCGCGGCCTGGTCCTCGCCGCGGGCGCCGGACAGTACGGCGGTGAGCCGTTCGGCGGTGCGGCCGTCCCGCGCGGCGGGCAGGTCGATCAGGCCGCCCCACGTGCGGGGGTGTTCCAGTGCGGCGGCGCGTCCCGCGCCCCAGACGGCGGCCTGCGCGGTGTCGGGCGCGGGGTCGGACGGGCCGGTGGCGACGGCGCCGCGGGTGGCGCACCACAGCGGGGCGGTGACGCCCGCGTCGTCCAGGGCGCGCAGCAGTCCGGCGACGGCGGCGACCTGGGCGGACGGGCCGTCGGCGTCGAGGGCGAGCAGGGAGAGCACGCCGCCGGTGACCTCGCCTCCGGCCAGTGCGGTGCGCAGCCCTTCGCCGTCCGGGCCGGCCCCCGCCTCGGGGGCGTGCTGCACGAGGTCGGCGCCGGCATCGCGGAGGGCCGCGCACACGGCGTCGCGGGTGGCGGTGTCCGTCGTGCCGCCGACGACCAGCCAGGTGCCGGAGAGGACCTGCGGGCCGGCGTCGGGCACGGGCCGCCAGGCGACGTCGTAGCGCCAGGCGGCCACGCCGGACGGCTGCGCCTCCGGGGCGCGTTCGGCGGAGGGCGCGGGCGGCGCCCACCAGTAGCGGCGCCGCTCGAAGGGATAGGTGGGCAGGTCGACGCGGGCGGGCGTGAGTCCGGCGAAGACGGCGGACCAGTCGGGTGCGAGCCCGTGGCAGTGGGCCGCGGCCAGGGCGGTGAGGAAACGGTCGAGGCCGCCCTCGTCGCGGCGCAGCGAGCCGAAGGTGGCGCCGTCGGTGACGTCGGCGGCCTCCAGCGTCTGCTGCACGGCGATGCCCAGCGTCGGGTGCGGGCCGGTCTCGACGAAGACGCGGTGCCCGTGCTCCGCGAGCAGCCGGGTGGTCTCCTCGAAGCGGACGGTGCCGCGCAGGTTGCGGTACCAGTAGGCGCCGGTCAGCTCGGTGCCGTCCAGGACGCTCGCGGTGACGGTGGAGTAGAACGGCACGCGGGTCGTACGGGGTTCGACGGGGGCGAGCAGGCCGGCCAGTTCGTCGCGGATCGACGCGACGTGGGCGGAGTGCGAGGCGTAGTCGACGGGGATGCCGCGGGCGTGGATCTCCTGGCGTTCGCACGCGGCGAGCAGTTCGGCGACGGCGTCGGACTCGCCGGAGACCACGACGGTGGACGGGCCGTTGTGGGCGGCGACGGAGATGCTCTCGCCCCAGGGCGCGATCATCTCCTCGACGCGTGCGGCGGGCAGGGAGACCGACGCCATGGTGCCCCGTCCGGCCAGGCGGAGGATGGCGCGGCTGCGCAGACACACCACGCGCGCGGCGTCGCGCAGCGACAGGGCGCCCGCGACACAGGCGGCGGCGATCTCGCCCTGCGAGTGGCCGACCACGGCCGCCGGCTCGACGCCGTAGGACCGCCACAGCTCGGAGACGGACACCATGACCGCGAAGAGCGCGGGCTGCACGACGTCGACGCGGTCCAGCGACGGGGCTCCGTCGGCGCCGCGCAGCACCTCGGTCAGCGACCAGTCGGCGAACTCACGGATCGCCGCCTCGCACTCGGCCATGCGGGCGGCGAACACCGGCGAGGTGTCGAGGAGTTCGGTGGCCATGCCTTCCCACTGACCGCCCTGGCCGGGGAAGACGAACACCGGGCGGTCGTCGCCCGCGGGGACGCCGCGCACCGGGCCGGCGGCCTCGCCGGGGGCGGCGAGGGCGGCCAGGGCTTCGTCCAGAGCGGGACGGCCGTCGGCGACGACCGCCGCGCGGTGCGGGAGGTGGGCCCGGGTGGTGGCCAGCGCATGGGCGACGTCGGCCGGGCGGAGGTCCGCGTCGCGGTGGAGCGCGGCGCGCAGGCGGCGGGCCTGCTCGCGCAGCGCGGCGGGGGTGCGGGCGGAGAGCACGTACGGCAGCGGCGCGCCGTGCTCCTCGGGCGCGGCGGCGGGTGCGTCCTCGCGCGCCGGTGCGGGTGCGTCCTCGCGGGGCGCCTCGGTGACGACGACGTGCGCGTTGGTGCCGCTGACGCCGAACGCGGACACTCCGGCGCGGCGCGGCGCGCCGTTCCGGGCCCACGGCACGGCTTCGCCGAGCAGCCGCACGCCGCCGCCCGACCAGTCGACGTGGCCGGTCGGGGTGTCGGCGTGCAGGGTGCGCGGCAGCAGGCCGTGCTGGAGGGCCAGCACGGTCTTCATCACGCCGGCCAGCCCGGCGGCGGCCTGGGTGTGGCCGATGTTGGACTTCAACGAGCCGAGCCACAGCGGGCGTTCGGCGTCCCGGCCCTCTCCGTACACCTCGATCAGCGAGGTCGCCTCGATCGGGTCGCCGAGGGTGGTGCCGGTGCCGTGGGCCTCGACGGCGTCGACGTCGGCGGGCCGCACGCCGGCGTCGGCGAGCGCCTGCCGGATCACGAGCTGCTGGGACGGGCCGTTGGGCGCGGTCAGGCCGTTGGACGCGCCGTCGGAGTTGACGGCGGTGCCGGAGAGGACGGCCAGCACCCGGTGGCCGTTGCGGCGGGCGTCGGAGAGACGTTCCAGCACCAGGCTTCCGGCGCCCTCGGCCCAGCCGGTGCCGTCCGCGTCGTCGGAGAAGGCCTTGCAGCGGCCGTCGGGGGCGAGGCCGCGCTGCCTGCTGAACTCGACGAAGATGCCGGGCCGGGCCATCACGGTGGCCGCGCCGGCCAGCGCCAGCGAGCACTCGCCGCTGCGCAGCGACCGCACTGCGAGGTGCAGGGCGACCAGCGAGGCGGAGCAGGCCGTGTCGACGGTCAGGGCGGGCCCCTGGAGGCCGAGCACGTAGGCGATGCGGCCGGACAGCGCGCTGTTGGTGGTGCCGGTCAGGGCGTAGCCCTCGACGCCGTCGGACGCCTCGTGCAGCCGCGGGCCGTACTCCTGCGCCATGGCGCCGACGAACACGCCGGTGCGGGTGCCGACCAGGGCGGTCGGGTCGATGCCGGCGCGTTCCAGCGCCTCCCAGGAGGTCTCCAGCAGCAGGCGCTGCTGCGGGTCCATGGCCAGCGCCTCGCGGGGGCTGATGCCGAAGAACTCGGCGTCGAAGTCACCCGCGTCGTGGAGGAACCCGCCCTGGGCGACGGTGGAGCCGCCGGGCCGGTCCGGGTCGCCGAGCAGCCGCTCCAGGTCCCAGCCCCGGTCGGTGGGGAACGCCGAGACCGCGTCGGTGCCGGCCAGCAGCAGCTCCCACAGGTCCTCGGGGCTGCGCACGCCTCCGGGGAGGCGGCATCCCATGCCGACGACGGCGACCGGGTCGTCCTGCGGGGAGCCCCCGGCCACGGGAGCCGGGGCGGCCGGGGCGAGGCTGCGCGGCGCAGCGATGCGGTCCGGCAGCAGCGCGGTCAGCCGGTCGGCGAGCCGGACGGGCGTGGGGTGGTCGAACAGCACGGTGCTCGGGAGCGTGAGGCCGAGGGCGTCGCAGAGCCGGTTGCGCAGGCGCACGGAGGACTGCGAGTCGAACCCGGCGTCGCGGAAGGTCGTGCGCGGGGCGACGGCGGACGGATCGCCGTGGCCGAGGACGGCGGCGGCGTGCGCGCGCACCAGGTCCAGCAGCAGGCGCGGACGTTCGCCCGGCTCGGCCTCGGCGAGGGACGCCAGGGCGGCGCTCAGCGCCTGGTCGTCGCCCTCGGAGGCGACGGTGTCGAACCAGTGGCGGCGGCGCTGGAAGGCGTAGCCGGGCAGGTCCACGACCCGGGTGCGGGCGCCGGTGAACGCGGCGGTCCAGTCGGCCTCGACGCCCCGCACCCACAGCTCGGCGAGCCCTTCGGTGAAGCGGTCGGCGCCGCCGTCGTCGCGGCGCAGCGACCCGGTCACGACGTCCGGGGCGTCGCCGGACGCCTCCAGGGTGGCCTCCACGGCGGCGGCCAGCACCGGGTGCGGGGACGACTCGACGAACACGCCGTAGCCGTCCGCGGCGAGGCGGCGTACGGCGTCGGCGAACCGCACCCGCTCGCGCAGGTTGGTGAACCAGTAGCCGGCATCCATGGCCGCCGGGTCGGCCCAGTCACCGGTGACGGACGACATCAGCGGGATGTCGCCGGCCTGCGGGGTGATGCCGTGCAGGGCCTCGGCCAGCCGTTCGCGCAGCACGTCCATCGCCGGGGAGTGCGAGGCGTAGTCCACGGCGATGCGGCGGGCCCGCACCTCGCGCTCCTCACAGCGGGCGACGATCTGCTCCACGGCCTGCGGCTCGCCGGAGACGACCACCTGGGAGGGGCCGTTGACCACGGCGACCGACACGCGGCCGGACCAGGGCTCGATCAGCGTTTCGGCCTCGTCGGCGGGCAGCGCGAGGGAGGCCATCGCCCCGTGTCCGGCGGCGAGTTCGGCGATGGCCCTGCTGCGCAGGCACACCACGCGGGCCGCGTCCCCAAGGGACAGCACCCCGGCGACGCAGGCGGCGGCGATCTCGCCCTGCGAGTGGCCGACCACGGCCGCCGGCTCGACGCCGTGGGACCGCCACAGGGCGGCGAGGGACACCATCATCACGAACGAGGCGGGCTGGACGACGTCCACACGGTCCAGCGACGGGGCGCCGGGGTCGCCGCGCAGCACCTCGGTGACGGACCAGTCGACCAGGCCGGCCATCGCACGCTCGCAGTCGGCGACGCGGCGGGCGAACGCCGGGGAGGAGGCCAGCAGTTCGCGGCCCATGCCGGTCCACTGGGCGCCCTGCCCGGGGAAGACGAACGCCGTCCTGCGGACGGGGCCCGCGACGCCGGAGACGACGTTCGCGGCCGGGCCGCCGCCGGTCAGGGCGGCCAGTCCGGCGGCATGGTCGCCGGTCACCACGGCGCGGTGGCCGAACGCGGTGCGGGTGGTGGCCAGCGACCAGCCCGCCTCCACCGGGTCCGTGCCGCCCGCGGCGAGCGGGCGCAGCGCGGCGGCCTGGCCGCGCAACGCGGCGGCGCCGCGCCCGGACAGCACCCACGGCACCACGGCGGGCACGACGGCCGGTGCACCGCTCGGCGGGGCGTCGGGAACGGTCTCGGGGGCCTCGGACAGCACCAGGTGGCAGTTGGTGCCACCCATGCCGAAGGCGCTGACGCCCGCGATCCGGGGCCGGTCCGTCTCCGGCCAGGCGGTCCCGCGGTCCACGACCCGCAGGTGCAGCGCGTCCAGCGGCACGTCGGGGTGGGGGGCCTCGAAGTGGAGGCTGGCGGGAAGACGTCCGTGGCGCATGGCCAGCAGCACCTTGAGCAGGCCCGTGACGCCGGCGGCGCTCTCCAGGTGGCCGAGGTTGGTCTTCACGGAGCCGACCAGCAGGGGGTGCGCGGCGTCGCGGGCGTCGCCCAGCACCTCGCCGAGCGCGGCGGCCTCGATCGGGTCGCCGACGGGCGTGCCGGTGCCGTGCAGTTCGACGTACTGGGCGGCGGCGGGTGGCAGCCCGGCGGAGGCGTACGCCTCCCGCAGCACGTCCGCCTGCGCGTGCCGGCTGGGGACGGTGAGGCCGTCGGTGGCGCCGTCGTTGTTGACCGCGCCGCCGCGGATCACACCGTGGACACGGTCGCCTGCGGCGACCGCGTCGGACAGCGGCTTCAGCACCAGCGCGACGCCGCCCTCACCGCGGACGAAGCCGTTGGCGCGGGCGTCGAAGGTGTGGCAGCGGCCGTCCGGGGACAGTCCGCCGAACTCCTCGGCGACGGAGGCGGTCTCGGCGGCCAGGTTGAGGTTGACGCCGCCCGCGACGGCCAGCCGGCTTTCGCCGCGCTGGATGCTGCGCACCGCGCTGTGCACGGCGACCAGCGAGGACGCCTGCCCGGCGTCGACGACCATGCTGGGCCCGCGCAGGCCGAGGAAGTGGGAGACGCGGTTGGCGATCAGGCCGCGGCTGACACCCGTCATGGCGTGGTGGTTGGCCGCGCCCGCTCCGGCACGGCCGAGCAGCGTCGCGTAGTCGTCGCGCATGGCACCGACGAACACGCCGGTGGCGCTGTCGCGCAGGGTGGCGGGGAGGGTGCGGGCGTCCTCCAGCGCGGTCCAGGCGAGTTCCAGCATCAGCCGCTGCTGCGGGTCGAGCACGGCCGCTTCGCGCGGGGTGATGCCGAAGAACGCGGCGTCGAAGGTGTCGACGTCGTCGAGGAACGCGCCCCAGCGCCCACCGGCCCCTTCGCGTCCGGCGGGCACCTCGGTGACGGCGCACTCTCCGTCGCTCAGCAGCCGCCAGAAGGCGTCGGCGTCAGGCGCTCCGGGGAGCCGGCAGGACAGTCCGACGATCGCGACGGGCTCGTCCCGGCTGCCGTTCGCCGACGGGGACGGGGTGTGGGAGTGCGCGACTCTCGTTTCGTCCATGGATCGTACTGCTCCCGCCTACTGAAGCGATCTTGTGTGTCCGAACCGCTCGGAAAGGGGCGCCCGCGGCGAGGGCCGCTCGGAACGCCCCTCGCCGCCCGTCCGGGGGCCGGGTCAGCCGGCGACGGCCCGCAGGCACGCGACGAGGCTCCGGGCCTGCACGTTGAGGTAGTGCCGGTGCTGGAGCAGCCAGCTGAGCTGGGGAACGGTCACCCACCGGAATCCGGGCGGCTCCTGGTCGGGGTAGTCCGCACCGACCTCGACGATCGTGTACCGGCTGCGCGAGTGGTAGAACCGCCCGCCCTCCTCGGACATCTCGGCGTCGAACAGCACCGTGTCCTGCGCCAGGTGCCGCTCCACGTCCGCGAACGGCTGCCGCTCCTCGTCCGGGAGGCCGGCGTAGTTCTCCGGGGTGCCCTGCACCGTGGGGGCGAGTTCGATGGCGTCGATGTACCCGGGCTCGATGCGGGCCCGCAGCAGCGCGTGCAGGACCCCGTCGAAACGCTTGACGACCAGCGAGACGACACCGAGGCCGTGCGGCTCGATCAGGGGCTGGCTCCAGCCGCTCACCTCGCGGCTGTTGGCCACCACGTCCACCGCGCGGACGCTGAAGAACGCGCCGCTCTCGTGCGACACGGCGTCCTCGGTGCGCCGCCAGCCGGGCAGCCCGGCCAGGCCCACGACCTCGGTCTCCACGTCCGGCATGGCCTGGTGCGTGGTGATCCAGTTCAGCAGCTCGGTGCCGGTGTGCACGCCACCGGCAGGCTCGGCGCCGGGCAGGCAGGACAGCACGGTGCGGGCGTCCATGTTGACCCGGTGGTCGATCCGCAACTGCTCCTGCACCTGCCCGAGGGTCAGCCAGCAGAAGTCCTCGCCGGCCTCCACCTCGGGGCCGACCTCGATCACCATGTTCCGGTTCCGCTTGCGGTAGAACCAGGCTCCGTGCTCGGACTGGAGGACGTCGGCGACGACCCGGTGCGGCTCGGCGTCCCGGAAGTGCTCGATGTACGGCACACCCCGGCCGCGGTGCACGCCGGTGTAGTTGCTCTTGGTCGCCTGCACGGTCGGCGACAGCTGCACGCCGTTGGGGTTGCCGGGCTCGGTCTTCGCCTGCATCAGCAGGTGCAGGACGCCGTCGATCTCGCGGACGGCGATGCCGAGCAGACCGATCTCCTGCTGGAGGATGATCGGCTGCGACCACTCGCGGACCGGCCCGCGGTCGACCCGCACGTCCAGGCCCGCGACGGTGAAGAACCGGCCACTGTCGTGCACCAGGTTCCCGGTGCCGGAGGCGAAGGTCCAGTTGCGCATGGACCGGAACGGGATCGGCGTGACGTCCTGCGACTGGCTCGCACACCGGTCGGCGAACCACTTCGCGAACTCCTCCGCGCCGGTGGCGACGCCGTCGACCGCGCGCGCCGACTGCGCGAGTCGCTCGGTCAGCCGGGGGTCTTCCTGACGGAGAACGCCGGGTCCGGTGGTTGGCGGCATGGGAGTCTCTCTCCGGTTCGTGAGGTCGACGGATCGCTCCGTTCCGGCCGGGGGACGTGGCCCGTGCGACCGGCTTTCAGTCCGTGGCGTCCGTCCCAGACGACCACGCCCCGCAGAAGGGTCCTAGGAGGGCAAGTGGCTCTCTAGGGGTTCACTCAGATCCCCGCCGACGGCCCGCCTCGTGGCACGTCAGAGCCGACATGCTGGTCCGTGCCCGCGACCAGAGAGGCAAGGATGAACGACACCGCCACGTGGATTCGGCGCTTCTTCCCGAGCGACGAGGCTGCCGTCCAGCTGATCTGTCTGCCGCACGCGGGCGGTTCGGCGCCCTTCTACCGACCGGTGGCGCAGGCGCTGAGCCCGCAGATCGAGGTGCTCGCGGTCCAGTATCCCGGCCGCCAGGACCGTCGGCGCGAACCGATGCTGGAGACCATCGAGGACCTCGCGGACGGCGTCGCCGCAGCCGTGCGGGAGGCCGTGGACCGGCCGTACGCCCTCTTCGGGCACAGCATGGGCGCCACCCTCGCCTTCGAGGTCGCGCGGCGGCTGGAAAGCAGCGGCAGCGACCCGCTGCGGATCTTCGCCTCCGGCCGCCGGGCCCCCTCCACGCACCGCGACGAGCAGGTGCATCAGCGGGACGACGACGGCGTCATCGCCGAGCTGCGCACGCTCAGCGGCACCGACCAGCGGGTCTTCGGCGACGAGGAACTGCTGCGCATGGTGCTGCCGGCCATCCGCAACGACTACCGCGCCGCCGAGACCTACACCTGCGCCCCGGACGTGCGGGTCAAGGCGCCGATCACGGCGCTGACGGGCGAGTCGGACCCGAAGGCCAGCCACGAGGAGGTCGAGGCCTGGGCGGGCCACACCGAGGGCGCCTTCGACCTGAGGACCTATCCCGGCGGCCACTTCTTCCTCATCGACCAGGCCCCTGACGTGCTGCGGGTCATCCGCCAGGGCCTCGGCGAGACCGTGACGGCGGCACGATGACGGGCCGGGAGGGCACGGCGAAGCATGTGGCGATCTTCGTCTTTCCCGGATTCGGTCACGTCAACCCGACGCTCGAGCTGACCCGGAACCTGATCGCGCTCGGCCACCGCGTCACGTACGTGCTGGACGAAGGGCTCGCGGGACCGCCCCGTGCCGCCGGAGCCCGCGTCATCGGCTACGCCTCGCAGCGCACGCGTCTCGGCACCGGCGCGGTGACGGGCGAGGACATCGGCGCCCTGGGACTGGGCTTCCTCCGCGAGGCCATGGACGTGCTCCTCCCGCACGCGCTGAAGTCCCTGGCCGACGACGTGCCGGACATCGTGCTGTACGACCTCGAAAGCTTCTTCGCCGCCCGCACGGCCGCCCTGCACTGGAACCGCCCCACCGTCCAGCTGTTCGCCTACCCGGCGAGCAACGAGACGTACTCGCTGGCGCTGGAGGTGTTCGACGGAGCCGCCGAGCACGTGAGCGAGTGCATCAGCCTCGTCGCCGACTACATGGAGGCGCGGGGCACCGACCCGCAGGACGTGCTGCCGTACCTGGCGAACTTCGACGACCGCAACATCGTGCTGATGCCCCGGTGGCTCCAGCCGCACCAGGAGACCTTCGACCACCGGTTCGCCTTCGTCGGCCACAGCCTCTCGCAGGAGCTGCCGGGCACCGGTTCCTGGAACAGGCCGCCCGGCGCGGAGCGCGCGGCCCTGATCACTCTCGGCACCGAGGTGAACGACCACCCCGAGTTCTTCCGCACCTGCGACGACGCCTTCGCCGACGGCGCCTGGCACACCGTCCTGGCGATGGGGCGGGGCAACGTGCCGGTGGACGCGCCCTCGGCCGACCACGTCGAGGTTCACGAGTGGATCCCCTTCCACCACGTCATCCCCCACGTCGACGCGGTCGTGTGCCACGCGGGGATGAGCACGATGCTCATGGCGCTGTACTTCGACAAGCCACTGGTGATCGTCCCGTACTCGCCCGAGGAGAGAGTCAACGGGCGGATGGTCGAGGAGCTCGGCATCGGCCGTACCCTGCTGCCCGAGACCGTCACGGCCGAGTCGCTGCGTGCCGCCGTGGACCAGGTGGCGGGCGACGCGGACATCCGGCGACGGGTCTCCCGCGTGCGACAGCAGCTCCTCGCCGACGGCGGCCCGTCTCGCGCCTCACTGCTGATCGACGGCTGGTTGAACGAGTCCCCGGCTGCCGAGCCCCCGTCCTGGGCGCCGCGCGCCCACCCACGAATGATGGAGATGTCATGACAAGTGCTCGGCGCGCAGCGTCCGCGGGAGACGGGGAGCGGCCATGACCTACGCGATCGAGACGCAGGGCCTGATCAAGCGGTTCGGCAAGGTCACCGCGCTGAACGGGCTCGACCTGCAGGCCCGCGAGGGCACCGTGCTCGGTGTGCTCGGCCCCAACGGCGCCGGCAAGACCACCGCGGTGCGCATCCTCGCCTCGCTGATGCGGCCGGACGGCGGCAGCGCCCGCGTCTGCGGATACGACGTGGCCGAGAAGCCCCACGAGGTGCGCCGCGTCATCGGCCTCACGGGTCAGTACGCGTCGGTCGACAAGGGGCTCACCGGAGTCCAGAACCTCACCCTGATCGCCCGGCTGCTCGGCCACTCGCGCAGCGCGGCCAGGAAACGGGCGGACGAACTCCTGGAGCGCTTCCGGCTGTCGGACGCCGGTGGCCGCAAGGCGTCCACGTACTCGGGCGGCATGCGCCGGCGGCTCGATCTCGCCGTGAGTCTCGTGGGCGACCCCTCGGTGCTGTACCTCGACGAGCCGACGACGGGGCTGGACCCCGAGAGCCGCCTGGAGATGTGGGACATCGTGCGCGACCTGGTCGCCCGCGGCTCCACCGTGCTGCTGACCACGCAGTACATGGAGGAGGTCGACCGGCTTGCCCAGGACATCGTGGTGATCGACGAGGGCGTCACCATCGCCCGCGGCACACCCGAACAGCTCAAGGCGAAGATCGACCGGCAGGCTCTGGAGATCGTGCCGGCGGACGAGACCCGGCTCGGGGAGACCTCGAAGATCGTCGAGGCTCTCAGCGGGGTGGAGCCCGTCACGGAAGGGCGCGGGCTCCTGGTACGGGTCAACGACTCGGCGCTCCCCGGCATGGTGATGCGCCGCATGGACGAGGCCGGCATCGAGGTCAGCGAACTGGCGCTGCGGCAGCCCAGCCTGGACGAGGTGTTCCTGTCGCTGACCGGAACACGCGGCAAGGCCGCCCGTGAGGCGGAGGCCGAGGCTGCCAGGATCGCCAACGAAGAGCCCACGGAACGAGGGGAAGCATGAGCGCGGTCGTCGAAGCCACCAAGAACCACCGGATCGGGCTCATGTCGACGATCCGGCACTGCCTCACGCTGTGCGGCCGCAACCTGCTGCACCTGAAGTCGAGCCCGGGCGAGATCCTCGGGTTCGCGCTGGTGCAGCCACTGATGATCATCGGCCTGCTGGTCTACGTGTTCGGCGGCGCCATCGCCGGCAGCTCCGAGGACTACCTGCAGTACGCTCTCCCCGGCCTGCTCATCCAGTCCTCCGTCTTCGCGGTCCTGGCCACCGGGTCCAACCTCCACCAGGACATCGCGAACGGCGTCTTCGACCGCCTGCGCAGCCTTCCGATCGCCCGCATCGCCCCACTGATCGGCCACCTGCTCGGCACGCTCGTCCGGGTCGCCAGCGGCGTGCTGGCGATGCTGGCCGTCGGTGCGATGCAGGGCTTCGAGGTCAAGACCGACCCGGTCCGGGCACTCGTCGCACTGCTCCTCGCGCTGGTCTTCTCCAGCAGCCTGGCCTGGATGTCCATGCTGGTCGGTCTGCTGTCCAAGACCGCCTCCACGGTCTACCTGTTCAGCGGCGTGATGCTGTTCCCGCTGACCTTCGGCAGCAACATCTTCGTGCAGACGGGGACGATGCCCGGCTGGCTCCAGGTCTGGGCCGAGGTCAATCCGATCACACACGCCGCGACCGCGATCCGCGGCCTGATGACCGGCACCCCGCTGGGAGACTCGATGTGGTGGACGCTGGCCTGGACCGTGGCGCTCACGCTCGTCTTCGCCCCGCTGGCGCTCAGAGCGTACCGGCGGCAGGTCTGACATGGAGACCATCGGGGCGGTAGCCCGGGGCAAGTGCGGCATCGGCGACCTGGCTCTGTTCGGCGGGCCCGCCGCGTTCACGTCGAACCACCGGGTGGGGCGGCCCAACCCCACGTCCAGGGAACGCTTCCTGGCACGCATCAACGCCGCGCTCGACACCGAGTGGCTGTCCAACATGGGCCCGCTGAGCATCGAGTTCGAGCAGCGGGTCGCGGCACTCGCCGGCACCCGGCACTGCATCGCGGTGTGCAACGCCACGGTGGGGCTGCAGATGCTGGTCGGCGACAGGGCGACGGGTGCGGAGCCCGGCGACGAGGTGATCGTCCCGGCCCTGAGCTTCGGGGCCACCGCGCACGCGGTGGCGTGGCGCGGCCTCCGCCCGGTGTTCTGCGACGTCGACCCCGTGACCGGCCTCATCGACCCCGACGGCATCCCGGCCCTGCTGTCCCCGCGGACGCGCGCGATCATGGGTGTGCACCTGTGGGGCCAGGCGTGCGACGTGCCCCGGCTGGAGGCCCTCGCCGCGACAGCGGGCGTGCGGCTGTTCTTCGACGCCGCCCCGGCGTTGGGCTGCGCCCACGAGGGCGTCCCCGTCGGGGGCTTCGGCGACGCGGAGGTCTTCAGCTTCCACGCCACCAAGGTGGTCCACTCCTTCGAGGGCGGCGCCGTCACGACCGACGACGACGCGCTGGCCGAACGCCTCCGCCTGGCACGGAACTTCGGCTTCGACCAGACCGGCCGGGTGGAACTGGTCGGCACCAACGCGAAGATGAGCGAAGCCGCGGCGGCCATGGGCCTGACCTCGTTGGAGTCGCTCGAAGAGACCGTCGTCCACAACCTGGCCAACCACCAGACGTACCTGCGGGCTCTCGCCGGCATACCCGGCGTGACCCCCCTCGTGTACCGCCCCGGGAACCGGAACACCCACCACTACCTGATGGTCACCGTCGATCCGGAGTACGCCGGGCTGGACCGTGACCTGCTGCTGGAGATCCTCATGGCGGAGAACGTCCTGGCCCGCCCGTACTTCTCCGAGCCCCTGCACCTGATGCAGCCCTACGCCGCTTCTCCCCCTCCCCGGCTGCCCGGCGCCGAGAACCTGTGCCGGCGCCTGCTCGCCCTCCCCACGGGCCCCGCCGTATCCGGTGACGACGTCGAGATCATCTGCGACGTCATCCGCGCCGCGGTCCGCAGCGGCGCCGACGTCACACGAAGACGGGCGGCGAGCACCCCCGACGCCGCCGTGGTGTGACCGAGGACCCCTACCGTCCCGCGAACACGCCGGCGCCGCCACCGAGACGAGCAGCAGCAAGGAAGGCACCCCCCATGGTGGAGAGCACCACCAGCAGCACAGTCGGCAAGGTCAAGCCCTGCCGGCTCATCGACCTGGAACGCCACGACGACGCACGCGGCAGCCTGTCGATCGTCGAGTCGGAGTGGACCGCCGGGTTCCCCATCCGCCGCGTCTACTACCTGCACAATCCGCGCGGCCGCAGGTCCCGGGGAGCCCACGCACACCGCGCGCTGGAGCAGCTCTTCATCGCCGCGCACGGCAGCTTCACCGTCCGGGTCGACGACGGGCACGAGCAGGCCGAGTACCACCTGGACGACCCCGGAACCGGCCTGTACGTGGGCCCGCTGGTGTGGCGCGACATCACCGACGTCTCCGACGACAGCGTGTGCCTCGTGCTGGCCTCGGAGCACTACGACGAGTCGGACTACTACCGCGAGTACGACGAGTTCCTCCGGGACGCCCTGAGGCAGACATGACCTGCGTTCCCTTCTTCGAGGTCCGCAGGCTGCACGAGCACGAGGGCGTTCAGGAGGAGATCGACGCGGCCGTGCTCCGCGCCATCCGCTCCGGCTGGTACACGCTCGGCCCCGAGCTCCAGGCGTTCGAGGAGGAGTTCGCCGCCTACTGCGAGAACACCCACTGCGTCGGCACCGGCAACGGCTTCACCGCCCTGGAACTGGCCCTGCGTGCGCACGCCATCGGCCCCGGCGACGAAGTACTCGTCCCCTCGCACACGTTCATCGCCACCTGGCTGGCCGTGTCGGCCACGGGGGCCCGCCCGGTGCCGGTGGAACCCGCGGAGAACGGCTTCCTGCTGGACCTCGACCAGCTCGACGCGGCGGTCACCCACCGGACCCGCGCGGTGATACCGGTGCATCTGTACGGTCACCCGGTCGATCTGGAGGCCGTCGGGCGGTTCGCCGACCGGCACGGACTCGCCGTCGTGGAAGACGCGGCGCAGGCGCACGGAGCACGCCACCGCGGGCGCCGCGTCGGCAGCGGCAACACCGTCGCGTTCAGCTTCTACCCGGGGAAGAACCTCGGCGGCCTGGGCGACGGAGGTGCCGTCGTCACGGACGACCCGGACCTGGCCCACCGTCTGCGGCTGCAGCGGAACTACGGCGCCCAGCGGGGCTACGACCACCAGGTGCAGGGCACCAACTCACGACTCGACGAGGTGCAGGCCGCGGCACTGCGGGTCAAACTGCGCCGCCTGGACGGCTGGAACACGCGGCGCGACCGGATCGCCCGTCGCTACACGGAGGCGCTGGCGGACATCCCCGGGATCGTCACCCCCGAGGTGGCGCCGTGGGCGGAGCACGTGTGGCACCAGTACGTGCTCCGCGTCCAGGACCGGGAAGCGGTGCAGGCACGTCTGTCGGCCGCGGGCGTGGAGACGCGGGTCCACTACCCCGTGGCGGTGCACCGCACCCCGGCCTACGCGGACGACGGCTACGGTGCGGGCGAGGCGCTGCCCCGTTCCGAGCAGCTCGCCTCCGAGGTGTTGAGCCTGCCCGTCGCGCCGTATCTGTCCGACGCGTCCGTCGACACCGTCACCACCGCACTGATCTCCGCCGTCGCGGCCACACACCCCTCCTGACGTGCAGCCCACTAAGTGTTCACTCAGACACCGGCCGCGCCACCCGGTGCGGTACCCGCCGGCCGACATGCTGGCCGCAGACGCGACCGGAGACGACGGCGCACGGAACGGCTCGGTCCCGGCCACGGGCCCCACCGGTACGACGCCGGTGTCGCCGTCGCCTCCACCCACACAGACCCACGTTGAACGGGTGATCTCCCCTTGACACGTCGAAGCGCCCACATCGCAGTGATCGGCAACCCGGACCCCGGCCACATCATGCCCATGCTGGAGGTCATCCACGAGCTGGTGTCCCGCGGGCACCGGGTGACCGTGGCCAACGAGCCCGCCGTCGCCCACCTGGCGACGGTCACCGGCGGCGAGTTCGTGCCGGTCGTGCGGGAACTGCCGGCCGCGGGGGGCGAGTGGGCCGAGGACGCGCTCTCCGCGATCAACGTGTTCCTCGACGGCAACATGCGGGCCCTGCCGCAGCTCAAGGCGTTCTACGACGACGATCCCGCCGACGTCTACCTCTACGACACCGGCTCCTACGTCGGACGTCTGCTGGCCGAGTCGCAGGGCAAGCCCTGCGCGCACCTCTCGCCCACCATCGTGAGCCGGAATCACGACGCGGACGGGGAGGAGCAGCACACCCCCTCGGCCCGGGAGGCCGAGTACGAGGCGCGGTTCGCCAAGTGGCTCGCGGAGAACGGCGCCACCACCACGGACGTGGGCGAGTTCACCGGCACGGCGCCGCGCCTGGTGAGCCTCTGCGCGAAGGTGCTGCAGCCGGGCGCCGACGACTTCGACCCCGCCCGAGCGGCCTTCGTCGGTCCCTGCCTCGGAGGGCGCGAGGCACAGGGCGACTGGGCTCGCCCGGACGGCGTCGAGAAGGTGCTGCTGGTCTCGTTCGGCTCCTCTTTCACCGACCAGCCGGAGTTCTACCGGCAGTGCCTCGCCGCCTTCGGCGACCTGCCGGGCTGGCACGTGGTGCTCGTGATCGGGCTGAAGGTCGACCAGGCGGACCTCGGCCCGCTCCCCGCGAACGTCGAGGTGCACCCCTGGGTGCCGCAACTGGCGGTTCTGGAGAAGGCCGACGCGTTCGTCACCCACGCCGGGACGGGCGGCTGTGCGGAGGCCCTGTACCACGCCGTGCCCATGGTCGCCGTGCCGCAGGGAGCCGACCACTTCAGCAACACCGAGCAGCTCGTCGAGCTGGGCGTGGCCCGCCACGTCGACGCGGCGGAGGCCACCGCCGACGCGCTGCGGGAAGCGGTGACCGCGCTTGTCGCCGACCCCGAGGTCCCGGCCCGGCTGGCGCGACTCCGCGAGGAGGTCCGGTCGGCAGGCGGGGCGGCGCAGGCGGCCGACCTCATCGAGGGCATGCTCGGCTGAGCAACCCGCCCACCGCCCCGTCCGCCCCTCGATGCGGGGCGAACGGGGCGGAGAACGGCCGGGCACGGGCCGTGTTTCCGCTGCCCGCCGCCCCCGTCGCCTCTATGACATTCACTAGCCGAACCGCTTCTATGATCCTGGCTCCAGTCTCCTCTGGGATGCCCCCGTTCCCCCGTGGGTGCATGCTCCGGAATTCGCACAGTGAGCCCGCAGGGAGTCGACGATGAGTCATGCCATTCCACCCGAGAAGGAGACGGGGCGGACGGCGCAGCACACCGTCGTCACGGGCGGTGCGGGATTCGTCGGCTCCCATCTGTGCCGCACCCTCATCGAATCCGGGGCCGCCGTCACCTGCGTGGACAACCTGAGCACCGGGCGCCGGGAGAACATCGCGGACCTGTGGGAGAACCCCCGCTTCACGTTCGTCGAGGCGGACATCGTCGAGCCGTTCCGGGTCGAGGGCGACGTCGACTTCGTGATGCACCTCGCCTGCCCCGCCTCGCCCGTCGACTACTTCGGCATGCCGGTGGCCACCCTCCGCGCCGGCGGGCACGGGACCTTCCACACGCTGGAGCTGGCGCGGGAGAAGCAGGCCCGGTTCGTGATCACCTCGACCTCCGAGGTCTACGGCAACCCGCTGGAGCACCCGCAGCGCGAGGAGTACTGGGGGAACGTCAACCCGGTCGGGCCGCGTGCCTGCTACGACGAGTCGAAGCGCTTCTCCGAGGCGCTGACCATGGCGTTCCGGCAGGAGTACCAGGTGGACGCCGCGATCGCGCGGCTGTTCAACTCCTACGGGCCGGACATGCGCGGCGACGACGGCCGCGTGGTTCCCACCTTCATCAAGCAGGCGCTCGCCGGCGAGCCGCTCCCCGTGATGGGCGACGGGTCTCAGACCCGGTCGCTGTGCTACGTCGAGGACACCGTGCAGGGCATCCTCGCCCTCGCCCGCAGCGGCGAGACCGGCCCCGTCAACATCGGCAACCCGCAGGAGATCACCGTGCGGGAACTGGCCGAACACGTGCTCGAGCTGACCGGCAGCACCTCGTCCGTCTCCTTCGTCGAGGCCCACCCGGACGACCCGCAGCGCCGCCGGCCGGACATCTCCAAGGCACGCCGGGTGCTGGGCTGGGAGCCCCGTGTTCCGCTCGCCGACGGGCTGAAGAGGACCATCGCGTCGTTCGCCGAGGAAGCATGACCTCCCTCCCCCGCGACCTCCCCCGGACCACTCTCGTCGTCGGGGCGAGTTCCTCGATCGGCGCCGCGGTGGTCGACGCCTTCACCCGGCGGGGCGACCACGTCCACGGCACCGGGCGCGGCGGCGAGGTGCCGGGGCTGGCCCCGGACCGGACCCTCGCCCTGGACCTGCGCGACCCGGCGTCGCTGGACGCCGCGGCCTCCGCCTGCGCCGCTCGCGTCGAGCGGCTGGACGTCGTGGTGTTCCTCGCCGGGATCCTCCCCGGCGACTCGCTGGACGCCTACTCGGACGAGCAGATCGCCGACGTGCTGACGGTGAACGTCGGCGCTCAGGCCGCGCTGCTCCGCCGTCTGCTGCCGCTCATGGGCGAGGGCGGCCAGGTCGTCATGACGGCCTCCGTGTCGGGCGAGCGCGGCAGCTTCGACCCGATCTATGCGGCGTCGAAGGCGGCCGTGATCGGCCTGGTCAAGTCGCTGGCCACCTGGCTGGCGCCGAAGATCCGGGTGAACGCCGTCTCCCCGGCGCTGATCGAGGACAGCACGATGTACCAGGACATGGCGCCGGAGCGCCGCTCGGTGCACCGCGAGCGCACCCCGACCGGCCGGCTGGTGACCGCGGAGGAGGTCGCCGGAGTGATCGCGGGCCTCTGCGACCCGGCCTGGGCCGGCCTGAACGGACAGATCATCGGGGTGAACGGAGGCGCTCATGTCTGATGCGGGTGAGGTCGCCGTCGTCGGCTGCGGCGTGTTCGGCGCCGTCGCCGCGCTCCGGCTGGCCGAGGAGGGCTACCGGGTCACGGTCTTCGAGCGGAACCGGCAGCCGCTCGCCCAGGCGTCGTTCAACAACCAGAACCGCCTCCACCTGGGCTTCCACTACCCGCGCGACCGGACCACGGCGGAGCAGTGCATCCGCGGCTACGAGAGGTTCCGCAAGGAGTTCTCCGAATGCGTCGTGACGGACTTCCCCAACGGCTACTTCGTCGCCGAGGAGGACTCCGCGGTGACGCCGCAGGAGTACCTGGACTTCTGTGACGGGGTGGGCCTGTCCTACGAACTGGTCGAACCGGCGCGCTACAGCCCGCCGGTGACCGGCGTCTCGCTGGGGATGCTGACGGAGGAGGCCGTCATCGACTGCGCGCACCTCCGCGACATGCTTCGCCGGCGGCTGGACGCGTCCGGTGCGACCGTGCGTTTCGGTACGGACGTGCAGGCCGTCGAAGCCCGTGGGGAGCGGTTCGCCGTGCGCACCGGCGAGGGCGTCACCGCAGTCTTCGACGCGGTGGTGAACTGCACCTTCTCGGACACCAACCGGCTCACCCGGCAGCTCGGCCTGCCGGCGCCGGACCGGCAGTACGAGTACACCGCGGTGTTCGTCGTCGACTGGGACCACCCGCCCGTGGGCGTCACCGTGATGGACGGGAAGTTCACCACCCTGCTGCCGTTCGGCCGTTCCGGGAAGTTCCTGCTCTACCACGTCGAGCACAGCGTGCTGGAGCGCGTCACCGCCGGGGTCGCCCCGTCCGAGTGGCGCGACCCCGACTTCGGCACGCTGGACCACGCCGGCCTGGAGGCCCGCTTCGACCGGGTACGGGAGGAGGCGACACGGTTCGTCCCGTCGCTGCGCACGGCGCGGCTGCACGACGTGCTGCACGGTCCCCGGGTGGTGCTGGCGCGTCGTGACGACACCGACGCCCGGCCGTCGATGGTCGAGTCCCCCGGTCCCGGCTACGTCACGGTCTTCTCGGGCAAGCTCGACCACTCGGTCTGGGCGGGCGACGAGGTCGTCCGGAGGGTGCGGGACCACACGGCGCCCCGGTAACGGCGGCCGGGAAGGACGCCGGCCGGGGAGCCTCGCGCGCGGGCGTTCGGCGTCACTCGGTGCGGGGCCGGTCGGTAGGGGCGGTGGACGTCGCCCGCACCCAGGCCGCGAACGCCTCGACGCCGTCCACCACGGCCTCGTTGCGGATCGAGTGGAACAGGTCGAACGCGTGGTGCGCCCCGGGCAGCTCCGCGTACACCACCGGTCCGCGGGAGACCTCCCGCAGCCGGCGCACGAACCGCCGCGCCCCGTCCACGTGCACCAGCGGGTCCTTGTCCCCGTGCACGACGAGGAACGGCGGCGCGTCCTCACGCAGCGCCCCGTGCGGCGACGACGGCACCCGCTCCCCCGTGTTCACGTTCCCGTACCAGCCGTAGAGCGAGACGACCGCGGTGACGGAGGTGTCGGCCGTCTCGAATCCGGGCTGGTACGCCGGATCGTTCGGCGTGAGACCGGCGAACGCCGCCAGGTGGCCGCCCGCCGAACTTCCCCCGGCGAACACCGTCGACGGGTCCGCGCCGAACTCCGCCCCGTGCTGCCGCACCCAGGCGAGGACCCGCTTGACGTCGACCAGGTGGTCCGGCCACGTGGCATAGGGGCTCAGCCGGTAGTCGGCACTGACGCACACCCAGCCCTGCCGGGCGAGCCGGTGCAGCAGCGGAAGTCCCTCCCAGTTCTTCCTCCCGCCGACGAAACGCCCGCCGTGCAGGTGAACGAAGACGGGCGCGTCCCGCGTCCCGCCCCGCCTCCGGTAGAGGTCGAGCGTGTTCCATCGGCCGGCCGGCCCGTACCGCAGGCCCGCTACCCGTTCCACGCTGCGCCCACGCTCCAGGAAGGCGAAGGGCCACAGCGCGATCCGCGCCCACGGCGTCCGGCGCCGCAGCGCCGCGGCGGCTTCGGGCGGCAGGGACCGGCGCCACTGCGCCCCCAGCCCCTCGGCCAGCGCCTCCAGGACGATGCCCCGGGCGGGCAGCGCCCGCATCGCGACCACCACGAAGCCCAGCGCGGCCAGCATCGCGACTCCGAAGGCGACCCACTCGGCAGGTGTGTTCAGGTCGCCGCCCACCGCTCTCGGCAGCGCCGACGCCGCGATCAGCCAGCAGGCGACGAAAGGCAGTTCGTTGAAGACGAGGCCGAAGTAGTAGGCGGCCCCGCTCAGCGGCCAGGGTCTGCGGACCGGAGCCAGGGCGAACAGCGCGAAGCACCCGTCGACGACCGCAGAAACCAGGTAACCGTGCCCCATGGTCAGCACTGTAGCCAGCGGCCGGGCAGGTGGCCGACGGCTCCCCCGGCCCGCACCGCCTACCCCGGAAGCGCTCTCACCGCTCTAGAAGAGTCACTCGAATCAGCCGCCTAGCATCAGGCCCGGCGTGCCCCCTTCTCCGCGAGCCCCTGCTCGTGCCCTTGCTCTGCCCCCTTCTTCGAGGTGACCCGTGGCTCTCGCGTCCATCTTCGGTACCAACCTGTTCCAGTACGAACCGGACGGGGTCATCGAGTTCTACGACGCACACGAGGAGGTCCGCGAGTCCTTCCGGCAGGCGGCGGAGTGGACCGGCCTCGACGTGGAGCCCCTGCTGAAGCAGAACGGCGAGTACGCCGACGAGGGGGAACGTATCCGCGCCGTCTCCGTCGGCCTGGCCGCGGCGCAGCTCGGCATCCAGGACGTGCTGAAGAACAAGGGCCTCCACCCGGAGATGACCGGCGGCCTCAGCCTGGGCGGGCTGGTGGGCAGCTGCGTGGCCGGCGCGATCTCGCGGCGCGACCTGATGGAGCTGCTGACCCAGGGCGAGCACCGGGCCGGCGGCGGACGCCGGGAGGGGATCGCCGCCGCCTACCTGGCCCCCGACCACGATCCGGATCACTACTACGGCGCGCGGCGGGAAGGCGTGTGGATGGGTGCCGACTTCGGCACCTATTCGGGCGGCACCATCCGCATCGTGCTGCTCAGCGGCTACCGCGACGCGTTGGAGGAACTGGCCGCGGGGGAGCCGGAGGGCGTGATCAACGTGACCGAGGGCGCGGACCACGCCGTGCACAGTCCGCTCCGTGCGGGGGCGCGCGAGGCCGGACGGGCGCGCATCGAGCAGGTGCCCTTCCGGGACCCCACCCTGACGCTCTGCTCGTGCCTGGAGCAGAAGACGGTGACCCGGGCGGAGGAGGTGCGGGAGATGTTCGTGAACAACGTCTCCGCACCGGTCAGCGTCGTCCACCTGACGGACGAGATGAAGCAGCACAAGGCGCAGCTGGGGCTGGTCATCGGGCCCTCCCCCGTGATGAACGCGCTGCAGTACCCCTTCCCGGCGGTGTTCGTGGACCGCCCGAAGGCGGTGTCGCAGGCGGTCGCCGCCGTCTTCGAGCACGGCGTCCGCCTCCGCCGGGGCTGAACGCCCGCAAGGACGAGGGGCGTCCGGCGACCGGAGCGGTCGCCGGGCGCCCCTCGCTTTCGTCTCCGCGCCCTCGCCGTCCGCTCGGGACCCGGCCGGTCCGCGGCACGGTCGGTCCGGCCGGGGTCAGTCCGCGAGCTCGTCCAGCCACCTCCGGATCGCGTCGGCCGTGGCGTCGGCGTGCGCTTCCATCAGGGTGAAGTGGTTTCCGGGCACGTCGAGCACCGTGTCGGCACCCGTCCAGGTGGTGCGCCAGGTGTCGTCCCCGGCGTCCGGCAGCAGCGGCTCCGAGGCGCGGACGAGCAGCTGCGGCACGGACAGGTCTTCGCGCTTCCAGTCCGCGAACAGGTCGAAGTAGCGGCTCATGGCGGTCAGCCGGGCGAAATCCATGCGCGCGACGCCGTCCTGGCGCTGGTACATGCCGTCGATCAGGGCGTCCAGGAAGGGGTTCAGCGGAGAGTCGACGGGCGTCGGCGGGTAGGTGTCCAGCAGGACGACGGCCTCCGGGGCCCTCCCCGCCTCGGCCAGCCGGACGGCGAGGTCGTGAGCGAGGACCCCGCCGGAGGATGAGCCGACGAGGACGAACCGGTCGTCCCCGGCGGCCCGTCGCGCGGCCTCGGCGTGCAGGCCGAGGACCGCTTCTACGGTCTCCGGCAGCGGGTCGGCGGAGTCGAAGCCGGGATTCGCCAGAGCCCGCACGGCCCGCTCACCGCGGAACTGCGCGGCGAGCCGGGCGTACTCGTGCACGCCGCCGAGCGCCACGTAGGAGCTCAGGCACACCAGAGTGGGCTTCGGGGAGTCGCCGCCGGGAGCGAGACGGGTGGCGGGGAATTCCCTGCCGAAGTCCTCCGGGGCGGCGAAGGCCGGACGCAGACCCGCCGCGCTGTGCAGCAGCGTGAACCCCGCCTGTGAGCGGCCGTCGAGGCAGGCCCGGTGGAAGAGGGTGCTCAGGGTCTTCTCGGCGCCGTCGCCCAGCAGGGTGTGGAGCGAGTCGGCCGGAACGGGGGCGTCGGACGCCTCCGGCGCCTCGGACACCGCCTCGGCGGGTGCGGCCCGCTCCCGGCCGTCGGCCAGCCGTTCGGACAGGTGGGCGGCGAGTGCGGCGGAGGTGGGGTGGTCGAAGACGATCGTGGTCGACAGGCGCAGTCCGGTAGCGGCACCCAGCCGGTTGCGCAGCTCTACGGCGGTGAGGGAGTCGAAGCCCGACTCGCCGAGACTCCGGTCCGCCGTGATCTCCTCCGGACCGGCGAAGCCGAGCACCGCGGCGACCTCGGCCCGGACCAGCTCCAGCAGCGCCGCGTCCCGCTCGCCGGGGGGCAGGGCCGTCAGGCGCCGCCCCACGCTCTCCGGGGCGGCGGAGGCCGCCGCAGCGGTACGGCGGGCCGGGCGGACCAGGCCGCGCAGCAGGGCGGGCACGGACGCCTTGCCGGTACGCAGTGCCGCGAGGTCGAGCCGTGCCGCGACGCACAGCGCTCCGCCGCGGGTCCGTGCCGCGTCGTACAGCGCCAGGCCGTCGCGCACGGGGAGCGGACGCATGCCGTCGCGGGACATCCGCTGACGGTCGGCTGCGGTGAGGGCCCCGGCCATGCCGGTTGCGCCGGAGCCGTCGTCCTGCGGCTCCCACAGACCCCAGGCGACGGAGGTTCCGGGGAGTCCCTGGGCGCGTCGGTGGTGCATCAGTGCGTCGAGAAACGCGTTGGCCGCGGCGTAGTTGGCCTGCCCCGGACCGCCGAGCACGCCCGCCACGGACGAGAAGACGGTGAACTCGGCCAGGTTCTGGTCCCGGGTCAACCGGTGCAGGTGCAGCGCGGCCTCGGCCTTCGGGCGCAGCACCCGGTCCAGCCGCCGCGGGTCGAGGGCCTCGACCACGCCGTCGTCCAGGACGCCCGCGGTGTGCACCACCGCGGTCAGCGGCCGGTCGAGTCCGGCCAGCAGTGCGGCCAGGGCGTCCGGGTCGCCGACGTCGCAGCCGACCACGCGTGCCTGGGCACCGAGCCCCCACAGTTCGGCGACGAGCGGGTCGGCACCGGGCGCCTGGCCCCCTCTCCGGCTGGCCAGGAGCAGGTGCCGGGCACCGCGCTCGACCACCAGATGCCGTGCGAACGCACGGCCCAGCGCTCCGGTGCCACCGGTCACCAGCACCACGCCCTCGGGGTCGAGGGGACGCGGCTCGGCCTCCGCGGCGGTCGCGGGCGTGCGCGCCAGCCGGGGCACCAGCACCGCGTCGCCGCGCAGGGCGAACTGCTCTTCGCCGGACTCCACCGCGGCCGCCAGCGCCCGCCAGTCGGCGGCGCCGGTGCGGTCCGGAGACGCCGGGTCGAGGTCGGCCAGCACGATGCGGCCCGGGTGTTCGGTCTGGGCGGAGCGGGCCAGACCCCACACGGCCGCGTGCACCAGGTCGGTGACGGAGCCCGGCACGCCGGACTCCGGGGAGCCGGAGGCGGCGGCCGCGCCGCGGGTGGCGATCACCAGCCGGCTGGACGCCAACCGGTCGTCGGCCAGCCACTCCTGAAGCCGTCGCAGCACGAGCGCGACGGTGTGCCGCACCGCTTCGGCAGGCGGCAGTTCGGGGGCGTCCTCCGGCTTGGCGCAGGGCAGCAGGACGAGGTCGGGCGGGGGCGTGCCGGCGCTCACCGCGGCGCCCAGCGCTCCGGCGTCGCGGTACGACGGCGCCAGGGCTCCTGCTGCTCCGGGAGCGGGTCCGGTGCCGTCGAGCACGGCCCAGCGTCGTCCGGGCACGGTGCTCGGCGCGGGCACGGGCGTCCATGCGATGCCGAACAGCGCCTCCCGTACGAGGGCTTCGGGGGCGGACGAGCCGGCCCGCGAGACCGGCCGGGTGCGCAGCGCGGCGATCTCCACCACGGGGGCGCCGGTGTCGTCGGCGGCGTGCACCGCGAATTCGCCGTCCGGGCCGGGGCGGAGCAGGACGCGCAGCCGTGTGGCGCCGGAGGCGAAGAGACGGACTTCGTGCCAGGAGAACGGCAGGCGCATCTCGTCCGTGTCGCGGGTGTCCGCACCGTGCACGACGTCGGCGTGCAGCGCGGCGTCCAGCAACGCCGGGTGGATGCCGAAGCCCTCGGCCTCGACGGGGAGTTCGACCTCGGCGAGGAGTTCGCCCCCGCGCCGCCACAACGCGCGGAGGCCCTGGAACGCGGGGCCGTATCCGTGACCGCCTTCGGTCAGCCGGTCGTAGACGCCGTCCAGCGGCACGGCGTGGGCGTCGGCCGGCGGCCAGACGCTCAGCTCGGGTCTCGGCATGGGGGTCGCGGTGGAGGGAGACGCGGCGAGGTGGCCGCCGGCGTGCCGGGTCCAGACGGTCTCGGCCTCGGGGGTTCCGTCGTCCAGGGCGGCGTGGACGTCGACCGGGCGGCGCCCCGCGTCGTCGGGCTCGCCGACCCGGACCTGGAGGCGGACGTCGCCGTGGCCCGGCGCCGGCAGCGGAAGCGGAGCCTCGATGACCAGTTCGTCCAGCACGGTGCAGCCGACCTCGTCGCCGGCGCGTACGGCCAGTTCGACGAAGCCGGTGCCGGGAAAGAGGGCCGTCCCGCCGATGACGTGATCGGCGAGCCACGGCTGTTCGCGTGCCGAGAGGCGTCCGGTGAGAAGCACCTCGTCGCTGTCCGCGAGACGTACCGTCGCGCCGAGAAGACCGTGGGCGGCGGCACGCTGCCCCACCGAGGCCGGGTCCTGGGCCGAGGAGGCGGGCTGCAGCCAGTAGGTCTGCCGCTGGAAGGGATACGTCGGCAGCTCGACCTGCCGTGCGCCGGTTCCGGCGAAGTACGCGGTCCAGTCCGGGCCGGCTCCCGCGACGTGCAGCCGCGCGAGGGCGTCCGCCGTGGCTTCGGTCTCGGGGAGGCTGCGGCGCTGGGCGGCGATGCAGGCGGTGGTCTCGGGGTCCGCGTGGCCGGCGAGGACCTCTTCGGCCATGGCGGTGAGCACGCCGTCCGGGCCGAGTTCCAGGAAGGTGCGCACCCCGCTGTCGTACAGGGCGCGGATGCCGTCGGCGAACCGGACTCCTTCCCGGACGTGCCGGACCCAGTAGTCGACGGTGCAGATCTCGCCGGGGTCGGCGAGCCGGCCGGTGAGGTTGGAGACGACGGGAATGCGGGGCCGGTGGTAGTGGAGGCCGTCCGCGACCTTGCTGAAGTCGGCCAGCATGGGTTCCATCAGCACCGAGTGGAAGGCGTGCGACACCTTCAGGCGTCTGACGGGGCGCCCGGTGACGGCGATGTGTCCGGCGACCCGCAGCACCTCGGACTCGTCCCCGGAGACCACCACGGCCTCGGGGCCGTTCACGGCCGCGATGTCGACGCCGTCGCCCAGCAGCGGCCACACCTCGTCCTCGGCGGCACGCAGGGAGACCATGGCACCGCCCTCGGGCAGCTCCTGCATGAGCCGGCCGCGTTCGGCGACCAGAGCGGCGGCGTCGTCCAGGGAGAACACTCCGGCGACGTGGGCCGCGGTCAGCTCGCCGACCGAGTGGCCGCACACGGCGTCCGGGCGGATGCCCCAGGAGGAGAACAGCCGGAACAGCGCCGTCTCCACGGCGAACAGCGCGGGCTGCGTGTAGCCGGTACGGTCGAGCAGGTCGGGATGTTCGAGGATCACCTGGCGGATCGGGCGGTCCAGTTGCGTGTCGAGCGCGGCGCAGACCTCGTCGAAGGCCTCGGCGAACACCGGATGTCTCTCGTACAGTTCCCGGCCCATGCCGGCCCGCTGGGCGCCCTGCCCGGTGAACAGCACGGCGAGGCCGCCCTCCAGGGCGCGACCGGTTCGCGGCCGGTCCAGGTCGCCGTCGACGATCGCCGCGCGGTACTCCAGACCGGCCCGGCCGGTCGCGAGGGTGTAGCCGACGTCGTAGGGGTCGAGGTCGCCGGTGGCGGTACGCAGCCGTTCGAGCTGGTCCCGCAGCCCTGCTTCGGTCCGGGCGGAGACCGGCCAGGGGACGGGGTGACGGGGGCTTCGGGGTGCGGTCGCGGCCTCGACGGCGGGTGCCTGCTCCAGTACCAGGTGCGCGTTGGTGCCGCTGACGCCGAACGAGGAGACGCCCGCCCGCCGCGGACGGCCCTCCTCGGGCCAGGGCAGGGCGTCGGCGAGTACCCGTACGGCGCCGGCGGACCAGTCGACGTGCGGGGTGGGTTCGTCGATGTGCAGGGTGCGGGGCAGCAGGCCGTGCCGCATCGCCATGATCATCTTGATCACGCCGCCGACGCCTGCGGCGGCCTGGGTGTGGCCGATGTTGGACTTCAGCGAGCCCATCCACAGCGGCTTGTCCGGGTCCCGTCCCTTGCCGTAGGTGGCGAGAACGGCCTGTGCTTCGATGGGGTCGCCGAGGGTGGTGCCCGTGCCGTGCGCCTCGACGGCGTCCACGTCGGCTGCGGCGAGGCCCGCGTCGGCCAGAGCCTGGCGGATGACCCGCTGCTGCGAGGGGCCGTTGGGAGCGGTCAAGCCGTTGGAGGCGCCGTCCTGGTTGACGGCCGACCCGCGGATCACCGCCAGCACCGGGTGACCGTGCCGGCGGGCGTCGGACAGTCGTTCGAGCAGCAGGAGGCCGGCGCCCTCGCCGAACGCGGTGCCGTCCGCCGTGGAGGAGAACGCCTTGCAGCGGCCGGCCACGGACAGCGCCCGCTGCCGGCTGAACTCCACGAAGGGCGAGGGCGTCGCCATCACGGTCACGCCGCCCGCCAGCGCCATGTCGGATTCGCCGGAGCGGAGGGAGCGGGCGGCGAGGTGCAGCGCCACCAGGGAGGAGGAGCACGCCGTGTCGACGGTGATGGCCGGGCCCTCGAGACCGAAGGTGTAGGCGACACGGCCGGACGCGACGCTGCCGGCGCTGCCGTTGCCGAGGTAGCCCTCGACGCCGTCCGGCAGCCGCTGGTGCATACGGGAGCCGTACTCGCCGAACATCACGCCGGCGAACACTCCGGTGCGGCTGCCCTTCCGCGACGTGGGGTCGATGCCGGCGCGTTCGAACGCCTCCCACGCGCACTCCAGCAGCAGCCGCTGCTGCGGGTCCATGGCGAGCGCCTCACGGGGACTGATGCCGAAGTGGGCGGCGTCGAACTCGGCGGCGTCGTACAGGAAGCCGCCCGCCGGCGCGTAGGAGTGACCCGCGCTGTCGGGGTCGGCGTCGTAGAGGTCCTCCAGGTCCCAGCCCCGGTCCTCGGGGAAGGCGCCCATGACGTCGGCCTCCTGGGCGACCAGGCGCCACAGACCCTCCGCGTCGGCGACGCCCCCGGGGTAGCGGCACCCGACGGCGACGATCGCCACGGGGTCGTCGGCGGCCGCGGACCGCGGGGCGGCGGGTGCGGTGTCGGGTGCGTCGCCCTCCTCGCCCGCGTACAGCTCGGCTCGCAGGAACACCGCCACCGCGGCGGGCGTAGGGTGGTCGAACGCCAGCGTCGCGGGGAGCCGGACCCCGGCTGCGGAGGAGAGCCGGTCCCGCAGGCGCACGGCGCTCAGCGAGTCGAAACCCAGGTCCTTGAAAGCGCTCTCCGTACGGACGTCCTCGACACCGAGCACCTCCGCCGCCACCGCCCTGACCAGGTCCAGCAGGACACGGTCGCGGTCCTCCGGGGCGGCGTCGGCGAGGCGGCGCGCCTGCGCGTCAGCCCGGGCGCCGTCGACCGCGTCGGTCTCGGCACGGCCGTGCAGCCGCCGGGCGGGCAGGTTCAGGAGGGCCTGCCGCTGGATCTTGCCGATGGCGGTGCGCGGGACCTCGTCGACCTCGTACACCTCCGCCGGGACCTTGAAGTACGACAACCGGTCCCGGCAGGTGGCGAGCAGTTCCTCGGTGTCGACACCGCCGGGTCCGGTCACGACGAAGGCGACCGGGACCTCGCCGAGCAGATCGTCGGGTGCACCGACGACGGCCGCCTCGGCGACGCCGGGAACCCGGGCGACGACGTCCTCGACCTCCCGGGGATGGATGTTCTCCCCGCCACGGATGATGAGTTCCTTGATCCGTCCGGTGATGGAGACGTAGCCGTTCTCGTCGGTGCGGGCGAGGTCGCCGGTGCGGTACCAGCGGTCGTCCATGACCTCCGCGGTGGCCTCGGGCCGGCCGTGGTAGCCCAGCATGGTGGCCGGGCTGTCGATCCAGATCTCGCCCTCTTCACCGGGCGGCACCTCGGTGCCGGTGCGCGGGTCGGTGAGACGGAGCGTCAGTCCCGGCACGGGCATCCCGCAGGAGCCCGGGACCCGTGGACCGTCGGGCAGGTTGGTGGTGATCGGGCCCCCGGTCTCGGTGCTGCCGTAGCTGTCCAGCAGCCGCATGCCGAAGGCCTCCTCGAACTCCCGGTTCAGGTCGGTCGGACATGCGGAGCCGGCCACCATGCACAGCCGCAGCCCGGGCGCGCCGAGTCCCTCCTCGCGGGCGACGTCCAGCATCTGCTGGTAGAGCGTCGGCACGCCGCACAGAAACGTGAGGCGCTCCTCGCGCAGCGCGGCCACCACGTCGTCGACGGCCAGGCCCTCCATGATGCGGGCGGTGGCACCGACCGCGACCACACCGAGCACGCCGAGGTTGTGGGCGACCATGTGGGTCAGCGGCAGCGGCCACAGCACCCGGTCGTCCCGGCCGAGTCCGAGCACGGGCGCGTAGCAGGCGGCGACGCCCCACATCGACTTGCGGTGGGTGGACAGCACGCCCTTCGGCTTGCCGGTGGTGCCGGAGGTGTAGAGCATCCAGGCCGGGTCGTCCAGGTCCGCGTCGTCGCGCGCGGGAAGAAGCGGTTCGGAGCCGACCAGCGCGTCGAACTCCTCCATGCCGTCGGGGAGTTCGCCTTCGCCGGTGACGACCACCCGCAGCCCCGGGTGGTGGGGCAGCATCCGGCTCACCTGTTCCAGGTGCGGCCGGTCGGTGACCAGCACGACCGCGCCGCTGTCGGTGAGCAGGTGGGCCAGCTCGTCGTCCGTGGCGTGCGGGTTGAACGGCACACCGACGCCACTCGCGCGCGCGGCGGCGAGATAGGTCTCGACGGTCTCCACCCGGTTGCCGAGGCAGACGGCGACGCGTTCGCCGCGGCCCAGGCCGAGCGCGGCGAGGTGTCCGGCGAGCCGGCCGGTGCGCCGTTCCAGCTCGGCGTAGGAGACGGCGCGGTACTCGTCCCGGAAGGCGGTCTTGGGCCCGAGGTGATCGGCGTGTGCCCGGAGCAGTTCGTGCAGCGGCCTGATCAACTCGGTGCGCAACATTCCGCCATGCCTCTCGAAGGAGTGTCGAGGTGATACGGGAACGGCCGCCGGCAGCACCGACGGCCGGTGGGTGCGGCCGGTGGGACCGCCGCCCCACCGGGCGGACGTCAGTACAGGCCCTCTGGCTTGTCCGCGGACACCACGAGCGGCTGCACGTTGGCCACGCCGTCGCAGGGCCACGCGTCCCCGGTGTCGAAGCGGATCGCCTGGTCGCGTTCCAGGACGTTGGGCAGGAAGAGGTCCTCGTGCAGCACCATCAGGCGGACGCGCCCGATCTCCCCGTAGTCCACGACGCGGGACTCGTCGGTGCGGTCGACGATGGTCATGGTGGTGTGCGGGAAGTTGGGCACGTACGGCAGCGTGGCGCCGCCGTCGGGCGACGGCATGCCGTTGGCGTTGCCGAAGGTGTTGCCGTAGGTGGTGCCGATCACGCCGTTCGGCATGGCCTCGGCGAACCTGCGGTACGCGTCGGGAGTGAACTGGGTGCCGCCCAGGTACACGCCCGAGAGCTTGGCCATCAGCTCCGGCCGCTGGTTGATCAGTGCCTGCACGGTGGCCGGTGTGGTGCGCAGGTAGTCGACGGGACGGGTGTCGAGGATGTCCACGATCTGCTCGACGACGTGGTCGACGTACTCCTGCATCTCGGCGAGCCGGCCACCGCGGATCAGGGTCTTGATCCAGCGCGGGTCGAGGTCGATGGAGTAGACCATGGAGCCGTACATGTCGGCGAGGTGGTCGGCTTCCTCACCGACCAGGTGCGGGCCGCTCGGGCAGGCGTCGATCCACACTCCGCCCGGTCGGAAGCCCGCCATGCGGCGGCCCAGGTGGCGCCAGGCGGCCCAGTGCTGCGCCATCGCCTCGGTGTAGAAGGCCCGGCAGGGCTTGCCCGTGGTGCCGCCCGACTCCCACACCCGGCCGGCGAGCGGGCGAGGCACGCTCTGCGGCACGAAGTCGGCGGGGTCGGAGTCACGGAGTACCGCGAGGTCGAAGTTGTCGAACGCCGACAGTTCGTCGTACCGCTCGATCTCCAGCGGGTCGAAGTCGAACTCGGCCCGCTTCTTGAGCCAGTGAGGGGAGCCGCCGTCGGGATCGAAGTGGCGTCTCAGCACGTGACGCGTCCAGGCGTCGAGATCCTCGGCGAGCCAACCGTCGGTCAGCCCCTGCAGCGTTTCCGTACTCACCCTTACCGACATGCGCCGAGTATCGGCGCGGAGGGGGTGGGGAGGTCCCTAGGGGTTGGTGTGCACGCGCCCCTTGCGACCAGGTTCTCACCTCGTCGTACGTGCGCCGCGCGGCGTCCTGCGCGCCGCCGCGCGGCCCCCGGTCGGGCGGGCCGCGCGGCGGCGCGGACGGATCGGGCTCAGCTGCCGAAGGGCCAGCGGATCTCGGGGGTCCGGTAGTAGTTGACGCCGGCCTGCCGGAGCCGAGGCCCTTGTGCGGCGACCCGTTCGGCGAAGCCGTCCCAGTCCTTGGCGGCTGCGGGCGACCAGCCGATCTCCGCCACCGCGAGCAGCCGGGGGAAGGCGAGCATCTCGGCCTGGTCGATACCGAAGACGACCTCCGTCCACAGCGCGGCCTCCACGCCCATGACGGACTTGGCCGGGAGGCCGGACAGCAGGTCTTCGGGCCGCCAGTGGTACGCCTTGTGCAGGTCGACGGTGCCGGCCCAGTCCGTGCCCACGGGGTACTCGGGCTTGCCGGGCGTGTAGCGCATGTCGAGGTAGGCGTGCTCGCAGGGCGAGACGATGACCTTCGCGCCGCCCTCGGCCGCGGCGATCACCTCTTCGTCGTTCCGGCCATGCACCCAGTACTCGGTGATGGTGTCCGCGGCCTCCAGGTAGGCGACGGACTCCTGCCAGCCGAGCAGTTGCTTGCCGTGCTTCCGCACGAGTGCCGCGATCCGCCCGAAGTAGTGGGCCAGGTCGTCGGGCGTGCGGTCGGCGGTCTCGTCGCCGCCGATGTGCAGGTAGGGCCCCGGGGTCATGGCGGCGACCTCGCGGAGGGCGTCGTCATAGAGGGCGTACGTCTCGTCCCGGTGGATGTCGACGCCCTGCTGGCTCGGGCCGTAGCCGGCGTGCGGCGGGGGCGCCACGCCGTTCGCGGTCAGTTCGCCGTAGGACGCCAGCGCCGCGTGCGTGTGGTTCGGGCCCTCGATCTCCGGAACGACCGTGATGCCGCGCGCCCACGCGTACGCGACCAGGTCCCGGTACTCGTCCTGGGTGTAGTGGCCCTTGCTGATGCCGCCGGCACCGCTGGCCGCGCCCGCCTTCGTCAGCTCCGGCCGGGAGGTGATCTCGATCCGCCAGCCCTGATCGTCGGTGAGGTGCAGATGCAGGTGGTTGATCTTGTACCGGGCGAGGGTGTCGACGTACCGCTTGACGTTGCCCGCCGGCATGAAGTTCCGCGCCACGTCGAGCATCGCGCCGCGGTAGGCGTAGCGCGGCCGGTCGATGATGCGGCCGCCGGGTATCCGCCACGGCACGTCGACCCGTTCCGGGCTGTCCACGCGCTCGGGCAGCAACTGCCGCAGCGTGGCGACGCCGTTGAACAGGCCCTCCCGTTCCCCCGCGCGGATCACCACGCCGCCCGGGGTGACGTCGGCCGTGTAGCTGCCCGGATCGGTGGCCGTGTCCGCCTCGTCGAGCACCAGCGCGACACCGCCGGACGCCTCCTCGCCCGGGGCCAGCTCCCGGACCGGAAGGGGGAACCCGGTCGGCACGCGGAGCAGCTCGGCCAGGAAGCCGGCGGCGTCCTGCGCGGCCCGGGAGCCCGCCGTGGCGTGCACGGCGTCGTCGGCGGTGAGCTCGTAGGCGACCCCGGGGTCGGGCTGTACGCCCACGGGCTGCGGCACCACGGCGAACTGCGGCATGTCGTCCGCGGCGGACGGGCCGCCCGCGCCCTGCGTCGTCACACTCATCTGGGACCGGCACTCCTCTGCGAAGGTTTCTGGGGGGCTCTCGACGATTCCCGGCCGCAGCCGTGCGATCAGCCTCGCCCGTGCTCTCTAGCGAGAGTCCTAGTGTTGACCGTGCTGTCCGGAACGTGCTCGTCCCCCGTCCCATACTCGCCGCGTGGACGGAATACCCGCAGCCAGCAGCGAGCCCGCACGTCGCGGCCACGTGGCCGTGTTCACGTTCCCGGCCTATGCCCACATCGCCCCGGCTCTGCCCACCCTCGCCGAACTGGTGCGGCGCGGACACCGGGTCACGTGCTTCGTCACGGAGCGGTTCGCCGACCAGGTCCGCGGCGCAGGGGTGGACGTGGTCCCGTACGAGTCCTCCTTTCCGTGGGCGGAGGGCCCACGGGGCTCCTCGGTGGAGAAACTCGTGGCCTTCTTCGAAGAGGCCATGGCGCCGTTGTCGACGGCCGTCGCCCACCTGGGAAACGATCGACCGGACGTGATCGCGCACGACCTGGCGGCCTCCGAGTCGGCCCGGTTGCTGGGCCGCAACTGGAAGGTGCCGACGGTTCAGCTCTGCCCCACCTTCGCCGACAGTCCCGGTTTCTCCATGACCGAACGCCAGGCGCAGGAGGCCACCGAGGAGGATCCCGGCGAACCGGTCGACCCCCAGGACCCGGCGATCACCGCGTTCCTCGAGCGGCAGCAGCGGCTGCTGGCCGACACGGGCATGAACGCCCCGGCCCTCCCGGACGAGCGCGGCCCGGAGCACGGCGACAACCTCGTGTTCCTGCCCAAGGCCTTCCAGGTCGCGTCCGAGACCTTCGACGACGCCCGCTGCGCGTTCGTCGGGCCGGAACCGCGCCCGTCCGACACCGCCTCGGGGGCCTCCGCACCGGAACCGAGCTGGACGCCACCGGCCGACGGCCGCAAGGTCGTGCTGCTCTCCCTGGGGACCTCGTACACCCCCGACCAGGCGGAGTTCCTGCGGTCCTGCGTCCGGGAACTCGCGAATTCCCCGTGGCACCTGGTGGTGACGCTGGGCCACCGCATCTCCGCCGACGAGCTGGGGCCTCCCGCCGACAACGTCGAGGTGCACCAGTGGCTGCACTACCCGGACGTGCTGCGGCACGCCTCCGCGTTCGTGACGCACTGCGGGATGGGCAGCGTGATGCTGTCCCTGGCCTGGAACGTGCCGATGGTGCTCGTGCCCTACCACGTGGACCAGCGGGTCATCGCCCGTCAGGCGGAGGACCTGGACCTCGGACGGGCGCTGTTCCGGGAGAGCAGGGGCGCCGGCGACCTGCTCGCCGCCGTCGACGAGGTGGCCGGCAGCAACCGCATCGGGGCCGCGGTGACCGCCATGCGCCACCACATCGAACAGGCCGGCGGCGCGGGGCAGGGGGCGGACTTCATCGAGTCGCGCCTGCCCTCCCCCGGCCCGACGGACGTTGCCGGAACGGCCGGTGACCGTTCCGTCCCGGCCTCTCGGCCCGATCCCACGCTCCCTACGGAAGTGACGCAACGATGAAGGGCATCATCCTCGCGGGAGGCGCCGGAACGCGTCTGCATCCCGTGACGCTGGCTGTGTCCAAACAGCTGCTCCCCGTTTACGACAAGCCGATGATCTACTACCCGCTGTCCGTGCTGATGCTCGCCGACATCCGGGACGTCCTCATCATCTCCACAGCCGAGGACCAGCCGCTGTTCCAGCGCCTCCTCGGCGACGGCTCCGAGCTGGGCATGCGACTGGAGTACGCCGTCCAGGACGAGCCCAACGGCCTCCCGGAGGCGTTCCTGATCGGCGCGGACTACGTCGGCGACGACTCCATGGCGCTGATCCTCGGCGACAACATCTTCCACGGGCCCGGCATGTCCGACTTCCTTCGGGAGAGCCGCCGCGACCTGGACGGCTGCGTGCTGTTCGGCTACCCCGTCTCCGACCCCGAGCGGTACGGCGTGGGCGAGGTGGACGAGAACGGCCTGCTCGTCGCCATCGAGGAGAAGCCGGAGCAGCCGAAGACCAACCGCGCCATCACCGGCCTGTACTTCTTCGACAACAGGGCTCTGGACATCGCGAAGAACCTGACGCCGTCGGCGCGCGGCGAGCTGGAGATCACCGACATGATCCGCCCCTACCAGCAGGAGGGCAGGGCGAAGGTGATCGACCTCGGCCGCGGCTTCGCCTGGCTGGACACCGGCACCCACGACTCGCTGCTCGACGCGGGCCAGTACGTGCAGGTGCTGGAGCGCCGGCAGGGGGTGCGCATCGCCTGCATCGAGGAGATCGCGCTGCGGCGGGGCTTCATCGACGCCGACGCCTGCTACCGGCGCGGCGCCGCCCTGACCAAGTCGGGATACGGCGAATACGTCATGGAAACGGCACGGAGGGAACGGGAAGCCCGATGACCGAGGGCCGGCACATCGCCTTCTTCAACTACGCGGCCCACGGGCACATCAATCCGACCCTGCCGGTGGCCGCCGAGCTGGTCCGGCGCGGGCACCGGGTGACCTACACCGTGGCCTCACACTTCGCCGACGTCGTCGCGGCGACCGGCGCCGAGGTGATCGCCTACGACTCCGTCGTCCCCAAGTCCTGGAACACCGTGGCCATCCCCGAGAAGATCACCGGGGACGACATCGCCGAGGCGTCGATCGCCCATCTCAGGGAGGCCTTCACGCCGCTGGCGGACGCGGAGCGGCGGCTCGACGGCGACCGGCCCGACCTGATGGTCTACGACTCCTTCGGCTTCGCCAGCGGGCGGCTGCTGGCCCGCAAGTGGAACGTGCCCGCCATGCTGACGGCGACCACCTTCGTGGTCGGCGAGCACGCCAACCCGTACGCCGACATGGCCATGGCCCCGGACTTCACGCCGCCCTCCCCCGACCACCCGTCGCTGGTGCAGGCGCAGGAGCTGATGCGCGAGACGCTGGATGCGCACGGGCTGCAGGACGTCTCCAACGAGGAGTTCTCCGCGGGCGGCGAGGAGAAGCAGACGCTGGTGTTCGTCCCGCCGGAGTTCCAGCCGGGTTCGGACACCTTCGGCGCCACGCACGCCTTCGCCGGGCCCTGCATCGGCGACCGGGCCCACCAGGGCGAGTGGCAGCCCCCGGGCGACGGCAGGCCGGTGGTCCTCGTCGCCCTCGGCAGCTTCGGCTACGAGAACCAGGCCGACTTCTACCGGCACGCCCTCACCGCGCTCGCCGACCTGCCCTGGCACGTGGTGCTGTCGTTGGGCGGCCTGGTCACCGCCGACGACCTGGGCCCGCTGCCGCCCAACGTCGAGACCCACGCCTGGGTCCCGCAGCTGGCCGTGCTGGAGCACGCCTCGGCCTTCGTCTCGCACGCCGGGATGGGCAGCACCATGGAGGCGCTGTACCACGGCATCCCGCCGGTGGTGGTGCCGCGCACCGCCGAACAGCACGTGGTGGCCGGCCGGCTCGTCGAACTCGGGCTGGGCCGCACCGTCGCACCGTCCGAGCTGACCGCCGAGGCGCTCCGCGAGGCCGTCGTCGGTCTGTACGAGGACGGCGCGACCCGGCAGCGGGTGAAGGACATGGCCGCGAGCATCGCCGGCCGCAAGGGCCCGCAGTTCGCCGCCGACGCCATCGAGGCGCAGCTGGCGGCGTCATGACGGGGACGTCACCCGTGGAACGGCCCCGCCGGCACCTCGCGTTCCTGCCGTATCCGTCCTACGGGCACACCATGCCGGTGATCGCCGTGCTGTCTGAGCTGGTGGCACGCGGGCACCGGGTGACCTGTTTCGCCAGCGAGGAGTTCGCGGAGCGGGTACGGGCGACGGGCGCCGAGGTGCGGCTCTACGAACCGCCGCTGTCCACCGCCTCCCCGCCGGAGGTCATCGACGCCGACGAGTCGGCCCGCTCCGCCCTGCGGCTGCTGGAGTCGAGCACCGCCGTGATGCCGGCGATCGAGGCGGCGTTCGCCGACGGACCGCCGGACGCCGTGGTCTACGACACGACGCTGTGGCTCACCGGGCGGCTGCTCGCGGCCGGCTGGGACCGCCCCCGGGTCCAGGTGTCCCCCACGTTCATCTCCAGCGAGCACTTCAACCTGTCGGACGAGTGCAACGAGTTCGCCGGGGAGATCGACCCGAAGCACCCGGCCCTCGCCGAGTTCGCGGCCCGGCTCACCGAGCTGGTGACCGGCAGCGGGCTGCCCGAGGAGGCTCAGGCGGAACTCTTCTACGGCCACGAGGAGTTCACGGTCGCGTTCCTGCCGAAGGAGTTCCAGTTCTCGGCCGGGACGTTCGACGCACGCCACGCCTTCGTCGGTCCGACGGTCGGGCAGCGCCGGGAGGACCACGCCTGGACTCCTCCGGCCGACGGCAGGCCGGTGCTGCTGGTGTCGCTGGGCACCACCATCCACGGCCGGCCGGACTTCTTCCGCGACTGCGCCCGTGCGTTCGCGGACTCGCCCTGGCACGTCGTGATGGCCCTCGGCAGCCGCGTCGACCCGGCGGACCTCGGCCCGCTGCCGCCCAACGTCGAGGCCCACTCCTGGGTCCCGCTGAGCGCCGTGCTCGCCCACACCTCGGTCTTCCTGTGCCAGTCCGGCATGGGGAGCATCATGGAGTCGCTGCACAAGGGCGTGCCCATGGTGGTCGTCCCGCACCACCCCGAGCAGAAGGTGAACGCCAAGCGTCTCGCCCAGCTGGGGCTCGGGGAGACGGTCCGGCCGGAGGACGCCTCGGTGGAGGCGCTGCAGGCGGCCGTCACCCGGGTCTGCGAGGACTCCGGGATGCGGGAGCGGGCGCAGGAGATGCGGCGCCACATCCACGCGGCCGGCGGTGCGGCGCGCGCCGCCGACGTCATCGAGGACCGGCTGTCCACCCGTTCGCTGGAGCACTCGTGACCGACACGACCGACGACCACCCCACCCCGGCGACGCTCCCGGTCGAACGGACCTGCCCGTTCGACCCGCCCCCGGCGTACGCGGAGCTGCGCGAGACGTGCCCGGTGTCGCCGCTGAAGCTCACCGTCGGGCCGGGCGACGGCGGCGGCTGGCTGGTCACGCGCCTCGCCGCGGCCCGCGCGGTGCTGAGCGACCGGCGTTTCAGCCACCGCAACGAACTGATCGGCCTGCCGATCCCGCCGCCGTTCCCCCTCACGGAGTACCAGCCACCGGCCGCGGGGCCCGGCGCGTTCATCAAGATGGATCAGCCCGACCACTCGCACTACCGGCGGCTGATCACGCGCCGGTTCACGATGCGCGGGGTCGCCGAACTGACCCCGATGATCACGCGGCTCACCACCGAGCACCTGGACGCGATGGCCCGCACCCCGCGCGACGAGCGGCCGGTCGACCTGGTCGCCGCCTTCGCGGAACCGCTTCCGGTCCGCGTCATGTGCGAGATGCTCGGCGTCCCGGACCACGTGCGCGAGCCGCTGAGCGAACACCTCGCCCTGCTCTCCCGGATGACGTACACCGTGGAGGAGCTGATCGAGTCGTGCACGGTCATCGGGGAGGCGCTGCAGAAGCTGGTCGCCGAGAAGCACGCCGACCCGGGCGACGACCTGCTCGGCGACCTGGCCGCCGGCGGGAAGGTCACCGACGAGGAACTGGTCAACATCGCCTGGGCGCTGCTCGGCGGCGGCTTCGACACCACCGCCAACATGCTGGCGCTGGGCACCTTCGCGCTGTTGGAGCACCCGGACCAGCTCGCGCTGCTGCGCGAGGGGCCGGAGCTGGCGGACAACGCGGTGGAGGAGCTGCTGCGGTACCTGACCATCTCCCACCTGGGCGCCAGCAGGGCCGCCCTCGAGGACGTCGACCTGGACGGCAGCGCGGTCCGCGCCGGCGACACCGTGGTGGTCTCCCTGCCGGCGGCCAACCGGGACCCGCAGCACTTCCCCGACGCGGACCGCCTCGACCTCACACGTTCCACCCAGGGGCACCTGGCCTTCGGCCACGGCGAGCACCAGTGCATCGGCCAGCACCTGGCCCGCAGCATCCTGCGCGTCGCCTACCCGGCGCTGTTCGCCCGTTTCCCCTCGCTCCGTCTCGCCGTCCCCGCGGACGAGGTCCCGCTGCGGACCGACATGCTCCACTACGGGGTGCACACACTCCCGGTCACCTGGGACGACGAGGCGTAGGCGGGACCGGCAGGGCCCGGCCCGCACCGACGCCGTCCGGAGACGGCACCGCCCGGTCGGCACGTGCCGACCGGGCGGTGAGGGGTGGGGTGCGGGGGTCAGGACACCGGTGACCCCGGTGCCCACCAGTCGGAGCGGTCGCGGTACCACTCGACCGTCGACTTGAGCCCGTCGGCGAAGTCGACCGCCGGGCTGAACCCGAGCTTGGTGATCTTGCCGAGGTCGAGGGAGTAGCGCAGGTCGTGGCCCTTGCGGTCCTCCACGAACCGCACGAGACCCCGGTCCGCACCGCACAGGTCGAGCAGGTGGTCGGTGATCTCGGCGTTGGTGACCTCGACGCCGCTGCCGATGTTGTAGACCTCGCCCGGCGCGCCGTCGGTCAGCACCAGCTGCAGCGCCGCGCAGTGGTCGGCGACGTGCAGCCACTCGCGGACGTTGCTCCCGTCGCCGTACAGCCCGACGGGCTTGCCGGCCAGCAGGTTGGTGATGAACAGCGGGATGAGCTTCTCGACGTTCTGGTACGGCCCGTAGTTGTTGGAGCAGCGGGTGATCCGCACGTCCAGGCCGTGGGTGCGCCAGAAGGCACGGGCGATGAGGTCGCTGCCCGCCTTGGACGCCGAGTAGGGCGAGTTGGGCAGCAGTGGTTCGTGCTCGTCCCAGGACCCGGACTCGATCGAGCCGTACACCTCGTCCGTGGAGACGCACAGCACGGTGCGGACCTCGGCCCGCAGGCTCGCGTCCAGCAGCTGCTGGGTGCCCAGCACGTTGGTGGAGACGAACGGCTCCGCACCGGCCACCGACCGGTCCACGTGGGACTCGGCGGCGAAGTGGACCACGACGTCGTGCCCGGGGAGTACCCGGTCCAGCGCGGCGCCGTCGCGGATGTCGCCCTGGATGAACGTCAGCCGCTCGTGGTCCATCGGCAGGTTCGCCGTGTTGCCCGCGTAGGTGAGCAGGTCGAAGACGGTGACCTCGGCGTCCTCGTAGCCGGCGTAGTCGCCGGCCAGCATGGCGCGGACGTACTGCGAGCCGATGAAGCCCGCGCCGCCCGTGACGAATACCTTCATCGCTCGCGCCACCCCTCAGCCGGCCGTCGGGAGGACCTTGAGGGACCGGCGCTTGCGGATGCCCTCGCCGGAGTCGACCGTGGACGACAGGTGCGAGACGACCTTCTCGTCGACCGGGTCGTGCGCCGGGTCGTCGTGCACGCGCAGGATCTCGTAGGTGGTGTTGCGCTGCGCGGGCACCCGGTCCGAGCCGCGGATGAGCTCGATCAGCTCGGGCAGGTTGGAGCGGTGCTTGGCGCCCGCGGAGGAGACGACGTTCTCCTCCAGCATCACCGAGCCGAGGTCGTCGGCGCCGTAGTGCAGGGTGAGCTGGCCCAGCTCCTTGCCCGTCGTGAGCCAGGAGCCCTGGATGTGGGCGACGTTGTCGAGGAAGATCCGCGAGATCGCGATCAGACGCAGGTACTCCAGGGAGGTGGCCTGCGTGCGGCCCTTCAGCGCGTTGTTCTCCGGCTGGTAGGTGTAGGGGATGAACGCGCGGAAGCCGCCGGTGCGGTCCTGCACGTCGCGGATCATCCGCAGGTGCTCGATCCGCTCCGCGTTCGTCTCGCCCGTGCCCATCAGCATGGTCGTGGTCGACTCGACGCCCAGGTTGTGGGCGATCTCCATGATCTCCAGCCAGCGTTCGCCGGACTCCTTCAGCGGCGCGATCGCCTTCCGCGGCCGCTCCGGCAGCAGCTCCGCACCGGCGCCCGCGAACGAGTCCAGACCCGCCTCGTGGATGCGGCGGACCGCCTCCTCGGGAGTGACCTCGGAGACCTTCGACATGTGCGCGACCTCGGAGGCACCCAGGGAGTGGATGACCAGCTCCGGGTAGGCCTTCTTGATCTCGCTGAACATGCGCTCGTAGTACTCGACGCCGTGGTCCGGGTGGTGGCCGCCCTGGAACATGATCTGCGTGCCGCCCAGCTCGACGGTCTCGCCGCAGCGGCGCAGGATCTCCTCCAGGTCCCGCTCCCAGCCCGCCTCCGACTTCGGCGGGGCGTAGAACGCGCAGAACTTGCACGCCGTCACGCAGACGTTGGTGTAGTTGATGTTCCGCTCGATGATGTACGTCGCCAGGTTCTCGCGGCCGGCGTACCGGCGGCGGCGCACGGCGTCGGCGGCCCGCCCGAGCGCGTGCAGCGGAGCGTCGCGGTAGAGCTCCAGCGCCTCTTCGGGCGTGATGCGGCCTCCCTCGGCGGCACGGTCCAGAGCAGCGGTGAGACGACTGGTCGGGTTGGCCACTTCGGGCCGCCTTTCTCTCTCGGGTGAGGTGCGCGAACCGGCGGCGTCAGGCCGAGGGTCCGGTCTCCAGCAGGTCGATCCGTACGTCCGGCGGGAAGCCCGCCCCGGCGCCGCCCACGCGGCGGGCGAACTCCTTGAGGCCGGCGAGCTGCCGCTCGCCGAGCTGGAAGTCGAGGGCGGACAGGTAGTACCGCTTCAGCGTCTCCGCGTCGAAGTCCTCCCAGCGCGCGGCCTTGGTGCACACCTCGTCGATCTCGTCGAGGAACAGCTCGCGGGAGGCGAGGAACCCGGCGTGCACCTCGCGGACCGTCTCCGGACGGGCCTCGAGGAACTCCCGTCGCGCCGCGAAGACGGCGAAGACGAAGGGGAGGCCGGTCCACTCCCGCCACATGTCGGCCAGGTCGTGGACCTCGAAGCCGAACGTGCCGGCGTCGAGCAGCGAGGCGCGCAGCGCCGCGTCACCGATGACCACGGCCGCCGGAGCGCCGGCCATCATGGTCGGCAGGTCGGGCGGGCAGCTGAAGTACTTCGGCTTCACCCCCACCGACTCGGCGAGCAGCAGTTCGGCGAGCCGCACCGAGGTGCGGCTGGTCGTCGTGCAGGCCAGCGGCACGTCGTCCAGTTCGTCCAGCGGCACCTTGCTGAGCAGCAGGCAGGACATCACCGGGCCGTCGGCGCCGACCGCGATGTCCGGCAGCAGGACCAGGTCCTCGGCGTTGCGCAGGTACTCCATGACGCTGATCGGGCCGACGTCCAGTTCCCCGGCCACGAGCGCGTCGCTCAGCCGCTCGGGCGACTCCTTGCGCAGGTCGAAGTCGAGCAGGTGGCCCGTGCGGGCCAGGCCCCAGAACAGCGGGAGGCAGTTCAGGAAGTCGATGTGTCCGACCCGGGGACGGCGCACCGTCTCCCGGGTCTCCCCTCCGGCGGACGGTCGGCCCGCGACGACCGGCATCAGTCGTCTTCTGCGTTCGGTCCGTACACCTCGACGCCGTCGCTCTGCCGGCGCACGTGGATGCAGTCGCCCGGGCAGTCCTTCGCGGAGTCGCGGACGTCGCGGACGGCGATGGTGGGAACGAGGACGGAGGAGCCCTCCTTCTGGAGGAGTTCGCCCTCCTCGTCCTTCACGTACGCCAGGCCGTCGATGTCGAGTTCGAAGATGTCGGGCGCGTACTGACAGCAGATGCCGTCACCCGTGCACAGGTCCTGGTCGATCCAGACCTCGAGCTTCTCGTCCTGGTCAGTCATCACGTGCCTACCGATCTGTGAGGTCGTCTTCGGGTCGCCGTCGCAAGCGGGCGGTTCACACCCGCATCGGCTGCGGGGTGTCGCGGCGCGCGGCGTCCGGGCCGTCGAACTCGCCGATGACCTCGTAGCGGGTGTTGCGCTCCACCGGCTGGAAACCGGCGTCCCGGATCAGGTCGAGCAGGCTCTCGCGGTTCATCTTGTCGGGGGTGCCGTAGGCGTCGGCGTCGTGCGTGATCTTGTACTCGACGACCGAGCCGTCGATGTCGTCCGCGCCGTGCGACAGGGCGAGCTCGGCGGTGCGCAGGCCGTGCATGACCCAGAAGACCTTGACGTGCGGCACGTTGTCGAAGAGCAGGCGGGAGACGGCGAAGGTCTTCAGCGCCTCGGCGGGCGAGGCCATCTTGGTCCGCTCCATGAGGCGGTTGCGGACCTTGCCGTCCATGGAGTCGTGGAAGTCGTGCTGGTAGCGGAGCGGGATGAAGACCTGGAAGCCGCCGGTCTCGTCCTGGAGTTCACGCAGCCGCAGCACGTGGTCGACGCGGTGGCGCGGCTCCTCGATGTGCCCGTACAGCATGGTGCACGGGGTCTTGATGCCCTTTTCGTGCGCCAGGCGGTGGATGCGCGACCAGTCCTCCCAGTGGGTGTCGTGGTCGACGATGTGCTGGCGGACGTCCCAGTCGAAGATCTCCGCGCCGCCGCCGGTCAGCGACTCCAGGCCGGCGTCGATCAGCTCGTCCAGGATCTCCGACGCGGGCATGCCGGAGATCCGCTCGAACCAGTGGATCTCGGTGGCGGTGAACGCCTTGACCGCGACGGTGTCCGGCAGCGCCTCCTTCAGCGCCCGGATGGAACGCGGGTAGTAGCGCCAGGGCAGCGTCGGGTGCAGGCCGTTGACCACGTGCAGCTCGGTGAGCTGCTCGTTCTCCATGGCCTTGGCGAGCTTGACGGCCTCCTCGATGCGCATGGTGTAGGCGTCCTTCTCCCCCGGCTTGCGCTGGAAGGAGCAGTACGCGCACGACGCCGTGCACACGTTGGTCATGTTCAGGTGCCGGTTGACGTTGAAGTGGACGACGTCGCCGTTCTTCCGCGTCCGCACCTCGTGGGCGAGACCGCCGAGCCAGGCCAGGTCGTCGCACTCGTACAGCGCGATGCCGTCCTCACGGCTGAGCCGCTCGCCGGCCGCCACCTTCTGCTCGACCTCGCGCTTGATCCCTGCGTCCACCCGTGCCATCTCCTCAGGTATGTGTTCGGCATGAGTACAGTCCGGTCGGCACCGCACGGGTCGTCCGCGCCGGTCCCCGCGAACGCCGCCGCGCCGACGCGGCTTTCCGCGCGTTGCCGCGAGTCGGTGCGTACGGGACGCCCGAGGTGCTCCGGGCATGCGGAGGGAACGGCTCGTCACGGGGAGCGGTCGGTTCGCGGTCGCCCTGGACCGGTCGGCCGAGCGAGCACAACACCCCAAGCCAGTGCGGCTCCAGCCTGGACGAGAGGCCCCTAAGGGAATCCCTACAGGCCAGCCCGGACGGTCCGAGCTCCACCCGGAGCGGGTGTCCGTGCCGTTACCGTCGGGCCGCGCCGAGAACCTCCGCGCACCCGGCCTGAAGGACCGGCCGCCCCCACCCCCCGCAGCAGGAGGCTGACCATGACCAGCACTAACGCCGCATCCGGCCCGACAGCGGCGAAGCAGAGCACCAACGGCCCGCGGATCGTCGCCATGGTCGTCGCCACCCTGGTGGGGGCCGCGGTGTGGTTCGTCGCCCGCGTCGCCTTCGACGTGAAGGTGGTCGCGAAGACCGGTGCGACCGAGACCACCGTCCAGCTGCCGTCGGTCATCGTCGCCGGCGTCCTCTCCGGCCTGCTCGGCTGGGGCCTGCTGGAGCTGCTGGAGCGCAAGGCGTCGAAGCCCGGAACCGTATGGAGCGTCATCGCCTCGGTGGTGCTGGTGCTGTCCCTGTTCACCGGCCCGCTGAACGGCGTCACCACGGGTGCGAAGGTCACCCTCGTGCTGCTGCACCTGGCCGTCGGCCTGGTGCTCATCGCCGGCCTCGCCCGCACCGCGCGCAAGCGCTGAGCGCCGCCGACGGCGCAGGGTTGGCCCGGCGGGGGAGGCTCTAGAACAACCACTACCGTCTGCCCGCGACCGTGGCCCGCCCCGACGGCGCGTCCCTACGCTTCCGGCCTGTTCCGACCGTTTCTCCCGGCAGGCCGCACCCGCGTGCAGCCTCCCGTGGAGACGGGTCACCTGCTCCACGGGAGGCACCATGCACAGCGGTGGTCCGCGCGTCGCCGACTACCTGGTGGAATCCCTGGCAGCGCTGGGGGTCCGCCACGTCTTCGGCGTCGGTGGCGCGAACATCGAGGACCTCTACGACGCCGCCCACCACTCGGGCCGCCTCACCCCCGTGGTGGCCAAGCACGAGTTCGCCGCGGCCTGCATGGCCGAGGGCAGCCACCGCACCGGCGGCGGCCTCGGCGTCGTGATGACCACCTCCGGCGCCGGAGCGATGAACCTGGTGCCGGGCGTCTCCGAGGCGTACGCCGCACGGGTTCCGCTGCTCGCGCTCGTCGGCCAGCCGCCCCGCCCGCTCGAGGGTCGCGGCGCCTTCCAGGACTCCAGCGGCCTCTCCGGCTCGCTGGACGCCGTGCAGCTCTTCGGCTCCATCAGCCGCTTCTGCGCCCGGATCGACGACCCCGCCGACGCCGGCGAACTGCTCGCGGCGGCGGTGGACGCCACCCGCGGCCCGCGCGGCGGCCCCGCGGTCCTGCTGCTGCCCAAGGACGTCCAGCAGGCGGCCGCCGAGGGGCTGCTCCCCGTGCGGGACCTGCTGCCGGTCCGCGAGGAACCGGCCGCCGCCCGGCGCGGCGCCGCCGCCGAACTGCTCACCGCGGAGGCGGCGCGCGGCGCGGACGTGGTGCTCGTCGCGGGCGACGGCGTGGCACACCAGGACGCCCGCGCCGAACTCGCACGGCTGGCCGCGCTGCTGGACGCCACGGTGGCCGTCACCCCGGAGGGCAAGGACGCCTTCGACAACCACGATCCGCGGTTCCTCGGCGTCACCGGCGCGATCGGCCACCCCACTGTGCTGCGCGGCATCGAGAAGGCCGCGGTGTGCGTCCTGGTCGGCACCCGGCTGCCGGTGATGGCGCGGGCGGGCCTCGACGTGGCGCTCGCGGACACCCCGCTGGTCGCCTACGACCCCGAGCCGCCCTTCCCCGAACCGCGCCCGGGGGGCCGTCCCGCCCTGCACGTGGACGGCTGCTTGCGCACCGAACTGCATGCGCTCAACGAGGCGCTGGCCGCTCTCCCCGAGCGCCCCGCGGCCTGCGCGGCGGAGGGTCCCGAGCACCTGCTGCTACCCGACACCGGCACCAGCGGCGTACGACTGGTGGACGCGGTGCGGGCCATCGAGGCCGCCGTGCCCGAGGACGCCACCGTCGTCTCCGACGCGGGCAACGCCAGCGCCGCGGCCATCCACTACCTGGCGACGCCCCGCCGCGGGAACTACGTCATCGCCATGGGCATGGGCGGCATGGGCCACAGCTTCGGCGCCGGCATCGGTGCCGCCTTCGCCACCGGCCGGCGCACCTACGTGCTCTCCGGCGACGGCGGCTTCTACGCCCACGGCATGGAGCTGCACACCGCCGTCGAGTACGGCCTTCCGGTCACGTTCGTGATCTTCGACAACAACGCGCACGGCATGTGCGTCACCCGCGAGCAGCTCTTCTACGAGGGCACCTACTCCTACAACTCCTTCAAGCCCGCGGACATCGCGGCCGGGGCGCGGGCCATGTTCCCGTCGCTCACGGCCGTCGAGGCGCACACCGCCGAGCAGCTCCGAGACACGCTGCTCGACACCAACGAGACGGCGGGTCCGGCCCTGATCGGCGTCCGGTGCGACCCGGACGACATGCCGCCGTTCACGCCGTTCCTCCACCTGCTGAACGCCCGGAACACCCACACCTCAGGAGCACCGCATGGCCACCCTGCCCCCCCAGTTGGCTGACATCCCCGGCATCGTCCACTGCGAGATCACGCCCCCCGAGCAGCTGATCCAGGACGCCCGGGAGATGCAGAAGGACGCCTACCCGCACGACGAGATGTTCGGCGACTTCTGCCCGATCCAGAGCTACATCGACTGCCCGCCGGAGGACGTCTTCCGGTACCTCTGCGACGTCAAGAGCCTGGAGGAGTACACGGTCAGCACCCGTGACTTCGAGCCCACCGACGTCCCGGGCGTCTACCTGGGCCGGGACATCATCGTGCCGGACACCAAGATCTACATGCGTCTGGTGTCGAGCGCCGAGGCCATGACGCTGGACTACCACTGCGCGTGGGACCAGGGCGACGACCTGTGGATGCGCTACTTCTTCCGGGTGCTGCCCGCCGAGGAGGTCCTGGGCAAGCCCGGCTCGGTGGTGACCTGGATCAACTGCCACCACCAGAACTACGACAAGAACCCCTATCCCGAGCTGGCCCCGAACTCCGAGCGCCCCTGGGTCGGCGACCTGTGGGACATGTTCTACGCGGGCCACATGATCGAACTGACCAACCTCAAGCGGATCCTGGAGTACCGGCACGCCAACGGCCTGCCGATCCTGGGCTCCGAGCAGCCCGGGGCCGCCGAGTGATACCGGTCAGCCTGGTCGACGTCGACGCGTTCCTCCCGGAGCGCGTCGTCGGCGCCGACTTCTACCTCGCCCCGGACGCGGCCGAGGCCGACTCGGACAACCACTTCCTGCGGGCGCCCGCCGAGCGGCGGCACATCGACCCGCGGGAGACCGCGTCCCAGTTGATGGAGCGGGCCGTCGCGCCGATGCTCGAACGCATCCGTGCCCGGGGCGAGGACGCCCACGTGGACATGGTGCTGACCAACGTCACCATCCCGGACCGCATCATCAACGGTTCCGGTGCGGAGCTCGTCAACCGGCTGGGCCTGAAACCGGCTCCGGAGTGGATCATCGACGTCCACAACAGCGGGTGCATCTCCTTCGTCCACATGATGAAGATCGCGCGGCAGGTCATCGCGAGCGGAGGCGCCCGCAGCGCACTGATCTGCAACGTGGCCAACATGGCCGGCCAGTTCTTCGCCCGGCCCGAGATGCGGCACCGTCGGCACGCGCCGATCCCGGGCGACGGTTGCGGCGTCGCGTTCCTGCGGGCCGGGGACGAGTCCCCGATCCTGGACTCGGTGACGCTGCACGAGCCGCGCTACACCTACGACATGAACCTCTCCGTCGACACCCGAAAGTACTGGGAGCCGGGCGAGGGCGAGGTCGACTTCGGGTTCACCAACTCCGGTGTGCAGGAGATCGTCGAGCGGGGCAACCGCATGGTTCCCCGGGTCACCACCGAGCTGTGCGAGCGCCTGGACACCCCGACGGCGGACATCGACCTGCTGGTCACCAACCAGCCGAACCGGATGTTCCTCGCCAACTGGCGGGAGTCGCTGGGCGTCAAGCCCGAGCGGCACCCGGACACCTTCGACTCCTACGGCAACCTCTTCGGCGCCGGCGTCCCGGTGACCCTGGCCAAGGCACGCGACGACGGAATGCTGCGCAAGGGCGACCTCCTGGTGCTCTCCGGCTTCGCCTACGCGGGCGACTTCGCCGCCGCCACGGCCGTCCGCTGGTGACCTTCCGCGCCAGGCGCCGCACGCACCCGACTCCCCCGGTCTTCCCCTGGAGATACCGCCGATGAACGACATCCCGTCCACCGCACCGACCTCGCCGAGCGGTGACGAGCTCGTCGCCCTGGACCGCCGTCACCTGCTGCACCCGTGGACCCCGCACGGGGTCTCGGAGCAGCTGATGATCGTCGCCGGGCAGGGCTGCGAGGTGACCGACGCGCACGGCCGCACCTACCTCGACGGCCGCAGCGGCCAGTTCAACGCCACCCTGGGCTACGGCAACAAGCGGGTGCTGGACGCCCTCTCGGAGCAGGCCGGCAAGCTGATGACGTACGCCTTGCTGGGCGCGTCCAACGAACCGGCCGTGCTGCTGGGCGCCCGCCTGGCGGAGCTGCTGGGCGAGCCGCTGACCCGAACGCTGTTCTGCAACTCCGGTTCGGAGTCGACCGAGGCGGCGCTGCGCATCGTCCGCATGTACCACGCGATCAGCGGGCGTCCGGAGCGGACCACGATCATCTCGCTGGCCGACTGCTACCACGGCACCACCACCGCGGCCACCGCCATGATGGCCAACCCCATGGCCTGGACCGGCTGCGGGCCCCGTCCGGAGGGCTTCGTGCAGATCCCCTCGCCGACGCGCTGCGGCGCGTGCGCCGCGGGCGCGGAGCACGAGGAGTGCGTGGTCCCGGGCCCGGAGGCGCTGGAGGAGGCCATCCTCGCGGCGGGCGCCGACACCGTCGCCGCGTTCTTCGTCGAGCCGGTGCTGGGTGTGGGCGGCATCCGCCCGCTCCCGGACGGCTACCTCCGGGCGGTACGCGAGATCTGCGACCGGCACGGTGTCCTGCTCGTGCTCGACGAGGTGACCACCGGGCTGGGCCGCACCGGCGCCTGGTTCGCACACCAGCGGGAGGGGATCACGCCCGACCTGGTCACCATGGCGAAGGGCCTGACCAGCGGTTACGCCCCGCTCGCCGCCGTCACCATGACCGAGCGGATCGCGGACGTGTTCGCGACCGACCCGATGCTGGGCGGGCTGCGCCACGGTCACACCACCAGCGGGCACGGCCTCGGCACCGCGGTGGCGCTGTCCGTGCTGCGGGTCATCGAGGAGGACGGCCTGGTCGAGAACGCCGCGGCGATGGGCGACCGGCTGCAGAACGGGCTGCGGGAGCAGATCGGTTCCCTGGACGGCGTGCGTGACGTGCGCGGGCTCGGCCTGATGGTCGGCGTCGAGTTCGACTCCATGGCGCGCGGTTTCGAGGTGCAGGCCGCGTGCGCGGCCGCCGGCGTGATCGTGCGCTGCGAGGGGACCGTGTTGTCGGTGGCGCCGCCGCTGATCGTCACCGCCGAGCAGGTGGACCGGATCGTCGGGGCCCTGCGGGACGCCGTGGCGGCGAGCACCGGGGAGTTCCCGGGCCTCTGACGCGGGACGGTGAGACGCCCGGTGGCGGCGCCCCCGTATGGGGCGCCGCCACCGGTCTGTCAGGGGGACCGTGGGGTGCGTCTCAGGCGAACACCTCGTCGCCGGCGCGCCGTGCGTCGCGGCCGGCGCCCACTCCGACGCCGGCGGGGACGCGTGCGGGGAAGGCTATGGCGGTGACCAGCAGGCCGTGTGCGGCGACCCAGCGCCCGGTGAACTCCTCGGGCGCTCCGGAAACGCCGCGTACGGCGTGCGGAAGCAGTCGAGCGGTGAACTCCCCGTCGGCGGGGTCGAAGGTGATGAGGGCGTCCTCGAATTCCAGCGGACGGCGCATCATCGGAAACCACGTCTTGTAGACGCTTTCCTTGGCGCTGAAGAGCAGCTTGTCCCAGTGCACGGCGGGCAGGTCGCCGAGCAGTTCCTTGACCGCGACCTGTTCCTCGGGCAGGGCGACGGCTTCCAGGACGCCTTCCGGAAGGGGTGCGTCGGGTTCGGCGTCGATGCCGAGGGAGACGGTGCGGGAGACGTCGGCGACGGCGGCGGCGCGGTAGCCGCGGCAGTGGGTGATGGTTCCGGTGACGCCGTCGGGCCAGGTCACGGCACCCCGGGGGCCGCGGGGCAGCGGCTGCGGGGTGGCGACGCCGAGGCGGGTCAGGGCGGCGCGGGCGCAGTGCCGGCCAGTGGTGAACTCGCGTCTTCGGGACTCCACGGACTCCCGTATCAGCGCCCTCTCCTCCGGGAAGAGATAGGCGTCGGGCCGGTCGTGGAACGTGTCGAAGGTGGCGACGTGCGTCGGCAGGATCTGTTCAATCATCAGCTTTCCAGGGTGGGGGGCCATGACCGTGCGACAGGGCTGTACCGACTCTCCCGGGGAGGCCCCGGGCTCAGCCCGGAGCCTAGGGAGCCGACCTGCCCGGCGGCAGCCCCGGCACCCCCCTTGTAGGGGGTTCACCAGGGAATTTCCTCACCGCACGGAAGGCGGAGCGAGTTCGAGTTCGAGCTCCAGCTCGACGGGGAGGTCCGTGCGGCTCTTCACCTTGAGCTTGCGGAAGACCTTCGTCAGGTGCTGTTCCACGGTGCTGACGGTGATGAAGAGCTTGGCGGAGATCTCCCGGTTGGTGTAGCCGAGGGACGCGAGCGCGGCCACCTTGCGTTCGGAGAGCGTGAGCACGTCCGTCGCCTTGGCCGGGGCCGGCGGCGTGACCGGCCACCGGTCGGCGTCGGACGGGAGGAGGACGGCGGGCTCCTCCTCCTTCGCGGCCGCGAGCTGCGCGGGAGGCTGCGGGGCGCCGCACTCCCGGGCCAGGCGTGCCGCCCGGCGGGAGATCATGCGGGCCTTGCCGACCTCGCCGGCCGCCTGGTGCGCCCGGCCCAGGTCGTGCAGCGTCTGGGCGAGCTGCAGCCGGGCGCCGCAGGCCTGGAGCACCTCGACGGACTCCTGGAGGAGCCGCAGCCGGTCCCGGACACCGGAGGTCGCGGCGAGCAGGCGGAGCGCCGTGCCGTGGGCACGGCCGCGGCGGGTGCCGTCCAGCGCGAGCTGTTCCTCCGCGTAGCGGCGCGCCGTCTGCTTGTCCCCCATGCGCAGGTGCACCTCGGCCAGGTCGTTGCGCCAGGGGAGGAAGGCAGGGGCGTCGATGCCCCAGGAGGTCATCAGCTCCGCGCAGTAGCGGAAGTCGTCGAGGGCGGCCTGGAGACGGTCGGTGGCCAGGTAGAAGTGGCCGCGCGCCTGGAGGAACTGGAGGCCGTACCGGGTCTGGAAGGTGCCCTCGGGCACGGGCTTGCGCAGGTAGGCGCGGGCGCTGTCGAAGTCGCCCATCGCGGTGGAGACCCGCAGCAGCATCCCGAGCGGTGCGCCGACGACGACGCCCCAGCCGGACATGCCGATCAGCGACAGCGCACGGGCGGCGTACCGTTCGGCCTCGGCCAGTTCGCCGCCGCGCAGCGAGATCTCGGCGCGGCAGCCGGCGAGGATGGCCTGCCACCAGGCGACCTTGCGGGTGGCCGCCTCGGCCAGCAGTTCGTCGCACCAGCGGGCGGCCAGCGGAAGGTGGTCGGTGAAGATCAGTGCCTGGAGCGCGGACGCCACCGGTTCGATGGAGTCGTCGGAGAGCGGGGTGCTCTGGAGGATCTGCTCCGCGACCCGGCTGCACCGCTCGTCCTCCTCCGGACCCTCGGTGAGGAGGACGCTGAGCAGCGTGGCGGCCTGCGTCTTCCGGCCGGGCGGCCGGGCGGTGGGACGGTCGGCGTCCCGGGGGGCCAGTTCGGCTCCGTGCGGCAGGAAGTGCGGGAAGGCGTGCCGCAGCCAGTGCTGGGTGCTGGTCAGCACCGCTTCGGCGTGCTCGCTGCGGGGCGGCGTGGCCGCCGCGAGGTGGTCGATGATCTCGGCGCCGTCCCGCATCCGGCCGTGCCACATGCCCACCCGCAGCAGGGCGGTGAGCTGGGAGGCGTCCAGCAGACCGGCGTGGTGGGCGCGCATCAGCTGCTGCCAGTGCCGGTCGACGGCCTCCAGGTCGTTGCGCCGTTCGGCTCGCAGCAGCCGCAGGCGCAGCGCCGCGCTCTCCTCGGGGTCGCCGCACACCGACAGGGCGAACTCGAGGTAGCGCACGGCCGACTTTTCGTCGTCCTCCGCCAGGGCCTCCTCGGCGGCGCGGCGGAGCTCGGCGACGGCCCAGTCGGCATGGACGCAGCGGGCGGAGACCAGGTGCTCGGCGACCTCGCTGAAATGGCCGTCCTTGCACATCAGGCGGGCTGCGCGAGTGTGGAGGTCGGCGAGTTCCCCGGTGTCGAGGTCGTCGTAGACGGCGGACCGGGCGTGCGGGTGGCGGAAGCGGCCGTCGGCGACCAGCCCCACGGTGTCGAGTCCCTGGAGGGCCCGGGTCACGGCGTGCGGGTCGCGGTCGAGGAGCTGGGCGATGCGGCTCACCGAACCGGTCGCGTCCAGCACCGCCATCGCGCGGGCGGCCTCCAGCACCTCGGGCCCGCTGCGGTGCAGGCAGGTGAGGACGGCCTGCCGATAGCTCTCGCCGACCTCCCAGGCGCCGCCGCCGACGTGGTCGAGGGAGTCGAAGTAGTCCTCGACCAGCGCACGGACGAGGAGCTGGTTGCCGCCGGTGGTGCGGTGGACCTCGGCGGCGATGCTCCGGGCCGCCTCCGGGCCGAGGTGCCGGGAGAGGACCTCGCAGACGCCGCCGATGCTGAGCGGCGCCAGCCGTATGCGGCGGAAATGCGCCTGACGGACCAGTTCGATCCGGCAGCCGGCGTGCGTGGGCCAGTTGGAGGCGGATTCCGCGAGGGTCAGCACGATGCGCTCGGAGCGGATGCGGTTGGCGAGCCGCAGCAGCCATTCCATGGACGCACGATCGGTGAAGTGGACGTCGTCGACGACGATCACCAGCGGTGCGGTGGCGGAGAGGTCGAGCAGTGCGGTGGCGGCCGCCCGGGCGGTGTCCGGGCCGACGTCCTGCACCGCGAACTCGTCGAGGCCCGGTGCGTCGGCCGGCACGCAGTCGAGGAGCTGGCGGACGACGCCGTACGCGTCCTCACGGTCCGCCGTGCTGGCCGTGGCGGACAGGACCAGGCCGCCGTCGGACGCGCACGCGTCGGTGAAGGAACGCAGCAGCTCGGTCTTCCCGCTGGCGACGGCTCCGCTGATCAGCGCAATGCGGCCGTGCCCCTGGACGCATTCCGAGAATGCCGTCTCGAGAAATCTTGATTCATTTTCTCGTTCCACCAACATTGTCGGGATACACCTTCCCCCGCAATTCCATACCGAATGCCAAGAAGGGAGCGAGGCCGCCGGTACGACTACCGCTGAAAGTTGTTCCAGCCGTAACGCGCCGGAAACCTGACGTTCTCTCAACCGTGCTGTGACCTGGTCCCTCGTGGTCGTTGAGCCCTGGTCACGTCCGGAACACTAGGCGGCGGTCAGCGGACTGTAAACCCTTGCCCAAGGCACTGAGTGCCACCCCGGAAACCGTCATTGGACGTGACCAATCCGGGCGCGCGGCGCCACGGGCGCCCTCCGTCGCAGGTCGCACCGTCATGACGTCGGCGGGTCAAATCGGGGCCCGTGACCGGTGAGGTTCAGGCCCGCGCGGCGAATTCCATGACACCTGTCACTGGGGCGGGTTGCCGTGCTTGCGGGAGGGCAGGTCCGCGTGCTTGCTGCGCAGCATCCGCAGCGAGTCGACGAGCACCTGCCGCGTCTGCGCCGGGTCGATCACGTCGTCGACCAGCCCCCGCTCGGCCGCGTAGTACGGGTGCATCAGCTCCGCCTTGTACTCCTTGACCATCCGGGCCCGCATCGCCTCCGGGTCGTCCGCCGCCGCGATCTGCCGCCGGAAGATCACGTTCGCCGCACCCTCCGCGCCCATCACCGCGATCTCGTTCGTCGGCCACGCGAACGTCAGGTCCGCCCCGATCGACTGGGAATCCATCACGATGTACGCACCCCCGTACGCCTTGCGCAGCACCACCGAGATCCGCGGCACCGTCGCGTTGCAGTAGGCGTACAGCAGCTTCGCCCCGTGCCGGATGATCCCGCCGTGCTCCTGGTCCACTCC
>NZ_AUFD01000026.1:0-65905 GCF_000426325.1 Streptomyces sp. CNS606
GGCTTCGGACATCTTGTCGTCGGCGCGGGTGGCGCCGCGTTCGGTGAGGCGGGAGGCGGCGATCTCGGTGATGATCGCGTCGTTGGTGTCGGCGTCGGAGTCGACGGCGCCGGTGCAGGACATGTCGCCGACGGTGCGGTAGCGCACGGTGCGGGTCTGCAGGGTGGTCTTCTCGGTGTCGGTGGGTCCGCCCCAGTCGCCGGCGGAGAGCCACATGCCGTTGCGGGAGAAGACCTCGCGGCGGTGGGCGTAGTAGATGGCGGGGAGTTCGATCTTCTCGTGGCCGATGTACTGCCAGACGTCGAGTTCGGTCCAGTTGGACAGGGGGAAGACGCGGACGTGTTCGCCGGGGGAGTGGCGGCCGTTGTAGAGCTGCCACAGTTCGGGGCGCTGGCGGCGGGGGTCCCAGCCGCCGAATTCGTCGCGGAGGGAGAAGACGCGTTCCTTGGCGCGGGCCTTCTCCTCGTCGCGGCGGCCGCCGCCGAAGACGGCGTCGAAGCGGTTCTTGTCGATGGCGTCGAGGAGGGGGACGGTCTGGAGGGGGTTGCGGGTGCCGTCGGGGCGTTCGCGGAGGGTGCCGTCGTCGATGAAGTCCTGGACGTGGGCGACGTGGAGGCGGAGGTTGTGGCGTTCGACGGTGGCGTCGCGGTGGGCGAGGACTTCGGGGAAGTTGTGGCCGGTGTCGACGTGGAGGAGGGAGAAGGGCACCGGGGCGGGGGCGAAGGCCTTGATCGCCAGGTGCAGCATGACGATGGAGTCCTTGCCTCCGGAGAAGAGGATCACGGGGCGTTCGAACTCCCCGGCCACCTCCCGGAAGATGTGCACCGCCTCCGACTCCAACGCGTCCAGATGCGACAACGCGTACGGGTTGTCCGTGTCGTCCGACACCACGGTCGCGGACGTCATGCCAGTCCCCTTTCGGCGAGCAGCGCGTGGAGCGCGCCCGCTGATTCCTCGACGCTCTGCTGGTGCGCCTCGATCCGCAGGTCCGGGTCCGCGGGCACCTCGTACGGGTCGTCGACCCCGGTCAGCCCGGCGATCTCCCCGGCGGCCTGACGTGCGTAGAGACCCTTCACGTCCCGCTCGGAGCACACCTCCACCGGGGTGGAGACGTGCACCTCCAGGTACCCGGTTCCCGCCGCCTGGTGACGCTTGCGGACGGCCTCCCGGCTGTCCGCGTACGGGGCGATCACCGGGACGAGCGCCTTGACCCCGTTGGAGGCGAGGAGCTCGGCCACGAACCCGATCCGCTGCACATTAGTGTGCCGGTCCTCCTGAGAGAAACCGAGCCCGGCGGACAGGAAGGTCCGGATCTCGTCACCGTCCAGCACCTCCACCCGGTGACCCTCGCCGGCGAGGCGGTCCGCCAGCGCGCGGGCGATCGTTGTCTTCCCCGCACTGGGCAGGCCGGTGAGCCACACCGTGGCTCCCGTGTCCGTCAGGCTCATGCCCCTGCTCCCTGCAATCCTCGTCCGTCGGGCCGCCACGTCTCACACGTGCAGGCCGCACTCCGTCTTGTCGAAGCCGGACCAGCGCCCGGCGCGGGCGTCCTCGCCGTCCTGGACCCGGCGGGTGCAGGGCGCGCAGCCGATCGAGGCGTAGCCGTCGGACAGCAGCGGGTTGGTGAGAACTCCGTGCTCCGCAACGTAACGGTCCACGTCCTGTTGTGACCAACGGGCGATCGGGGAGATCTTGACCTTTTTCCGCCGGTCGTCCCAGCCGACCACGGGCGTGAGGGAGCGCAGCGGCGACTCCTCGCGCCGCAGCCCGGTGGCCCAGGCGTCGTAGCCACGCAGGGACTCCTCCAGCGGGAGCACCTTGCGCAGCGCGCAGCACAGGTCCGGGTCGCGGTCGTGCAGCCGGGCGCCCTGGCGCGCGTCCTGCTCGGCCACCGACTGCCGGGGTGTGACGGTGATCACCTCCGCGTCCATCACGGCGGCCACCGCGTCCCGGGTGCCGATCGTCTCCGGGAAGTGGTAGCCGGTGTCGAGGAACACGACGTGGACGCCGGGCAGCGCGCGCGAGGCGAGGTGAGCGACGACGGCGTCCTCCATCGAGGAGGTCACGCAGAACCGGTGACCGAAGGTGTCCGCGGCCCAGCGCATCACGTCCAGCGCGTCCGCGTCCTCCAGGGCGCGGCCCGCCTCCAGGGCGAGCCGGCGCAGTTCGGCCTTGCTGTGGCGTTGGGCCGGCAGGGACTCGCGTACGGGCTCCTGGGCGGTGGTCATGAGGTCTGGTCCCCTTCCGGGCCGTCGTCGGGCCGCAGGCCGGAGGCCAGCAGTCCGAGGAAAGAGAGCGTGAAGGCGCGGTTGCAGGAGCGGCATTCCCAGGCGTGTCCCGCCGCTCCTGCCCCGCGCGGCGTGCCGTCCGAGGACCTGCGGCCTTCGGACGGTCGCAGGTCCTCGTCTCCGCAGTACGGGCAGTAGTAGGGCGCGGCTCGCTCGCTCATGCGAGCGCCCCCTCGTCGGCGCGGGCCGCCCACTGGGCGAACCGTTCGCCGTCCTCGCGCTGCTCGGCGTACGCGCGCAGCACACGCTCGATGTAGTCGGGCAGTTCGTCGGCGGTCACCTTCAGGCCGCGGACCTTGCGCCCGAAGCCGGGCTCCAGCCCCAGCGAGCCGCCCAGGTGCACCTGGTAGCCCTCGACCTGGTTGCCGTCCGCGTCGGTGACCAGCTGTCCCTTGAGGCCGATGTCCGCGACCTGGATGCGGGCGCAGGAGTTGGGGCAGCCGTTGAGGTTGATGGTGACGGGCTCGTCGAAGTCCGGCAGCCGCTGTTCCAGCTCGTCGATGAGGCGGGCGCCGCGGCCCTTGGTCTCGACGATGGCCAGCTTGCAGAACTCGATGCCGGTGCAGGCCATGGTGCCGCGCCGGAAGACCGACGGGGTGGTGGTCAGGTCCAGGGCCTCCAGCGCCTCGGTCAGCGAGGGGACCTGCTCCTGCTCCACGTCCAGAATGATCATCTTCTGCTCGACGGTGGTGCGGACCCGGCCGGAGCCGTGCGCCTCCGCGAGGTCGGCGATCTTGCCGAGGGTGGCGCCGTCCACCCGGCCGACGCGCGGCGCGAAACCGACGTAGTACCGGCCGTCCCGCTGCTCGTGGACGCCGACGTGGTCGCGCCAGCGCTGCACCGGCTGGGCGGGCGCCGGGCCGTCGGCCATCGTCCGCAGCAGGTACTCGTCCTCCAGGACCTGCCGGAACTTTTCCGGGCCCCAGTCGGCGACCAGGTACTTCAGCCGGGCGCGGTTGCGCAGCCGCCGGTAGCCGTAGTCGCGGAAGATCGAGACGACGCCCTCGTGGACGTCCGCGACGTCCTCGATCGGCACCCAGGCGCCCAGGCGGACGCCCAGCTTCGGGTTGGTGGACAGGCCGCCGCCGACCCACACGTCGAAGCCCGGGCCCAGCTCGGGGTGCTCCACGCCGACGAACGACACGTCGTTGATCTCGTGCACGACGTCCAGCACGGGCGAACCGGACACGGCGGACTTGAACTTGCGCGGCAGGTTCGAGTACGCCGGGTTGCCGACCACGCGGCGGGCGATCTCCTCCAGCGCCGGGGTGCCGTCGATGATCTCGTCCTTGGCGATACCGGCCACGGGCGACCCGAGGATGACGCGCGGCGTGTCGCCGCACGCCTCGGTGGTGGACAGTCCCACGGACTCCAGCCGCCGCCAGATCTCCGGCATGTCCTCCACCCGGATCCAGTGGAACTGGACGTTCTGCCGGTCGGTGATGTCGGCGGTGCCGCGGGCGAACTCCTGGGACACCTCGCCGACGACGCGCAGCTGCGCGGTGGTGAGCCGGCCGCCGTCGATGCGGACGCGGAGCATGAAGTACTCGTCGTCCAGCTCCTCCGGCGCCAGGACGGCGGTCTTGCCGCCGCTGATGCCGGGCTTCCGCTGGGTGTACAGCCCCCACCAGCGCATCCGTCCGCGCAGGTCGGCGCCGTCGATGGACTCGAAGCCGCCGTGCGCGTAGATCGTCTCGATGCGCCGGCGCACATGGAGGCCGTCGTCGTCCTTCTTGGTCTGCTCGTTGCCGTTGAGCGGGGTGAAGTGCCCGGCTGCCCACTGGCCTTCGCCGCGGTGCCGGCCTGCCTTGCGGCGGGGCCGTGCGGCGGCGGGGCGCTGAGGGGTGTCGGCCATGACGGTATGTCCTCCGGCTGCTTCACTGACGTTCGGATGCGTCGCGCGCGCCGCGGCTTTGGGGTGCCGGAGCGCGCGCGACCGGCGCGCAGGCACGCGTGAAGAAGCGCACGCGGGCGCGCGGAAGGCTGCTACAGGGGTGACGGGCACGCGCTCGCGACGATGGGGGCCGCGGTGCTCGGCGATCGGCGGTGCTGGGACTGTCAGCCCGCCGGACAGATGGCGCTGGACATGCGGCCGAGGTCGACGTGGCGTCGACTCACCAGGGCGATTCCAGCTCGGGACATGCCGAAAAGCGTGACACGCGCCGCGAGGCGCGTCCACTGCCTTCCGAAGTGTGGACACCGGTGTCTCGCATCCCGGGAATCGTGACCGGCGTCACACCGGGAGCCGGAATGATCGGGTGCCCGAGCGGCGGGTCAGGCGCCCGGCCACGGGCCGGGCGCCGCGTGTGCGGGTTCCTGCTCCGTGCGGGTGTCGAAGAGCCGGAAGCCGCGGCGCCGGTAGTTCTCCAGCGCGTAGGGGCCGTCCTTGCTGCAGGTGTGCACCCACACCCGCCGCGTCGGCCGGCGGTCCGGCCAGCGGGAGGCGAGATCCCAGGCCCGCGCCGTGCCGTACGACAGCAGGTGCCCGCCGACGCCCCGGCCGCGGAACGCCGGCAGCAGCCCGAAGTAGCTGATCTCGACCACGCCGTCCGCCTGCCCGTCCAGCTCCACGAAACCGGCCGGCGTGCCGCGCTGCCACGCCACCCAGGTCTCCACTCCCGGACGCTCCAGGAACTCCGCCCAGCGGGAGCGCGGCCACGGCAGCCGGTCCGTCCAGGTCACGTCGCCTCCGACGGCGGTGTAGAGGAAGCGGCTGAACTCCGGACTCGGCACCTCGGCCCGCTCCGTCCGTATCCCGGACGCTTCGTCCGGGATACGAGAAGGCGTCAGGTCCTCGGGCGAGGTCTGCTCCAGCGACCAGGTGGTGACGGCGACCGTGTCCATGCAGCCATTGCACCATTCCGGGTCAGCCCGAGGACCGGCGGCCGGATACGTTAAGCAGGTGCACGCCGAAGACCCCCCCGAGCGCTCCACGGGAGCACTGCGCAGAGCCCGCGCCGTCTACCGCAACGTCCCGAAGCGGAAGATGGCGTGGCTGCTGCTGAAGGACACCGTCAACTCCTGCATCGAGTACCGGGTCCTCGGGCTCGCCGCCGAGGCGGCGTTCTTCACCCTCATCTCCATCCCCCCGCTGCTCCTCGGCCTCATCGGGCTCATCGGCTACCTCGACGGCTGGTTCGACACCGACACCATCGACTCCATCCGCGACAACTTCATCACCGCCGCCGAGGCGGTCCTCTCCGACCGCGGCGTCGACCAGGTGGCCCGGCCGCTGATCGACGACGTCATCCGCGGCGGGCGCCCCGACGTGATCTCGATCGGCTTCGCCCTCGCCCTGTGGTCCGGATCCCGCGCCGTCAACGTCTTCATCGACACCATCACCGTCATGTACGGCCTGGACGGGCACCGCGGCATCGTCAAGACCCGGCTGCTCGCCTTCGTGCTCTACCTGGTCGCCCTCGTCATCGGCATGGTCGCGCTGCCCCTGATGGTCGCGGGACCGGACGCGGTCATGCACCTGGTGCCGCAGACCGAGTGGCTGGTCAGGGTCTTCTACTGGCCGGTCGTGCTGCTGCTGTCCATCGTCTTCCTCACCACCCTCTACCACGTGTCGGTCCCGGTCCGCTCACCCTGGCGCGAGGACATCCCCGGCGCGCTGGTCGCCCTGGTGATGTGGGTGCTCGGCAGCGCCCTGCTGCGCCTCTACCTCACCAACACCGTCGAGGGCCCCACGCTGTACGGCTCCCTCGCCGCACCGGTCGCCGTCCTGCTGTGGATCGGCGTCTCCGCCTTCGCCGTGCTGGTCGGCGCCGCCGTCAACGCCGCCATCGACCGGGTCTGGCCGTCCGTCGCCACCGCCGCGGCCCGCCGCGAGACCGAGGACGCCAGGGAGCAGGCCGCGGCCGAGATGATCCGCGCCGCCGAGGCGCGCCGCGCCATGCGCGACGCCGAGGGGGAGGGCGACGGCGACCAGAACCCGCCCGCCGAGTTCCCCGAGCGCTGGACCAGGTTCCTGCCGCCCGGCGACGTGCGGTCCCGGCTGCGCACCCGCGGCCCTCACAGCAGCCCTCACGACGGACCTCACGATGATCACCACGGCGACCGGCACGCGAACGGCGACGGCGGCGGGCACCGCACCGGGCCCGGCCCGGGGAACGGCACCGGGCCGGGCGACGTACGGGACCGGGACTGACGCCCCCCGCGCGAAAACCCGTGGCACCGCCGGCGCGTCCGGACGTACGCTGCTCGGGCCCGAGAACACCCGGGTCCGCGACGCCGGACCGACGAGCGAAAGACAGGGAGGTGAGGACCGTGACGACGACTGCCGCCGCCGTGGGCCGCGCCCACACGCATCCGCCGACCCCCTCCCTCCCCGTGATCCCGGGCTCCTCCCGCCGCCTCTGACGCGGCGCCCCGCAGGCGGCACGCCGCCGCCCGCACCGGGATCACCCCTTCCGAAGGGCATCCCGTCTTGAACGACGTCCCGCACGACCCCCACGGCCTCGCCCGCTACGGCTGGAACGACGAGGTCGCCGACGCCTTCGGCCCGCACGCGGCCGCAGGGCTGCTCCCCGCACGCATCGCCCGCGTGGACCGCGGCCGCTGCGAGGCGATCACCCCGCACGGCACCGTCCACGCGGGCATCGAACCCGTCGCCACCCACGACCCCACCCGGTGGCTCACCACCGGCGACTGGGCCGCGATCGGCGACGACGCGCAGGGCCGGCCCGAGGTGAAGGCGATCCTGCCCCGCCGCACCGCGTTCCTCCGCTCCACCTCCTCCAAGCGGTCCGAGGGCCAGGTGCTCGCGGCCAACGTCGACCACGCCGTCGTCGCCGTGTCGCTCGCCGCCGAACTCGACCTCGGCCGTATCGAGCGCTTCGTCTCGCTCGCCTGGACCAGTGGTGCGCAGCCGCTGGTCCTGCTCACCAAGACCGACCTGGTGCCGGACCCCGACACCCTCGCGCACCTCGTCGCCGACACCGGGACCGTCGCCCCCGGCGTGCGCGTTCTGCCCGTCAGCTCCCGGACCGGAGAGGGCGTCGACGTGCTGCGGGCGCTCCTGACCGGGGGCAGCACCGTGCTGCTCGGCGTCTCCGGCGCCGGGAAGTCCACGCTGACGAACACCCTCGTCGGGCGGGAGGTGCAGCAGGTCAACACGATCCGCGACAGCGACGGCAAGGGCCGTCACACCACCACCGCCCGTGACCTGATCCCCCTTCCGGACGGCGGCGTCCTCATCGACACCCCGGGGCTGCGCGGCGTCGGACTCTGGGACGCGGGCGAAGGGCTGGAGCAGGCGTTCGCAGAGATCGAGGAGCTGGCCGCGCAGTGCCGCTTCCACGACTGCGGCCACCACTCCGAGCCCGGCTGCGCGGTCCTCGCCGCCATCGCCGACGGCTCCCTGGCCGAACGCCGCCTGGACAGCTACCGCAAGCTGCTCCGCGAGAACGAAAGGCTGGCCGCCCGCACGGACGCCCGGCTGCGCGCCGAGCAGCGGCAGCGGTTCAAGCAGCGCCAGGCGACCGGGCGGCACATGAGGGAACGCAAAGGCGGCCCGGCGGGGGGTCGTTCGCGGCGCGGCGGGGGCGGCGGCTCCGGCTGGTAGCGTCCGCCGCATGCCCGACCCGCACCGCCCCGCCGGCCGCCCCGCACCCGGGCGCACGCCCGGCAGCACGCCGGGCCGTACGTCCGGGCGCGCTGCCGGGTCCGCCTTCGGGCCGCTGGAGTTCCAGCTCGTCCTGCTGCGGCGGATGGCCGACTTCCAGGCCGTGCGGGTCGAGGCGGCGCTGACCCGTCTGGACGTCGGCCGTGCGGACATGCGGGAGGCCAACCGCCGCTGGCAGGCCATGATCCGCTCTCCGCGCGCCCGCGGCACCCTGACCCGCTACCGCTCCGTCCTCGGCCCGCCCGAGGCCGTCGTCCGCCGCAGGATCGGCGATCTCGACTGCGAGGCGCTGACCTGGCCGGTGCCGCTCTGGCCCGACCTGCGTTTCGAGGTGCTCGCCGCCGCCGGCGGGGCGGTGTGGAACGAGTGGCTGGTCCGGGCTCCCGGCGCGCCGCCGCCCCGGCTGCGCACACTGGAGGACCTGGAGCCCTGGTCCTGCACCGTCGACGAGGCGGCGCGCGCGTTCCCGCCCGCCCGTCCGCGGGAGGGCTCCGCCCCCACTCGCTGGGGGCTCGACCTCACCGTCCCGGACGCCGCCGGGGAACGCCACGCGGTGACCGCCGAGTTCTGCTGGGGCCTGCTTCAGCGCCTGCCGAAAACCACTCCCGCCCGGGACGCGGGCGGCGTACGCTGAGGCGCATGAACCGACGACGACATTGAGTTTCCTCCGCCCCCGCGGCCCCGGCGTCCGAGCGGCGGCTCGTCCGCACGCTCTACGCCTCGGCCTTCCTGGAGGACTGCGTCCTCCTGTACCCGGTCTACGCGCTGCTGTTCTCGCGGACCGGGCTTTCCGGCGCCGAGATCTCCTCGCTGTTCGTGCTCTGGTCGGTGACCGGCCTCGCCCTGGAGATCCCCTCCGGCGTCTGGGCCGACCGGTTCTCCCGCCGACGCCTCCTGACGCTCGCGCCCGCGCTGTCCGGCGCGGGCTTCGCGTTGTGGACCTTCGCCCCCTCCTACGCCGCCTTCGCGGCGGGCTTCGTGCTGTGGGGCGCGGGCAGCGCCCTGCGGTCGGGCACCCTGGAGGCCCTGGTCTACGAGGAACTGGCCCGCTGCGGCGCGTCGGACCGCTACGCCCGCCGGATCGGCCGTTCGCGGGCCGTGGGTACCTGCGCCGAGGTGGCGGCCACCGCGGCGGCCGCACCGGTCCTCGCGGCAGGCGGCTACCAGGCGGTCGGCGTCGCCAGTGTGCTCGCCTGCGCGGCGGGGGTGATCGTCGCCCGCACCTTCCCCGAGCACCGCACCCGCGCCGGCGGGAAGCCGACCGCCCCCGCCGACGCGTCCGGCGTTCCGGCACCCGATGAGGGGAGGGCGCCCGCGGCGCCCGCGGCGGCAGCGGAGGTCGCGGGGGCAGAGGGGGCCGCGGCGGCAGCGGAGGCCGAGGAGTCCTTCCGCGCCGTCCTCCGCCACGGGGTCGCCGAGATCCGCCACTCGCGTGCGGCACGCCGCGCCGTGCTGCTGGTCGCGGTGCTGACCGGCTCGCTGGCGTACGACGAGTTCCTCTCCCTCTTCGCCGCCTCCACCGGAGTGGCCGACGCGACGGTGCCGTTGCTGGTGCTGCTCGTCTCGGCGGGCGCGGCGGTCGGGGAGTGGTACGCGCACCGCGGCCACCGGCTGCTCGTCCCCGGCCTGGTCGCCTCCGGCGTGCTGCTGGCGCTCGGCGGACTCAGCGCCCACCCGGCAGGCATGGCGCTGATCGCCGTCGCCTACGGAGTCGCCCGCTGGTCCGCCACGGCCGCCGAGGCGCGCCTCCAGGCCCGGATCTCCGACCGGGCCCGGGCCACCGTCGGCTCGATGGCGGGCTTCGGCTCCGAGGTGATGGCGATCCTCGTCTTCGCCGCGTACGGCCTCGGCTCCACCTGGTCGCCGCCCGGCCCGCTCATCGCCGCCGCGGCCCTTCCGCCGCTGGTCGTCGCCCTGCTCCTCGGGCTCTCCCGGTCCGCCGACGCCGTGCGCTCCCGCACCGCCTCATGAGAGGGGCCGGGCAGTCCGCGTATCCGCACGCGCGGCGCGCACGGTCACGTCCGATTCCCGCTAGTACCGGGATTCCCGGGCGCGCACACTGGAGCACGTGACCACAGAAGACAGCAGGTACGAAGCGGTACGCAGCCGTGACGCCCGGTTCGACGGAGTCTTCTTCCTGGGCGTCACGAGCACCGGGATCTACTGCCGCCCGAGCTGCCCGGCCGTCACCCCGAAACGGGAGAACGTCCGGTTCCACCCCACCGCCGCGTCCGCGCAGGGCGCCGGTTTCCGTGCCTGCCGACGCTGCCGGCCGGACGCCGTTCCCGGCTCGCCGGAGTGGGACGTGCGCGCGGACGTCGTCGGCCGGGCCATGCGGATGATCGGCGACGGTGTGGTGGACCGGGAGGGCGTCGCCGGGCTCGCCGCCCGCCTCGGGTACAGCGCCCGGCAGGTGCAGCGGCAGCTCACCGCCGAACTCGGCGCCGGCCCCGTCGCCCTGGCCCGCGCCCAGCGCGCCCACACCGCCCGCGTGCTCCTCCAGACCACGACCCTGCCGGTGACGGAGATCGCGTTCGCCGCCGGGTTCGCGAGCGTGCGGCAGTTCAACGACACGATCCGGGAGATCTACGACGCGACGCCGAGCGGCCTCCGCGCCGCACGGCGTGGCGGCCTCGGCTCCGCCGGCCCGGCGCCCGCCGCCGGGGAGGACGGCGCCGCGGCGACGGGCGGCGGGCCGTACGCCGGGGTCCCGCTGCGGCTCGCGTACCGGGGACCGTACGCCGCCGGCCGCATCCTCGACTTCCTCGCCCGCCGCGCCGTCCCCGGCATCGAGGAGGTGCGCGGCGAGGCCCCCGCGCGCACCTACCGGCGCACCCTCGCCCTCGCCCACGGCACCGGCGTGGTCGAGGTCGACGAGCGCACCGGGAGCACCGCCTCGGGACGGCACGGCTGGCTGGACGCCCGGCTGCGCCTCACCGACCTGCGCGACCTGACCACGGCCGTGCAGCGCGTGCGCCGGCTGTTCGACCTGGACGCCGACCCGTACGCCGTCGCCGAACGCCTCGGCGGCGACCCGGTCCTCGGCCCGCTGCTCGCGGCGGACCCCGGCCTGCGGTCGCCCGGCGCGGCCGACGGCGACGAGATCGCCGTCCGCGCGGTGCTCGGCCAGCAGGTCACCGTCGCCGCCGCCCGTACGCTCGCCGGACGGCTCGTCGCCGCGCACGGCAAGCCGCTGCCCGTGCCGGACGGCGCGCTCACCCACCTCTTCCCCGAGCCCGGTGCGCTGGCCGACGCGCCGCTGGACGAACTGGGCATGCCCGGCAGCCGCAAGCGCACCCTGCGCACGCTCTCCGCCGCGCTGGCGGGCGGACGTGCCCCCGGCACCGAGGGGGTGGCGGCCGCGGGAGGGCCGGTCCCGGTCGTCCTCGCGCCCGGCGCCGACCGCGAGGAGGCCGTCCGTGCACTGCTCGCCCTCCCCGGCATCGGCCCGTGGACCGCCGACTACGTCCGGATGCGGGCGCTCGGCGACCCCGACGTCTTCCTGCCCGGCGACGTCGGCGTGCGGCACGGCCTCGCCGCCGTCGGCGCCGCGCCCGCCGCCGCCGAGCGCTGGCGCCCCTGGCGCAGCTACGCCCTGCACCACCTCTGGAACGCCGCACGTCCCCGCACCTCCGAGGAGAACACCTGATGCTGTACACCACCCACCCCACGCCCCTGGGCGACCTGCTGCTCGCCGGCCCCGAACGCGGCGTGCTCGCCTGGATCTCCATGCCCGGCCAGAAGGGCGGCGCCGTCGTCGGCACCGGCTGGCGGCCCGACGACGAGGCGTTCCGCGACGCGCAGGAGCAGTTCGACGCCTACTTCGCGGGGGACCTCAAGGAGTTCGACCTGGCCCACGCCACCACCGGCACCGTCTTCCGCGAGCGCGTCTGGGCGGCCCTGGACGAGATCCCGTACGGCTCGACCGTCACCTACGGCGCACTCGCCGACATGGCCGGCGTCGACCGGAGGGCGGTGCGGGCGGTGGGCGGCGCCGTGGGCTCCAACCCGCTGACCGTCGTCCACCCCTGCCACCGGGTGGTCGGGGCGAACGGCTCGCTCACCGGCTTCGCGGGCGGCCTGGACCGCAAGCGCACGCTGCTCACCCTGGAGGGAGCGCTGCCCGCCCCGCTGTGAGCCACGGGCACGGGCACGGGCGCGGGGGCCGGGGGACGTCTCAGTCCTCCAGCCCCCAACTGTGCACCCAGCGCGGGTGGATGCGGATGACCTCGTCGCTGAAGAACGGCCCCAGCTCGTGCGGCCCGGTCAGCAGCTCCGCCTCGCCCCGGATCTCCACGCCCCGCACCCGCCAGGGCCGTACGCTCACCAGGTCGTCCACGACGAGGGAGAGCTTCGGGTTCCGCAGCAGGTTGCGCCACTTCTTCGTGTCGCCCATCGCCCGGCCGCCGATCAGCACGGTGCCGTCCTCCTGCGGGAAGAAGCCGACGGGATTGGCCTGCGGCTGCCCGTGCCCGTCGACGGTCGCGAGCCGGCCGAGCCGCTGCGAGGCCAGGTAGTCGCGCTCGGCTCCGGTCAACGGCTCCGGCGCGCGCCCCGATGTGTCCGTCATGCCGCCAGCCTCACACGCCGCCGGGCCTCGCGCATCGGCAGCCGGTCGTATGAGCGGTCCGCCGTTCGCCTCCGGTCGGGTGGTCCTTGCGTCCGAGGTCTTCCCGTCCGCCGCCGCACGACCACAATGGACGGATGAGCGATCAGGGGGAGGCGGACGGGCCCCGCCCGGCCGACGTGCCCGCAAGCGGCGCCCGTTCCGGGCGGGAACGCGGTGTCGGGGGCGACACCTGGTGGGGCAGGCTGTACGACCCGGACGCGCCGGACACCGGCGGCTCCGGTGCGGCCGACACCATCGACGACCGGTTCGCCTCCGCCCGCGCGGTAGGCGCCTCCACGACGGGATCTTTGGAACCGGCCCCTCCCGAAGAGGACGCCCCGGGCCTGGTCGACGGCGCCCCGGCGCCCCCGCCCGCCCCGGCGCCCTCGCCCGCCCCGGCCCCGGAGGCTCCCGCCCCCGCGCCGCCACCCGCCCCCGCATCGCCACGCGCCCCCGCGCCGTCATCCGCCCCGCCGGACCCCGTCGAAGCCGTGGACCCGCTGGGCGACGCGGGCCCGCCCGAGGCGGTGGACCCGGCAGCCCCGGTGGACGCCGTCGAGGCGGCCGACCCCGCGACCGGCGAGGCGGTGCCCGGCGACGGGTTGCCCCGCGAGTCGGTGGGGCGACCGCGCCGGGCACCCGCCCCGCAGCCCTCCCCGCGTCCCGCCGGTCGCACCCGGTGGCGCGGCATGCGCGGGGCCTTCGGGCCCGCCGGACGGCCGCCCGGTTCCGGCGGGGCGCCGCACCGGCTGCTCCAGCCGCCCGAGCCGGGCGTGCTGGCCGACGCCGACCCCGGGGCCCTGTCCGACCTGGTGCCGGACACCGTGCTGGACGGCGCCCGCCACGCCTCCCTGGTGCTGCGCGCCGTGTCCGCCCGCGGCGGCTCCGCCCGCCAGCGCGGCGAACCGCGCGGCGACGCGCTGCTCACCGCCTGCTTCGGCACCGGCCGTGAGGCGCTGCTCTTCGTCGCCGTGGCGAAGGGCGGCCCTCCCGGCAACGGGGGCGTGGCCGGTGGAGGAGGCACGGGCTCCGTGCCCGCCGGCCGCCGCGCGGCGCGCGAACTCTGCCAGACGATCGGCGAGGCCGTCGGCCGCAGCCGCCCCCGTCTGGTGGAGGACATCGTCACGGACCGCCGCGCCACGCTGTCCAGCGGCCTGAAGCGGCTCACCGACCGCTGCTACGGGCGGCTGCGCGCCCAGGCAGCGGCGCTCTCCCTCGCGCCCGACGCGTACAGCGCCGACCTGCGCTGCCTGCTGTTGCCGGCCGATCCGGACTGCGCGACGCGGGTCGTCTTCGGCACCGGCAGCGGGGGTCTCTTCCGCCTGCGCGACGGGGAGTGGACGGATCTGGAGCCGGTCGAGGAGCACGCCCCGACCCCGCCGCGCCGGAGCACGGCCCAGCTGCCCGACCCGCGGCTGCCGCACGGCGAGGGCGACGAGGAGGACGGGGCAGAGCCGGGCGACGGCGCCGCCGGGCGGGCGCTCCCGCCCCCGTTCCGCTTCCGGGTGGTCGCCACCGAGCCGGGCGACGCGCTGCTGCTGTGCAGCGCCGGGCTCGCCGTGCCGCTGCGCGGGGACCCGGCCTTCGCGGACACGCTGGCCTCCCGGTGGGCGGGCGCGGACGAGCCGCCGGCACCGGCCACGTTCCTCACCGACGTCCAGGAGCCGGCACCGGCCTACGGCGACGACCGCACGGCGGTCGCCGTCTGGCAGGCCCCCGCCGGCTGAGCCCGTCCGGGCCCCGCCGGCGGGCCGCCGGCGTCAGTGGAAGGACCGCTCGATGTCCCGCAGCTTCTCCTCCAGTGAGTCCAGCCGGGGGTTGGCCGCCTTGCTCAGCGGTTCCTCGTCGCCCGCGTCCGGCACGTCCTGGGAACTCCGCGGTCGCGGCGGGGCGGCCGCCGGGGCGTCCTCGACCTCCACGTCCACCGCCGCCGGCTGCAGCGCCGCCCGCGGCTGACCGGCCGCGCTCGGCGCGCCGATCTCCACCTCCACCGGCGCCGTGCCGGGTGCGCCGCTCCGGCGCCACAGCCGGTGCTGTCGGTTCAGCGCCTTGAGCCGTGCCTTCTCCAGCCGGCCCTGCTCCTTGCGCCGGGTCCGTTCCTCCTCCTGGCGCCGCCGCTCGTCACGGACCTCGTCGACGGCCTCGTCCAGGGTCCGTACGCCCTCCAGCAGCATCAGGGACCAGGCGCGGAACGTCTCCCGGGGCGCCCGCAGCCACCGCACCACCCGGATCTGCGGCAACGGGCGCGGCACCAGGCCCTGTTCGCGCAGCGCCGCACGGCGGGTCTGTTTCAGCGCCCGGTCGAAGAGGATGGCGGCGGACAGCGACATGCCGGCGAAGAACTGCGGCGCGCCCGCGTGTTCGTCACCGCGCGGGGCGTGCACCCAGTTGAACCACGCGGCCGCCCCGGCGAACGTCCACACCAGCAGCCGGGAGCCGAGCGAGGCGTCTCCGTGGCTGGCCTCGCGCACGGCGATCACGGCGGAGAACATCGCGGCGCCGTCCAGCCCGAACGGGACCAGGTACTCCCAGCCGCCGGACAGGTTGAGGTTCTGGCGGCCGAAGCCGACCAGGCCGTGGAACGACAGGGCCGCCGCCACCGCGGCGCAGCAGAACAGCAGCAGGTACGACGCCGTGGCGTACACGGTCTCCTTGCGGCGGCGGCGTTCCTCCATCCGCTCCCAGGAGTCGGCCTGGCCGCCGGCGCCCTCGTCCGCCTTCTTGCGCCCGCGCGCCAGCAGGAAGACGGCGATCAGGGCGCCGACGAGGAGCACCGAGCACGCCAGCACCCAGTTCAGCGTCATGTCGGTCAGTGTCATCGGGTGCCCTCGCGTCCCTCACGGCTCGTTGCGGTTGCGGTGTGCGTCGCGGAGCATCCTGGACCAGCGGGCGCGCCCGGCGCCCGGATTCCGCGCAAGAGCACGCCAACGGGCGGCGGTGGGGCCGGGGAGGGACGTCAGGGGTCGAACGCGTCAGGCGGTTGCGGACAGGCGTGCGATCCGGTCGGCGTCGCAGGTGCGGGGGCAGGTGACGCAGGTGTCCTGCGGGCGGAGGGTGTAGAAGAGGCAGCACGACGCCCGGTCGCGGGTGGTCAGCGCCTCGCCGCCGGGCCCGGTCAGCTCGCGGAACGACGCCCCGCCCGGGTAGGGGCGGGTGCCGCCGGGGAGCAGGCGCCCGACCTCCTCCAGTGCGCGGTCCTCCTCGCCCAGCAGGTGCCCGAGGTACCACAGGCCCTCGGCGATCTCGTCGGTCGCCATGCCCCACAGGGCGCGGGAGCCGCGCCGCATGCGGGGGCGGAAGCCGTCCAGCACGGGTCCCAGGTGGTCGGCGACGGCCGCGCGGACCTCGGCCCGCAGCGCCTCCTCGTCCGGCACGACGACGGCACCGGGAAGCCGGGCGGCCGGGTCGCCGGGGAGGCAGGCGAACTCCTCGATGTGCACGGCCAGCCGCCCCAGGGTCCGCTGGAGCGCGACCGCGCCGACCGGGATGCGGGGGACGCGCCGGTGCAGGAACCAGGGCAGGGTCACCAGCAGGCAGGCCGGCCACGCGTAGCGGTGCAGGCCGAAGCTGGCGATCACGTCCGGGCGGGCCTCCTGCCCGTAGTCGCGGCGGACCTGGTCGGCGTCGAAGGCGAGGAAGGCGTCCAGCGCGGGACCGCCCCCGGCGAGGTCCGCGGCGGCCACCCAGCCCTCGCCGTCCGGCAGCACCGGCGTCTCGGTGACCCGGAGCGACGGGAACACGGCGGAGAGCCGGTCGTAGGCGGCCGTGAACGGCGAGGTCGCAGGCGTCGCCACGGCGGCGGCGAGGGGTGCGGCGGCGGATGCGGACGCGGGCACGGCCATGCGGGGACCACCGAACTCGATTGATCGATTACAGGTAAGCCTTACCTTACTCGAAATCCCCGGGGTTTGATCTCGCGGCACGTCCGCCTAGGGTGCTGGTCGACGCGAGGAGGGACAGATGGAGCAGACCCGAACGGAGACTCCCATAGGGGCCCGGCCCGGACCTCTACCCGCGTCGCCCGCCCGCGACGCGTGCGTCCCACCCGCGTCACCCGCGCGCGGTGCGCACGTCCTCGCGGACGACGCGCTTCCGGCGCCCCCGCGGCTGCCCCGCCGGCACTCCGTCCGGGGACAGGTCCTCGCCGCTCTGCGACGGGCCCTCGCCACCGGCGAGCTGGAACCGGGCCGCGTCTACTCCGCGCCCGCGCTCGCCGAGGCCCACGGCGTGTCGCCGACGCCGGTGCGCGAGGCCATGCAGCAGCTCGCGGGCGAGGGGCTGGTGGAGACGGTCCCGAACCGCGGCTTCCGCGTCGTCGAGCACAGCCCCCGCGACGCGGCCGAACTCGCCGAGATCCGCCTGCTGCTGGAAGTGCCGGTGGTGCTGCGCCTCGGGGCCACGCAGGCGCGGCGGACCTGGGAGGCGGTGCGCCCGCTCGCCGAGCGGTCCGTCACCGCCGCCGCACGAGGCGACCGCGCGGCCTACGCCGAGGCCGACCGGGATTTCCACCGCGCGCTGCTGGAGCCGGCCGGCAATCGGCGGCTGGTGGAGTTCGCCGAGGACGTCCACCGTCGCGCCCCGGCCCCTCCGGTCACCCCCGGCGCGCCGACCCCCGGACTGGTGTCCGCGGCGGCCGAACACGTCGCGCTGGTCGAGGCGTTGCTGGCCCGGGACCTGCCCGCCGCCGAACGCATCCTGCGCGCCCATCTCGCGCCGCACGCGGCGGGGGTGCCGCACGCGGCGGCGGCCCCGGCCGTGTGGGCCGGGACCGCCGGTTCCGTGCGTTCCGGGTGACGGCGGCCCGTCGAGGCGCCGCCGTCGGAGGAGGGGCGTGGGTCAGTAGACGACCAGCCCGTACCGGTTGGTCACCTCGGTGACCGGCTGGAAGAACGTGGTGCCGCCGGAGGAGCAGTTGCCGCTGCCGCCGGAGGTCATGCCCAGCGCGGTGTTGCCGGCGAAGAGCGAGCCGCCGCTGTCGCCGGGCTCGGCGCACACGTTGGTGCGGATCATGCCGTAGACGACGTCGCCGCCGCCGTAGTTGACGGTGGCGTTCAGGCCGGTGACGTACCCGCTGTGCAGGCCGGTGGTGCTGCCGCTGCGCTGCACGTACTGGTTGACGTAGGCGTTGCCGACGCCGGTGATGTCGCGGGTGCTGCCGTTGTAGAGGTTCACCACGCCCGGGGTGGAGCTGGAGTCGTTGCGGATGACGCCGTAGTCGTCACCGGGGAAGCTGGACGCCGCCGTCGGGCCGATGCCCGAGAAGTTGGGGTAACCCTCGGTGCAGTGACCGGCGGTGATGACGTAGTAGGTGCTGCCGATGCGGGCGTTGAAGCCCGCCGAGCACCGGCCGCCGGTCGACATGTAGATGGCGTCGCCGCCGCGGATCAGCTTGGTGAACTCGCCCTTGGTCCGCTCGATGGTGACGGCGCCGTCGAAGCGGGCCGCGACCTTGCGGAGCGTGGCCATCTCCTTGGCGTCCACCGTGCTGTCGGCGGCGACGGACAGCGTGTTGGCGACCGGGTCGACGGACCAGGCGGTGCCCTTGATGTCGGCCTGGTGCTCGATGGCCTTGGCGGCCCGTGCGAGTTCGGCCTGGCTGTGCTCGACGACCTTCGCCACCGCGCCGGCCTTCTCGACCTTGGCGGCGTCGGCCTTGTCGGTGATGGTGACGACCATCCGGCCGGAGTCCGCCTTGTAGGCGCCGCCGGTCTGGGCCGAACCCAGGGTGTCGGCGACGGCCATGGCGGCCTTGGGGGTCGCCCGCTCCGACGGAGCCGAGGCGGGGGCCGCGGTGGCGGTGGGCGATGTCAGGACGACTGCGGCGACGAGACCGGTGGCGAGGGCGGCTATGCCCTTGCCGCGCTTGACGGTCTGCGTCGAGACAGGGGGTCTGACCTTCACGCGTTCCTCCATGTGTGGGGTTCTGTGGGGGCGAACCGGACGGCTGGAGTGCCGTTCGGTCCGCGTCCCGGTTCCCGGCCCGGTGGGGGGTGGAGGGCAGGTCGGAGATTTCCGGTGACGTGGGGAGTATCGACAGCTCCGCGAGAGGGTCACAAGAGCCATGGGGAAGGCAGAAATTCACCCCGCCGTGTGAACGGGCCGTGCCCGTTCTGCGGTTTCGGAAGTACGGGTTCCGGATACCGCGCGGGCGTGCCGACCGCCTGCGAGGCGCGTCCGGTCCGGCTTTCCGGCAGCTCCGGCGACCTGCCGGGAGGACGGTGTCCCCGCCGTCCCGGGCAGGGCTCAGGCGGCTTCGAGCCGGGGCGCGAGCCAGGTCGGCACGCCGCCGAGCAGGCGGAACAGCCGGGTCGCCTCCTCCAGCAGCCGGGTGGCCTCGTGCTTCTCCTGCACGTCCGCCAGCGCGACCAGTGCCGGGGCCATGCCCACCAGGAAGCCGAGCCTCTCCCGCAGCAGCAGCGACTCCGTGAAACCGTGCCGTGCTTCGGCGAGTTCGCCCTCGCGCAGGGCCAGGCCGGCCAGGTGCCGCCAGGTGAAGGAGCACAGCAGAGCGTCGCCGTGCGCCGTTGCGCCGGTGTGTGCGCGCCGGTAGGCGGCCTGCGCCGCCTCCGTGTTGTCGCTCACGTGTTCGGCGACCAGTCCGCGCCGGTAGTCCAGCATCGCCCGCGCGGGCGATGCCTGATCGAGCAGCGCGGCGGCCCGCCCGAGTGCGGCACGCGCCTCGTCGGAGCGGTCGCGGACGCCCAGCACGGTGGCCACGTACGCGAGATGGCCGCGTTCGCTGGCCGCGGCGCCCCGGGCGTCGTCGTCGCGGGCGGCGGCCTCCGCCAGCCGCAGGGCGTCCTCGGCGGCCTCCCAGCCGCTCCCGGTGAACATGCACCGCTCGACCAGCAGGGAGGCCCGGCGCAGCGCGGTCGCGGGCGAGCCCGGTACGTAGGGTTCGAGCAGCGCCGCCGCGTCGTCCCAGCAGCCGCGGGAGCGCAGCCGCCAGACGGCCCGTTCGCCCGGGGAGTCGCCGCCGTAGGCGGCCGCCGGTGACGGAAGTTCTTCCTGTCGACGTACCGCACGTGCCATGGCGGACTCCGCCACTGTGCCTCCCAAGCGCGCCCTCGAGCCGGATGTGACCGCATCTCAGCACGAACCGAGCGCGCAGCCAAGAGAAAGTGTGAAGCGATTCACAAAGTTTTACTCGGCGGCTCGCTCTGCCCAGTGATGCACGGGGGGTGGAGCGGCCTCGCGTGGGGGTCGTCCGACGGTCCGACGAGCCTACGGTGCGAGGTTCTCCACCCTTTCTGCACACTTCGCGCGTCCTGCGTGATTTTCAGCCTCCCTTCTGGCACGGTTTAGACCGATTTGCCCGGGCTGTGCTGGGCTGCCGTGCCGGATGTGCCCCGTGGAGGCGGCCGCGTGCGGCCGTTCACCGGACGTCCGGCAGCAGGGCCGTGACCGACCCGACCGTCTGGGAGAGGTGCGCGTGCAGGAACAGCAGCCCAAGGACAGGCCGTGCACCGTCCTGCACGTCGTCCAGCCCGTCGACGGCGGCGTCGCCCGCGTGGTGACGGACCTGGCCCGCGCCCAGCTCGCCACCGGTCTCCGCGTCGTCGTCGCCTGCCCGCCGCAGGGCGGACTCGCCACCACGCTCGCCGCGCACGGAGCCGAGGTGCACCCCTGGAAGGCCGGCCGCGAACCCGGCGCGGCACTGCCCCGGGAGACGACCGAGTTCGCCCGCATCCTCCGGCGCACCGCCCCCGACCTGGTCCACGCGCACAGCGCCAAGGCCGGGCTGGCCGTACGTCTGGCGCTGCGCGGCCGACTGCCCACCGTCTTCCAGCCGCACGCCTGGTCGTTCGAAGCCGTCACCGGCCTCCCGGCACGCCTCGCCCTGCACTGGGAGCGCCGCGCGGCGCGCTGGGCCACCCGGGTGGTCTGCGTCAGCGAGGCGGAGCGGCGACGCGGCCGCTCCGCCGGCATCGACGCCCGCTGGACGGTGATCCCCAACGGGGTCGACACCGCACGGTTCACGCCCGTCGCCCCGGCCGAGACGGCGCGCGCCCGGCTCCGCCTGCCCCCGTGCGCGGTCGGTACAGGCGGCGCCGTCGACCCCTCCGGCGCGCCCCTGGTGGTGTGCGTCGGCCGGCTCTGCCGGCAGAAGGGCCAGGACCTGCTGCTGCGGGCCTGGCCCGCCGTCACCTCGCGGTCGCCCGGCGCCCGTCTGGTCCTCGTCGGCGACGGCCCCGACCGCGAGCGGCTGCGCGCCGTCGCCCCCGCAGGGGTGCTGTTCGCCGGAGCCGGCCCGGACCCGGCCCCCTGGTACGCGGCGGCCGACCTCGTCGTGCAGCCGTCCCGCTGGGAGGGGATGGCCCTCGCACCGCTGGAAGCCATGGCCTGCGGCCGCCCGGTGCTGCTCACCGACGTCGCCGGGGCCCGCGAATCCCTGCCCCCGGGGCACGACGCCTCATGCCTGGTACCGCCCGAGGACCCGGACGCGCTCGGCGCCGGGCTCGTCCGGCTGCTGGCGGACCCGGCCCTGCGCACGTCCCTCGGCGAACAGGCCGGCCGCCACGTACGCGCGACCCGCGACGTCACGTCGACGACCGCCGCCGTCGAGGCCCTCTACCGCGAACTGACCGGCCAGCCGCACCGCGACCGCGACCGCGAGGAACTGATCAGCCGATGACGATGGAGAGCACCGGGGCCGACGCCCCGCCCGCCGACCTCGAGAGACGCGACGGGCACCGGGAGAAGACGCATGCCGTCGAACCGGCCCGTCGGGGCCCCGGCATCCCCGAGCCCCGCAGCGGCCCCCGGCTGCCGGGCGGCGCCGCCCGGCGCGGGCGGGGCGAACTCGCGGCCCTCGTCGCCGCCGACTGTCTCGCCGCGACCGCCGCCGCCCTGCTCGCCGGAGGCGGCACGCGCGCCGCCGTCCTGGACCTCGCTCCCGTCGTGCTCACGCTGATCGCGTTGCACCAGCAGGGCGGGCTGTACCGCTGCGGGCCGCACCGCACCGCCCTCGGCGAACTCCCCGCCCTGCTCTGGCGGGCCGCCCTCGCCTGGAGCGCCGCCACCACCGTGGTGGCGGCCGTGCGCCCCGAACCGACCCTCGGCTGGACGCGGCTGGCGTCCCTCGTGGCCGTGCACGTCGTCCTGGCGGCGCTGCTGCGCGGCGCGCTGTACGCCGGGCGTCGGCGGCGGCAGCGGCACCACCCGCGCTCCGCCCTGGTCGTCGGCCCCGAGTCCGCCGGGCACCGGGTCGCCGCCGTCCTGCACGAGCACCCCGAGTACGGCATGTGGCCCGTCGGCCTGGTGGTGCCCCCCTCCGCGGCGCAGGCGCTCACGCCCCCCGGCGTCCACGGCTCCGGCCTTCCCCTTCCGGTGCTGACGGCGGCGGAGGACGTCACCCGCGCCGTCATCCAGAACGCGGTGTGCGACGCGGTGCTGACCCGCCCCGCGCAGGCCGACCCCGACACCGCCGCGCTGGTGCGGCTCTTCCGCACCCTCGGCTGCACGGTGTGGGTCGTCGACGGCGAGACCGTCCCGGGCGCGGTCGCGTGGCGGACGGCGGAGACGGGCCACGTGTGGGGTTTCCCCTGCGCCCGGCTGGACCCGCCGCCCCGGCGGAGCGCGGCACGCGTCGCCAAACGCGGACTCGACCTGGTAGTCGCCGCGCTGGCGCTGGTCGTCTCCGCCCCCGTACTGGCCGCGTGCGGGCTCGCCGTCCGGTGCTCCGACGGGCCCGGTGTCCTCTTCCGGCAGGAACGCGTCGGCGCCCACGGGCGGCCGTTCGTGATGCTGAAGTTCCGCACCCTGCGGCCCGCGAACGCGCACGAGTCGGCCACCCGCTGGAACGTCGCCCACGACCGGCGCATGAGCGGCGTCGGCCGCTTCCTCCGCCGCACCTCGCTCGACGAACTCCCGCAGCTGTGGAACGTGCTGCGCGGCGACATGAGCCTGGTCGGGCCGCGCCCCGAACGCCCGTACTTCGTCCAGCAGTTCAGCACGGCACATCCCGGATACGCGGCCCGCGACCGGATGCCCGTCGGCATCACCGGCCTCGCCCAGATCCACGGCCTGCGCGGCGACACCTCCATCGAGGACCGCGCCCGGTTCGACAACCACTACATCGAGACCTGGTCGTTCTGGCAGGACGTCCAGATCCTGCTGCGCACCGCCGGGTCCGTCTTCCGCCTGGGAGGCAGCTGACGTGACCACCGGGCATCCCGCGACGGCGACCGCGGCGGTCTCCCCCCGCGCCCCGGCAGCCGTGGCGCTCCGGTTCGCCGGGCGGTCGCGGTACGTCCGGGTGCTGCCGGTGGCGGCCACCGTGCTGCTGCTGTGCGTTCCCGGGGGGTCGGCCGACACCGCCGCGACCACCCACGTCGCACCGGCCGACGTTGCCTCCGCCCTGCTGGTCCTGTGGTGCGCGGTGACGCTGGTGCGCGAACGCCGCCGCCCGCTGACCGCACCGGCCGCGGTCGTTCTCGCCGCCCCGGCCGTCGCGTTCGCGGTCGCCGCCGCCACCTCGCCGCAGCCCGCCGAGGCGCTGCTCGGGCTGGTCCGCTACCTCCAGGTGTTCGTGCTGGTGCCCGCGGCCGTGGTGCTGCTGCTGCGCAACCGCGAGGACCTGCGCCCTGCGGCGGGCGCGATCGTCGCCGTCGCCGTGGTGCAGGGGGCGGTCGGCGTCCACCAGTACCTCACCGCGACCGGCGCGTCCTACCAGGGCCGCACGGTACGGGCGGTCGGCACCTTCGGCCCGCTCGACGTGATGGGCATGGCGACCGTCGTGTCCTACGGCCTCCTCCTGCTGCTCGCCGTCGGTCTCGCCCCGCCCCCGTCCGCGCCGCGCTGGCTCCGTCCCGCCGCGCTGTGCACCGCGGCGGCCCTCGTCGTCCCGCTGGCCGTGTCGTTCAGCCGCGGGGCCTGGATCGCCACCGTCTGCGCCGGCGGCGTGATGCTGCTCCTGGCCGGTGCGCGGCTCGCCGCCCGCACGCTCACCCTGCTGCTCGCCGCGGGCGTGGTGCTCGTCGGCGGCGCCGGCGTCGGCACGGAGATGATCGGCGCGCGGCTGGCCAGCATCACCCAGGTCGCCAGCAGCCCCGACCAGTCCGTCACCGACCGGTACGCCATGTGGGCCGCCGCGGTGAGCATGTGGCGCGAGAACCCGGCGACCGGCGTCGGGCTCAAGGGCTTCCCCGACCACCGCGACGGGCACGCCTCCCTCGCCCTGTCCTCCGGAAGCGACACCGCGGGCGCGGGAGTGGAGTTCCACCGGGAGCCGTTGCTCTCCCCGCACAACATGTACCTGCTGATCCTCGGCGAACAGGGCCTGATCGGGCTGACGCTCGTCGCGGGCAGCTGGCTCGCCCTGCTGGGGTGCGCGCTGGCGCGGCTCCGGCGCCTCCGCCGTCCGCCGTCCGCGCCCCGTCGGGTGCCCGGCGGGGCCCGGCCACCGGACGGCACGGACTGCGGGCTGGCAGCCGTCGGCCTGCTGGTGTGGCAGCTCGTCGACTTCCTCTACGCCGACATCGGCGGGCCCTCCACCGTGCTGACCGCCGTGCTCTTCGGCATCGCCGCCTGGTGGGCGCTCTGTCCGGCGGCCCTGCGTCCGGGGGAGGACCGCCGGTGACCGAAGTGGCCCACACCGGGACCGGGCCCGGCACCCGTCCGCCCCGCGACGGCGCGAGCCGTGAGGCGCCCGGCGGACCACCCCCCGCACCCTCCGGCCCCGCCCAGCCTCCCCCGGACACGCCGGAGCCTCCCGGGACCCGCTCGCTCCCCGACGTCCCGTCGGCAGCCGACGCCTCGTCGGACGACGCGGTCGCGGACGGTGGCCGGCAGGGCCGGTTCATCGCCCGCGCCGCGGCGGCCACCGCCGCGCTCACCGTCGCCGGAGCCCTGATGGGCCTGGTCCGCGACCAGACCATCGCTCACCTCTACGGCGCCGGAGCCGCCACCGACGCGTTCCTCGTCTCCTGGACCGTCCCGGAGATCGCCGCGACGCTCCTCATCGAGGACGCCATGGCGCTCGTGCTGATCCCCGCCTTCAGCCTGGCCCTGTCCCGCCGTGCCGCGCTGCGCACCACCCGGGCCGCCCGCGCGGCGGGGGAGGCCGACGGCGGCGGCCCGGACCCGGTCCGCGCGCTGCTCACGCGCTCCCTGCCCCGCCTGCTGCTGGCCCTGGCCTGCGCCTCAGGGCTCCTCATGGTCGGCGCCCCCGGGCTCGTCGGGACCCTCGCACCGGGCCTGGCCGACCCGGAGCTGGCCGTGCAGTGCACCCGGCTCACCGCCGTCACCCTGCTCACCTTCGGCACCGCCGGCTACCTCAGCGCCGGTCTGCGCGCACACGGCCGCTTCGTGCCCCCGGCCGCCATCTACGTCGCCTACAACCTCGGCATCGTCGCCACCGTGCTGGTGCTCCACGCGCTGTGGGGTGTACGCGCCGCAGCACTGGGGGTGGCCGTCGGAGGCGCGCTGATGGTGCTCGTCCAGCTGCCGTTCTTCCTGCGGGTGATGCCGCGCGGAAAGACCGGACGCCGGGCCGGGCGCTGTGCCGGGCGCCGTGCCGGACACCGTGAGCGCCGCGGAGGGCGTCCCGAGGGCGCTCCGGGCGCGAGCCGCGCCACCATGATGGTCGGCGCCGGAGTGCTGCTGCCCATCGCGCTGTTCACCATCGGCCGCCAGTCGCAGGTGCTGGTGGAGCGCTACCTGGCCTCCTCGCTGCCCGCCGGAGCGATCTCCCACCTCAACTACGCGCAGAAGGTGGCGCAGATCCCGATGGCGCTGTCCCTGATGATCTGCACCGTCACCTTCCCCCTCGTCGCCCGCGCCCTCGCCGACGGCGAGGCGGAGACGGTGCGACGCCGGGTGGAACGCGACCTGGCGGGCGCCGCGCTCGTGGTCCTCCTCGGCGCCGCCTACGTCTTCGCCTGCGCCCCGCAGATCATCGAACTCCTCTTCCAGCGCGGCGCGTTCAGCGCGCAGGACACCGAGGCCACCGCGTCCGTGATGCGCGTCTACGCCCTCGGACTCCTCGGCCACAGCATGGTCGGCGCGGTCGTCCGCCCCTTCTTCTCCACCGGCCGCCCCACCTGGTACCCGGCGTGCACGATGGTCGCCGGCCTCCTGGTCACCATCGTCGGCGGCGTCGCCCTCAGCCGGCTGTGGGGCACCCACGGCATCGCCGCCGCCAACGCCGCCGGCATCACCCTGACCGCGACCCTGCTGCTCGCCGGTACCGGCCGCCGCTCCCGCCGGCACGCCGCCGTGGCCGTCGACCTGCCCCGCGTACTCGGCGGGCTGGTCAGGCTGCTGGCCGCCGCCGCGCTCGCCGCCGCGGCGGGCTGCGCGGTGGCGCAGCTGTGCGGGCACGCGCTCCTCGCCGCCTCCGCCGGCGCCCTGGTCGTCTCCGCCGTCTTCCTCGTCACCGGCTACGTCCTCGGGGCGGGGGAGATCCCGCAACTCGTGTCCGCCGTCGAACGAAGGCTCCGTCATGACCGCTGAACCCACCGACACCGCACCGGCACCCGCCGCAGCACCCGCACCCGCACCCGCACCCGCCGCAGCACCCGCACCGGCACCCGCACCGGCACCGGCACCGGCGCCCGAGCGTGCTCCGGCCGCCGAACGGCCCCGGTCCGCCGCCCCCTGGCTGCTGATGTACCACTCCGTCGCCGACAGCACCGAGGACCCGTACCACGTCACCGTCTCCCCGCACCGGCTGCGCCGCCAGCTCGAATGGCTCACCGCCCGGGGCCTGCGCGGCGTCGGCATCGCCGAACTGCTCCGGGAACGTGCCGCCGGACGCGGCCGCGACCTCGTCGGCCTCACCTTCGACGACGGCTACCAGGACTTCCTCGACGAGGCCGTGCCCCTGCTGCACCGGCACGACTGCACCGCCACCGTCTTCGTGCTGCCCGGCCGTCTCGGCGGCAACAACGTGTGGGACCCGCTGGGCCCGCGCAAGCCGCTGCTCACCGCCGAGGGCGTGCTGGCCGCCGTGGGCGCCGGCATGGAGATCGGCTCGCACGGCATGCTGCACCGCGAACTCCCCGCGCTCGACGACGCCGGCCTGCACGAGGAGACCGCCGGCAGCCGCGCTCTGCTGGCCCGCCTCACGGGCAGACCCCCGGCCGGCTTCTGCTACCCCTACGGCACCGCGGACGCCCGCACGGTGCACGCGGTGCGCGCAGCCGGCTACGACTACGCCTGCGCCATCGACCCCGGCCGCCTGACCGGCCTCCACGCTCTGCCCCGCGTCCACATCGGCGAGCAGGACAACGCGCTGCGCCTGCACCTCAAGCGCCGCCTGCACCCCTGGCGCCGCCGGCCGTTGCCGGAGGAGGCGACGCTCCGGTGAGCCTGCCCTCGCGGGTCCTGCACGTCATCACCGGCCTCGGCGTCGGCGGCGCGGAGCAGCAACTGCGGCTGATGCTCCGCCACCTCCCCGTCCGCAGCGACGTCGTCACCCTCACCAACCCCGGCGCCGTCGCCGACGGCCTGCGCGCCGACGGCGTGCGCGTGGGGCACCTGGGGATGCGGGGCAACCGCGACCTGGCGGCGCTGCCGCGGCTGGTCCGGCTGATTCGCGACGGCGGCTACGACCTGGTGCACACCCACCTCTACCGGGCCTGCGTGTACGGACGCCTCGCGGCGCGGATGGCGGGGGTGCGGCACGTCGTGGCCACCGAACACTCGCTGGGCGACGCGGCGATCGAGGGCCGCCCTCTCGGCGCGGGCACGCGCGGCCTGTACCTGGCGACCGAGCGGCTGGGCGGCGCGACCGTCGCCGTGTCGGTCACCGTCGCCGACCGGCTCCGCGCCTGGGGCGTGCCCGCGGACCGCATCCACGTGGTTCCCAACGGCATCGACGCCGCCCGGTTCCGCCACGACCCCGCCGCGCGTGCCGCCACGCGGACCCGCCTCGGGCTTCCCGCCGACGCGACGGTGGTCGGCGGCGTGGGCCGCCTGGTGCCGGGCAAGCGGTACGACCGCCTGGTCCGCGCCTGTGCGGCGCAGCCGGACGTACGGCTGCTGCTGGTCGGCGACGGTCCGGAACGGGCACGGCTGCTGCACCTCGCGCGGACACTCGGTGCGGCGGACCGCGTCCTGCTCCCCGGCGAGTGCGGCGGCGCGGTCGCCCCGGTGACGGCCGCCGAGGAGGCCGCCGCGGGACTGCCGCCGCTTCCGCACCTGCTGGCCGCCATGGACCTGTTCGTCTCGCCGTCCACGGAGGAGGCGTTCGGCCTGTCGGTGCTGGAGGCGCTGGCGGCGGGACTGCCGGTGCTCCACGTCACCTGTCCCGCCGTGGACGACGTGCCCGGCTCCGAGGCGCCCGGCGCCTACCGCGTCGGCGCGGAGACGGAACGCCTCACCGCGGCCCTCCGCGTGCACGTCGCCGCCGGACACGGCCGCCTGCCGGTGCCGCCCGTCGTGCGGCGCTACGACATCGCGCGCGCCGCCGAACGGCTCACCGGCGTGTACGCCGGCCTCACCGGAACCGCCCCGGCGGAGCCCGTTCCCCCTCCCGCCCGGCCGGACACCGGACGCCTCGCCGCCTGGATCCCCGGTGCCTCCGTCCCGCCGCACGCCGCAGGCGTGAACCGAAGACGCGGCGCGCCGTGACCGCCCGCGCCCGCCCCGACCGCCACGAGGAGTCACCATGACGGAGACCGCCCGCAAGGCCGCGCGCCAGCCCGGCCGCAAGCGACGCCCCCGCACCGAACACCGCCAACGCCCCCAGTCCCGCAACCCGTCCGCCCCCATGAGCCCCGACCCGGAGCCCGTCGGCCCGGGGGCGGGTGCACCCGAGGGGGCTGCGCAGCCCGCCGACGCCGAGCCGCGCCCGGAGAAGGACACCGCCGCCTCCGCAGACGGTCTCTCGGCGGAGGCCGGCACCGATCCGAAGCCCGAGGGCTCGGGCTCCCGCGATGCTGCGACTGCGTCGCAGCGGGGCGACACGCCTGCCGCTCCGCGGCGGTCGGCGGGGGCCGGGGCCCGTACGGACGGCTCGTCGTCGGGGGACGGTTCCGCCGCGAAGGACGCCGCCGCGGAGGTTCACGATGTGCCGGACGGCGTGGCGTCGCGGGCGGCGCACCGGCCGACGCCGTCGCAGTCCCCTGGAGCCCGTCCCCCGGCGGGTCGGCCCCGCGCGTCCCGTGCACGGCCCGCCGACACGGGCGTCGTGCCTGAAGGGCGTCGCGCCTCCGCCGCGGGGCAGGCGCCGACGGCGTCCCGGGATGCCGTCGCCGGTGTGTCGGGTGAGGCGGCCTCGACCGCCGGCACCGTCGCCCCGACGGAGCCGGCGGCGCCCCGGACGGAAGCTTCGCAGGCCGGCCGCGGGAAGGCGTCTGCCGCCGGCGTGCCCGTGAAGGCGGTCCTCGCCAAGCCGGCACTGCCGGGCACCGTGGCGCGCAATTCCCGTGGGGGGAGGGCCGCGGACGCCCCCGGGCGGTCCGACGTGCCGGAAGCGGGTCCCGGCGGCGGGACGGGCGGGCTGCTTGCCGCGCACGTGGCCAGGGCGAGCGCTCAGCGCCAGTCGGCGGTGCCCAGCCGCGGCGTGAACGGCGGCGCCACCGCCGAGCGCACCGAGGACGCGGCCTCTGCGACGCACCTCGCCCCCCGGGCCGAGCGGCCGTCCCGGTCGGCGCGCTCCGTGGAGGGGGCCGGTGAAGCGGCCTCGGCGGACACCGCGAAGGCGCCCCGCGTGTGGCCCGCCGTCCGGCGCGCCACCGGTGCGGGCGCCCGGCGGGCGCGCCGCACCTGGCGGAGGCGGCCCCGCGGGGCGGCGCCCGCCGCGGCGTGTGTGCTCGCCGGGGTGCTCGCCGGCGCCGCGTACGGCGCGTTGTCGCCCGCCCGGTACACCGCGACCAGCTACGTCGCGGTCGTGCCGGGCAAGGGGGGCGACGCGGTGACCGCCCTCGGTTTCGCGCAGGCGTACGGCCGGATCGCCACCGACACGGCCGTGCTCGCGAAGGCCCAGCAGGACGGCGGGGTGCCCGTCGACGCGCTCCAGGACGGTGTGGAGGCGGTGACCTCTCCGGACGCGCCGATGATCGAGATCACCGGCAGTGCGCCCAGCGCGGGCGAGGCCGCGGAGATGGCCAACGCGGTTGCCCGTTCCCTGGCCGACGTCGCCGGAGAGTCCGCTAAGGACACCGGCGTGGAACTCACCGCGTTCTCCCGCGCCCGCGCCCCGCGCAAGGCGAGCAGCCCGTCGCCGGTGCTGGCCACCGCCGTCGGCGGCTCGGCGGGCGTGCTGGTCGGCGCGCTCGTGCTGCTGGTACGCCCGCGCCGCGCCGCGGCGGCGCCCGACGGAGAGGAGACCGTGCGATGACGGCGACCACCCCCGCCCCTACCCGGGTCCGCACGGCGTCCGGCGGCGGCACCGGCATCGCGGTGACCTTGTGCCGGGACCCCGAGCAGTTCGCCCGCCTGGCACCGGAATGGGACGCCCTGTTCGAACGGTGTCCCACCGCCACGCCGTTCCAGACCCACGCCTGGCTGCACTCGTGGTGGCTGTCCTACGGCACGCCCGGCCGCCTGCGGCTGGTGCTCGTGCGGCGCGGCGGCGCGCTGGTCGGCGCGGCGCCGCTGATGCTGGCGCACCGGCCCTTCCCGGTCCTGGTGCCGCTCGGCGGCCACATCTCCGACTTCTTCGACGTGCTGGTGGACGCCGGTCACGTCGCGGAGGTGACCACGGCGCTCGTGCGCGGCCTGCACCGGGCCACGCGCGGTGCCGTGCTCGACCTGCGCGAGGTGCGGCCGGGCGCGGCGGCGGAACGGCTGTTCGCGCAGTGGGAGGGGCCACGGCGGCACCGGCGCGACTCGGTGTGCCTGGACCTGCCCGGTGTGCCGATCGAGGAACTGTTCCGCCGCATGCCGGCGACCAGCGCCAAACGGCGCCGGGCCAAGCTCCGCAAGCTCGACGCGCTGGGCGTCGAGCACCGCGACGTCCCGGTGGAGAAGGTGCCCACCGCGATCGCCACCATGATCCGGCTGCACGGACTCCAGTGGGAGGGCCGCGGAGTGACGCCGGAACACGTACGGCCCCGCTTCGCGGAGCACCTGACGCGCGCCGTCTCCCGGATGGCCCGCACCGGCCACGCCCGGATCTGCGAGTACCTGGTCGGAGGCGAGGTGATGGCCTCCGACATGACCCTGCTGTCGGCCGATCTGGCGGGCGGCTACCTGGACGGCGTCCACCCGGAGCTGCGGGCGAAGACCGACATCACGTCGATGCTGCTGCGCGAGAGCGCCCGGCACACGGCGTCCACCGGCCGGAGCACGTTCAGCATGCTGCGGGGTGCGGAGCCGTACAAGCTGCGCTGGCGGCCGGTCGAGGTCGGCAACCAGCGGCTGCTGATGGCCCGTCGCGAGCTGCGCCCGGTGCTCGCCGCGTACGCGGGGCTGCGCACCGCGCGCGCGGCGGCGGTGCGGGAGGCCCGCGAACGGGTGCCCGCGCTGCTGGAGTGGCGGTCCCGGCTCGACGAGGCGCGCAGCGGCGGTGTCCGCGCCGTGCTGCGTGGCGTCCGGGCGGGGGAGCGGAACTGACGTCACGCCGGGCCCCCCGCCCGGGACCCGGCCCCGCCGCCGTGCCGGCGGCGGGGCGGGGGACGGCGGCTACAGCCCCAGGTCCCCGTCGAACTTGAAGCACAGCGGCTCCGTGTCCAGCAGGTCCTGGATCCAGTCGCCGAGGTCGACGCAGAACTCGACGGGTTCCGGCTTCCACCAGGGGACGTCCGGCTCCTGCTCCGGTTCCGCGGGCGGCGTCGGGAACGGGTCCGGCAGTTCGGCGACGTCCGTCATCAGCTCACGGAACACGTCCGAGGACTCCGGGTTGGTCCCGCACTGCATCACCCCGTGCGGGCAGTAGTCCGTGATGGTGTGGTACTCGGGGTCCTGGCGGCGGATCCACTCGAGCATCTTCCGCATGTACTCCGGGTTGTCGCCGTCGCGGAAGAGCCCCCACTCGGGGTAGGAGATCTCCTTGTCGTGCTCCCTGGCGAACTCGACCTGCTTCTTCAGCCCGTACGGCTGGTTCACCTGCTCCTGGAAGCTGGTGCCGGGCGGCTGGTCGTAGGAGTCCATGCCGATGATGTCCACGTACCGGTCGCCCGGGTAGCACTGCGTCCACGGGATGGCGTCCTCACCGCGCGCCGGGGCGAAGTCGAACTCGAAGTCCTGGCCGGGTACGGACCGCATGGCCGAGACGATGTTGCGCCAGTACGTCTTCCACGCCTCGGGGTTCGGTGCGCAGCGGCTGGTGTAGGTGGTGCCGTTCATCTCCCAGCCGAGGACGACGACCGTCTCCTCGACACCGAGGTCCACCAGTCGTTCGCCGAGCCGGCGGAAGTGGTGGTCGAAGTGGCCGCGTGCGCCGGCCCGGAGCAGGTGGTCGACGGCCTCGTCGGGCAGGTCGTCCTCGTTCCGCTCCAGCATCGGGACGTTGAGGACGAACATGCGGTCGTCCTTCTTCCGCGTCCACTCCGCCCAGGGTTCGAGGAACCGGCGCTTGCCCTCGATGTTCACCCACAGGTCGCCGGGAAGGTAGGTGTGGCCGACGGTGGGCTCGCGCCCGTCCAGCCACTTCTCCATCTTCTCGATGCGGCGGACGCCCTCCGGTCCGGACCCGAGGAAGGCCCCGAAGTCCGGCAGGTCGAGACCGTCCTCCTCCTCGCCCGGCTCGTCGTCCCCGGGGTCCTCCCGGCCGGCGCTCGCTCCGCCCACGGGCGCGGGTCCTCCCGCCGGAGCCTGGTCGGGGGGTCTCTGCACGGCGCTGAGTGCCTGCGCGTCGCGCGGGGCGTTCTCCGGGGTGGTGGTCGTCGTGGCGACCAGCAGCCCTGCGGTGACCGCTCCGATGCAGGTGCCCGTGAGCACCAGCCGTCGGTGGGACATGGTGACTCCAATCCGGGGGGTGCCCCGATGGTTGTGCCTCACCGTGACCGTAATCAGAGGGATCGTCACATGACGTACTGGAATGCTCGCTGATGGACCGAACGGGGACGTGGTCCCCCGCACGGCGCAGTGCGCTCCGGCCCGCGCCCCCGGCCGGAGGGGTGTCCCCGGTGGGGGCGGGGCAGGCCGAAGCCCGTGTCGTGACGCGGAACTGACGAGGTGACGGACTGCCGTGGGCATGGCGAAGAGACCGGCGCGTGCACCCCCGGCGACCTGCGCTGAAGCGCCGTGCACAGCGGCTTCTGACGCCCCGGCAGCCTGCGGGAACCACCTCCTGGAAGAGCGACGACGGCGGCGTGCGGGCGCGGGTGACTGCCTCTCAGGTCGCCCGCGTCGGCCGCCGGGGCCGGCGTCCTCCTGGACCCGGAGGGGCGAGGTCGGCCTCCTGCGCCGCCCCGACCCGTTCCTCCTCACGGCCCACCGTGCGGGGCGGACCGTCCGGCTGCTACGCGGCGGCGAGGTTCTCCAGCAGGGACAGCGCGTCGCGCAGGCCGCGGGGCCGGTGGGCCCCGGGCAGCGGCAGGTGGGGTGACGCCCAGCCCGGCCCGGCGGCGACCACGGCCGGGCGGCGGCGCGCTCCCCGCACGCCCCACCCCATCGCGCCGACGTGCCGGGCCAACGGCCAGTCGGCCGCCGACGACGTCTGCGCCCACAGGACCACCGCCGACGGCCCGGTCCGCCGCACGGCCTCCTCCAGCGCCGGCACGGGCACCGCGGCGCCGAACATCAGCACCGGGAGCCCGCGCCCAGCCAGGCCCGCGGCCAGCGCCTCCAGCGGCAGCGCGTGCAGTTCGCCCGGCACGCAGGCCAGCACCACGGGTCCGCCGCGGCCGCTCCTCCCGTCCCGGGCCCGAGCCGTGCCCGGGTCCGTCCCGGGCACGGCGGCGGTCGCCGCCCGCAGCGTCGCCGACACGTGCCACGACAGCAGGTGCTCCACCTCCACGTACCGGTCCCCGGAGTTCGACCACTTGAGGCCGACGGCGCGCAGCGCGGGCATCATGACCTCCTCCCACGCAGACACCAGGCCGTACTCGCCGATCGCCGTCGTCAGTCCCGCCTGCACCGCCGCGGCGTCGAGCCGCACGGCCGCACGCGCCAGCCCGCGGCACTCCTGGCGTACGTCGCCCAGCGGCAGGCCGCCGCCACCGGTCGGGTGCGCGGGCGCCTTCTCCGGCTCCCGCATCGTTTCGGCGCCGACCGGTGCGGACGGTCCGTCCGCGCCGAGCGCCGCCTTCGCCGCCTCGGCGGGCGGGACGCCCGCCGAGGTCAGCCGGCACATCTCCTCCAGCACGGCGATGTCGCCCGGCGTCCACCTGCGGTGTCTGCCCTGCTCCCGGAGGGACGGGCCCAGGCCGTAGCGCCGGTCCCACGAGCGGAGGGTGGTCGGCGACACCCCGATCCGCCGGGCCACGGCACCCGTGGTCAGCCCTGCGGTGTGCTCCGGGCGGGACGCGTCCATGCGCCCACGATACGTCGCCGATACGACGCAGAATCAATGCAAGTTGTCCGGGATGCATCGTTTCCCAAGACTCGGTCGTACCGGTCGTCACGGCCGGCGCAGCGTTCGGCGGGAGGAAAGCCCATGAAGGTCAGCAGCCCCCTGCGCGTCGTGGGCCCCGGCATCCGGTTCGCGTCCGGGGCGGACGGCCGTACGGCAGCACAGCACCACGACGACCGGAGCCTCCCGGCTCGGGAGTCCCTCGCCGACGAAGCCCGTGCCGACCAAGCCCGTGCCGACGAAGCCGTGGCCGACCAAGCCCGTGCCGACAAGGAACTCGCCGCGGCGTTCGTGCGCGGCGACGAACTCGCCCTCGCGGCCGTTCACCGCCGCTGGTCCGCCCTCGTCTTCACCCTCGCCTCGCGCGCTCTGGGGGACCGCGACGAGGCGGAGGACGTCACCCAGCAGGTGTTCCTCGCCGCGTGGCGCGGCAGGCACGGCTACCGGCCGGAGCGCGGGTCGCTGGCCGGGTGGCTCGTCGGGATCACCCGCCGCAAGATCGCCGACGCGCTCGCCGCACGCACCCGGCGCCGGGACCTCTACGACAAGGCCGTCGCACGTCAGGCCCCGGCGGCTGACGGACGCGTTCCCGCGGAGGCGGACGCCGTGCTGGACCGCGTCCTCGTGGCGCACGAACTGGCCACGCTGCCGGCCCCTCAGCGACGGGTGCTGTGCCTCGCCTTCTACGACGACCTGACGCAGGTGCAGATCGCCGAGCGGACGGGCCTGGCGCTCGGCACGGTGAAGAGTCACACCCGCCGCGGTCTGCACCGCCTCCGCCGGAGCCTCACCACCACCTGACTCCCCTCCGCCTGACTCACATCCAGAGCACGCCGTCGTCCTCGTGCTCGCGGACGCGGTACGCGATCATGCGGCGGAGGAGGCCAGTCGGCACCGGGTCGCCGTACGGCAGCCTGACCGTCCCCTTGCCGGTTCCGAAACCGGTGAGTTCGGCGGCGAAGGCCTCGCGGGTGCTGGGCGTGAACGCGACGTTCGCGTGCCGGGCGTGGCCGCTGATCATGAACAGGATCGTCCCCGACGGATGCACCCACGCCGGATGGCCCCACTTGACGGCCTCGTCCGCCTCCGGCACGGCCTCACGCGCCAGGGCCCGCAGCTGCTCGAGCAGTGTGCGGGCCTGCCCGGTGAAGCCCTGCAGGTACGCGTCGATCGTCTCGGGCCGGCTCATGGCGCCAGTCTGGCAGGCCGGAGGCGGAACGGGCCGGCGCGCCGCATGCCGCGCCGGGGGCGTCAGCTCATGCGGAGGGCGAGGAAGAAGTCGAGCTTGTCCTCCAGGCGGCTGAGGTCGCGGCCGGTGAGCTGCTCGATGCGGCCCACCCGGTACCGCAGGGTGTTGACGTGCAGGTGGAGCCGCGATGCGCACCGCGTCCAGGAGCCGTCGGCGGAGAGGAAGGCGTCCAGTGTCGGCACCAGCTCCGCCCGGTGCCGCCGGTCGTACTCACGCAACGGGTCCAGCAGGCGCGCCGTGAACGCGCGCCGCACGTCGTCCGGCACGAACGGCAGCAGCAGGACGTGCGAGGCCAGCTCCGCGTGGCCCGCCGCGCACACCGCGCCGGGCCGCGCCGCGGCGACGCGCCGCGCGTGGCGCGCCTCCTCCAGCGCCCCGCGCAGCCCCTCCGCCGAGTGCACCGCCGCGCTCACGCCGAGGGTGAGCCGCCCGTCGTCGGCGAGACCGCGCTCCATCGGGGCCCGTACCGCCGCGCAGAGGGCGTCCGCCTCCAGCTCGGGCGCCGCCGCTGCCGCACCCCCCTCGCCCGGCTCATCGTCCGCGGGGGCGGGCAGCGGCACCAGCGCCACCGCCTCGTCACCGGTGTGCGCGACGGCGATCCGGTCCGCGGCCTCGCCCCCGGGCGTCTCCACGTCGACCAGCAGTTCCTCCAGGAGCGTCTGCGCCACCGGCCCGCCCTCGACGGCGGCGGCGCCCTCCCCGGACCAGTCCACGGCGGCGGTGACGACCTGCCAGCGCGGAGCGCTGCCCAGCCCCGGCAGCAGCACCGGCGCGGTCAGCCGCAGCCGCGCCGCGATCTCCGCCGGCGGCGCGCCGGAGAGCACCAGCTCCAGGACCTCCTGCGCCAGCCTCCGCCGTACGGTCCGCGCCGCGTCCCGGCGTTCGCGCTCCACGGCGATGAGCTGGGTGACGCCGTGCAGCAGGTCGAGCCGTTCGGCCGGCCAGTCGCCGGTGTCGGCCTCCACCGCGAGCAGCCAGTCGGAGAGCACCGTGCGCCGCGGGTCGGCCGGAGCCCCGCCCGGGCCGTCCGCGCCGCCGCCGACCCGGAACAGCGCGTACGTGACGCCGTCCACCCGCACCCGGTGCGGCCCGCGCCGCCCGGCCCGGACCGCGGCGAGGTGCTCGCCGGCCAGCCGGGCCCGCACCGCGGACGGCAGCCGCAGCGCCTCGCCCGGGGAGGAGCCCGCGACCTGACGCCCCGTCGAGGCCAGCACCCACGCCCGCAGGTCCAGGTCGGAGACGAGCAGTTCCAGCACCGCGTCCGGGCCGCCGCCCGCCGGGCCGGAGGACATCAGCCGGCGGTGCCGGTCGACCACGGCGGCGAGGTCCCCGGCCCGCCCCGCGGACACCTGCCGCACCACGTGCTCGGTGATCGTCGCGAAGGCGACGTCCTCGTCGACGGCGAACAGCGGCAGCCGGTGCCGTGCGCAGGCGGCGACCAGGTCGTCCGGCACCGAGCCCAGCTCGGCCTCGCCGGCTGCGAGCCCGGCGACGCCGGCCCCGGTGAGGAGGCGCGCGAAGGGCTCGGAGTCCTCTGCGGAGTGCCGCCAGGCCAGGCCGGTCAGGACCAGCTCGCCGCCCGCGAGGTACCGGCTGGGGTCGCGCAGGTCGGTGGTCATGACGCCGCGCACCGTGCGGTCGAGCTCGTCGTCGCCGCACAGCAGCCGCAGCCCGAGCGACTCGGTCTCCAGGAGTGCGCGCAGCCGCATGTCGTCGCCCGCCGTTCGTCGCGATGGGTACTGCCGTGATCACCGTGCGCTGAGCTGCGCCCGGCTCTTGTTCGAATCTACAAGAGGGCGTCGTCGGCCAGCCAGTCGGTTCATGGTTTCGGTGACTGCACCGCTCCCGCCGCGCGTCGGTGTACTGGGTCACACACCAGATGAACGCAAGATGAACCGCTCCGGCCCCCGCTCCCGGAGCCGGTCCGCCACAGCCGCGCAAGCGACCTGAGAAGAGACACCCATGGAGTTCCTGCGCCCCGCCAGCTGGGAGGAGGCGCTCGCCGCGAAGGCCGAGCACCCGACAGCTGTACCCATCGCGGGCGGCACGGACGTGATGGTCGAGCTGAACTTCGACCACCGCCGGCCCGAGCACCTGCTCGACCTCAACCGCATCGCCGACCTGTACGAGTGGGAGGTCGGCGAGGACACGGTACGTCTCGGAGCGTCCGTGTCCTACACCCGCATCATCGAGCACCTGCGCGCCGAACTCCCCGGCCTGGCACTGGCCGGCCACACCGTCGGGTCCCCCCAGATCCGCAACCGCGGCAGCGTCGGCGGCAACCTGGGTGCGGCCTCTCCGGCCGGAGACTCCCACCCCGCCCTGCTGGCCGCCGGAGCCGAGGTGGAGGCCGAGTCCGTGCGCGGCACGCGCCGCATCCCGGTCGAGGAGTTCTTCACCGGCGTGAAGCGGAATGCCCTGGCCGACGACGAGCTGATCCGCGCCGTGCACATCAAGAAGGCGGACGGCCCGCAGCAGTTCTCCAAGGTCGGCACCCGGAACGCCATGGTCATCGCGGTCTGCGCGTTCGGCCTGGCCTTGCACCCGGCGACCCGCACGGTCCGCACCGGCATCGGGTCGGCCGCGCCGACCCCGGTCCGCGCCCGCGAAGCGGAGGACTTCCTGAACGCCGCCCTGGAGGAGGGCGGGTTCTGGGACAGCGGCGCCAGGATCACCCCCTCGGTCGCCCGGCAGTTCGCCGAGCTGGCCTCCGGCGCCTGCAACCCCATCGACGACGTACGCGGCAGCGCGAAGTACCGCCGGCACGCGGTCGGCGTCATGGCCCGCCGCACCCTCGGCTGGACCTGGGAGTCCTACCGCGCGGGCCGCAGCACCACCGAAGGAGGCGCACAGTGCGCGTGAATTTCACGGTCAACGGCCGCCCCTACGAGGCCGACGACGTCTGGGAGGGCGAGTCGCTGCTCTACGTGCTGCGTGAGCGGATGGGCCTGCCCGGTTCCAAGAACGCCTGCGAGCAGGGCGAATGCGGCTCCTGCACGGTCCGCCTGGACGGCGACCCGGTGTGCGCCTGCCTGGTCGCCGCCGGCCAGGTCGAGGGCCGCGACGTGGTCACCGTCGAGGGCCTGGCGGACTACGCCCGGCAGCGCGCGGCCGGCGGCTGCGCGGCCGGCGCCTGCGGCGACGCGAAGAGCACCGGCACCTCGGTGGACGCGGCGCAGCGCTGGGAGGCCCGCCCGGCCGACTCGCAGACCGGCGAGGCAGCCGAACTCTCCACGGTGCAGCAGGCGTTCATCGACGCCGGCGCCGTGCAGTGCGGCTTCTGCACACCCGGTCTGCTCGTCGCCGCCGACGAACTGATCGAGCGCAACCCGGAGCCGTCCGACGCGGACATCCGCGAGGCGCTGTCCGGCAACCTGTGCCGCTGCACGGGCTACGAGAAGATCCTCGACGCGGTCCGCCTCGCGGCCGCCCGCGAGGAGACCCAGACCGCGGGAACGGGGGCCTGACCACCATGGGCGTCACACGCACTCCCACCTCCCTGAGCCAGGGCAGCCAGACCAGGGGCGGCATCGGCGAGTCCACCCTCCGGCCGGACGGCACGCTGAAGGTCACCGGCGAGTTCGCCTACTCCTCGGACATGTGGCACGAGGACATGCTGTGGGGCTTCACCCTGCGCAGCCCGCACGCGCACGCCGAGATCCGCTCCATCGACACCTCCGCAGCGCTGCAGCAGGCCGGCGTGTACGCCGTCCTCACCTACGACGACCTCCCCACCGAGGTGAAGAACTACGGCCTGGAGATCCAGGACACCCCCGTCCTCGCGCACGGGCGGGTCCGGCACCACGGCGAGCCGGTCGCGCTCGTCGCCGCCGACCACCCGGAGACCGCGCGCCGCGCGGCGGCGAAGATCGTCGTGGACTACGCGCCGCTGCCCGTCGTCCACGACGAGGCGAGCGCCACCGCCGAGGACGCCCCGCTGCTGCACCCCGGCCGGGACGACCACCACGCCTCGCACGTGCCGCACCCCAACATCGTGCACCGTCAGCCCATCGTGCGCGGCGACGCCGAGGCGGCCCGGGCCCGCGCCGACGTGATCGTCTCCGGCGCGTACGAGGTCGGCATGCAGGACCAGGCCTTTCTCGGCCCGGAGTCCGGCCTCGCCGTGCCCGCCGAGGACGGCGGCGTCGACCTCTACATCGCCACCCAGTGGCTGCACTCCGACCTGCGGCAGATCGCCCCCGTACTGGGGCTGCCGGAGGACAAGGTCCGCATGACGCTGTCCGGCGTCGGCGGCGCGTTCGGCGGCCGCGAGGACCTGTCCATGCAGATCCACGCCTGCCTGCTGGCGCTGCGCACCGGCAAGCCCGTCAAGATCGTCTACAACCGGTTCGAGTCGTTCTTCGGCCACGTCCACCGCCACCCGGCGAAGCTCTGGTACGAGCACGGCGCCACCCGGGACGGCCGGATCACGCACATGAAGTGCCGGATCGTGCTGGACGGCGGCGCCTACGCCTCCGCCTCCCCGGCCGTCGTCGGCAACGCCTCGTCCCTCTCGGTCGGCCCCTACGTCGTCGACGACGTCGACATCGAGGCGATCGCCCTCTACACCAACAACCCGCCGTGCGGCGCGATGCGCGGCTTCGGCGCGGTCCAGGCGTGCTTCGCCTACGAGGCGCAGATGGACAAGCTGGCCGCCGAACTCGGCATGGACGCCGTCGAGTTCCGGCAGCTCAACGCCATGTCGCAGGGCACGGTCATGCCCACCGGGCAGGAGGTCGACTCCCCGGCGCCCGTCGCGGAGATCCTGCGCCGCGTGAAGTCCATGCCGCTGCCCCCCGAGCGGCAGTGGGAGTCCGCGGAGGGCACCGGCGCCGTCGCCGGCACCGGCATCGACGTACGGGCGCTGCCCGGCGGCCTGTCCAACACCACCCACGGCGAGGGCGTCGTGCGCGGCGTCGGCTACGCGGTCGGCATCAAGAACGTCGGCTTCTCCGAGGGCTTCGACGACTACTCCACCGCCCGGGTGCGGCTGGAGGTCGTCGGCGGCAAGCCGGTCGCCATGGTGCACACCGCGATGGCCGAGGTCGGGCAGGGCGGCGTCACCGTGCACGCGCAGATCGCCCGCACCGAGCTGGGCGTCACCGACGTCACCATCCACCCCGCCGACACGCAGGTGGGCTCCGCCGGCTCCACGTCCGCGTCCCGCCAGACGTACGTGACCGGCGGCGCGGTGAAGAACACCTGTGAGCTGGTCCGGGAGAAGGTCCTGGAGATCGGCCGTGCCAAGTTCGGCACCTACCACCCGGCGTGGGCCACGGCCGAACTGCTGCTGGAGGGCGGCAAGGTCGTCACCGACGGCGGCGAGGTGCTCGCCCCGCTCACGGACGTCCTGGAGGACCAGGCCGTCGACGTCGAGAGCGAGTGGCGCCACCGGCCGACCGAACCGTTCGACCTGCGCACCGGGCAGGGCTTCGGCCACGTCCAGTACTCGTTCGCCGCGCACCGCGCGGTGGTCGAGGTCGACACCGAACTCGGCCTGGTCAAGGTCGTGGAGCTGGCCTGCGCGCAGGACGTCGGCAAGGCCCTCAACCCGCAGTCCGTGATCGGCCAGATCCAGGGCGGCACGACGCAGGGTCTGGGCCTCGCGGTGATGGAGGAGATCGTGGTGGGGGAGGACGGCAAGGTCCGCAACCCCTCCTTCACGGACTACCTGATCCCGACGATCCTCGACACGCCGACCATCCCCGTCGACGTGCTGGAACTGGCCGACGAGCACGCGCCGTACGGCCTGCGGGGCGTCGGAGAGGCGCCGACCCTGTCCTCCACGCCCGCCGTCCTGTCCGCGATCCGTGCCGCGACGGGCCTGGCGCTCAACCGGGTGCCGGTCCGTCCCGAGCACCTCACGGGCACGTAGCCGGCACAGCCGGAGCGAGCCGAACGTGGTGGTCGCCGTGCACGCGCATTCCGCCGAACCCTCACCGTCGTGGTGTCCCGTCCGCGCGGTGGCATGCTCCGCCGCCGCGGCGGAGCCCGGCCGTGCCGGACGGTGCCGACCGCACCGCGACCGCACGGTGACACCCTCCGTACGGCCGACGCGCCGGGGGCCATCGGCCCCGGTGCCCGGCCGGGCCGCGCCGCGGCGGGACGCTCGCTCCCGTCGCGGCGACGACCGGCCGCACACGGTGGAGCCCGGCGGTGCCGACCGCACCGCGGCCCCGCCGTCCGGGGGCAGCCCGCAGCGTGCACCGGTTCTCCGGAGCGCCTCTGCCGGCGCGGCCCCACGTCGGTGCGTCCCGCGCGAGCGGAACCGCGCCCGGCACACCCCCACAGAACGCGGCGAGGGCCGTCCCCCGCGTCGTGCATATCCCAAATCCCGCCGAACGACGGCGCGTCACGGCGCGCCGGGGCGGGTGCCCCTGTGAACCTTGGGAGAAGGCACAAGATGACCCAGTCGCACGTGGAGCCCAAGACCTCGCCCGAGGAGGTGGGGAACGGCTCCCGCCCCCCGGCAGGACGGTCCTGGCTCGACCGTTACTTCCACATGTCCGACAGAGGATCCACGCTCGCCCGTGAGGTGCGCGGCGGCGTCACCACCTTCATGGCGATGGCGTACATCATCCTCCTCAACCCCGTGATCCTGTCCGTTCCGGACGCCACGGGTGCCCGGCTCGACCCCGCCCAGCTCACCACCGCCACCGCGTTCGCCGCCGCGGCGACGACGCTGGCGATGGGCATCCTCGGCAACGTCCCCCTCGCGCTGGCCGCGGGACTCAGCGTCTCCGCCGTCGTGGCCTTCCAGGTCGCGCCGGAGATGACGTGGGGGAACGCGTTCGCCATGTGCGTCATCTACGGCGCCGTGATCATCCTGCTGGTCGTCACCGGCCTGCGGGAGCTGATCATGAATGCGATCCCGCTGGCGATGAAGCACGCCATCACCATGGGCATCGGCCTGTTCGTGGCGCTGATCGGCCTGGTCCAGGCCGGGTTCGTGACCAGCATGGGCGGTCCCGGCGGTGTCGCCGGTGCGAAGCCGATCCAGCTCGGCGTCCAGGACCAGCTCACCGGCTGGCCGGTGCTGTGCTTCGCGGTGACGCTGCTGCTGATCTTCCTGCTCCACGTGCGGCGGGTGCCCGGCGCGATCCTCATCGGCATCGTCGGCGGCACCCTGTTCGCCGCGCTGGTGCACGCCGTGGCCGGCCTGTCCGTGCAGGACTGGGGCGGGCTGAACGCCCCGGAGCTGACCGGGTCGATCGTCAGCGCACCGGACTTCGGCCTGTTCGGCCAGGTCTCCTTCACCGGCATGGCCGACGTCGGCGCGATCACCGTCGGCGTGATCGTCTTCACCCTCGTGCTGGCCGGGTTCTTCGACGCCATGGGCACGATCATCGGCATCGGCCAGCAGGCCGACCTCGCCGACCGGGACGGCAAGATGCCCGGGCTCAGCAAGGCCCTGGCGATCGACGGCGCCGGCGGCATCGTCGGCGGCGTCGCGGGCGCCTCCGGGCAGACGGTGTTCGTGGAGTCGACGGCGGGCGTCGGCGACGGCGCGCGCACCGGGTTCGCCAGTGTCGTCACCGGCCTGGCCTTCACCCTGTGCCTGTTCTTCACGCCGCTCGCCCAGGTGATCCCGACGCAGGTGGCCGCCGCCGCGCTGGTCGTCATCGGCTCGATGATGATGACGAACGCCAAGCACATCGACTGGAACGACCCGGCGACGTCCGTCCCGGTGTTCCTCACCACCGTCCTGATGCCGTTCACCTACTCCATCACCGCCGGTATCGCCGCGGGCGTCATCTCCTACGTGCTGATCCGCGCTGTGCAGGGCCGGTGGCGGGAGCCGGGATGGCTGATGTGGGTACTGGCACTGGTCTTCTTCGTCTACTTCTCGCTCGGGCCCATCGAGGCCTGGCTCGGAGTGAAGTAGCCGGAGCGGACGCACAGCCCCACCGCACCGCACCGACCCTGGAGGTTCCCCCGTGCTGGACATCGCCGCCGAACTGCACCAGTGGTGCGAGGAGGGCCGCGACTTCGCCGTGGCCACGGTGGTGGCCGTCAGCGGCAGCGCACCCCGGCAGCCCGGCGCGGCGCTCGCCGTGGACGCCGGGGGCACCGCGGTCGGCAGCGTGTCCGGCGGCTGCGTCGAGGGCGCGGTCTACGAACTGTGCGCCGAGGCGCTCCGGGACGGCCGGCCCGTCACGGAGCGCTTCGGCTACAGCGACGACGACGCCTTCGCCGTGGGTCTGACCTGCGGCGGCGTCATCGACGTGCTGGTCGTGCCGGTGCGGGCGGACGCGCCGTGGCGGGAGACGTACGCGGCGGCCGCCGCCACGGCGGCGCGCGGCGGCTCCGCGGCCCTCGCCCGCGTGGTGGCCGGTCCGCCGGAGCTCCTGGGGCGGGCGCTTCTCGTCCGCCCGGACGTCGACGGCGGTGACGGTCACGGCGACGGCGCGTCCGGTGCCGCGGGAACCCTCGGCGGGCACCCCGGCCTGGACCGTACGGCCGCCGCCGAGGCGCGCGCCCTGCTGGACGCCGGGCGCACCGCCAGCGTCGGCATCGGGGCGGAGGGGAGCCGCTGCGGCGCACCTCTCACCCTGCTGGTGGAGTCGAGCGTGCCGGCGCCGCGCATGCTGGTGTTCGGCGCGATCGACTTCGCTGCGGCGCTGGTCCGGGCGGGGAGGTTCCTCGGCTACCGCGTCACGGTCTGCGACGCCCGTCCGGTGTTCGCCACGGCGGCGCGCTTCCCGGACGCGGACGAGGTGGTCGTCGACTGGCCGCACGACTACCTGGACGCCACCGAGGTCGACGCCCGCACGGTGGTGTGCGTCCTCACCCATGACGCCAAGTTCGACATCCCGCTGCTGGAGCGTGCCCTGCGGCTGCCGGTCGCCTACGTGGGCGCGATGGGCTCGCGCCGCACCCACGAGGACCGTCTCGCCCGGCTGCGCGCGGCCGGCCTCACCGAACTCGAACTCGCCCGGCTGCGCTCGCCCATCGGCCTGGACCTGGGCGCGCGCACACCCGAGGAGACGGCGGTGTCCATCGCCGCGGAGATCGTCGCCGGCCGCCGCGGCGGCTCCGGACTGCCGCTGACCGGGGCCCACACCCCGATCCACCACGACGGTCCCGGGGCCCGCGGCGGGCCCCGGCCGATCGGCTCCGTCGCCTGAGCCGGCGGCGCAGCCCGGCTGCTGCGTCACCCGACTCCGGCGACGGCTCCCGACCACCGCGGCGCGCAGCCCCCGGGCACGACGAAAGCCGCCTCCCACCTGCACGCCGGTGGGAGGCGGCCGTCGAGTGGCCCTCGAACGTCAGGCTCAGTAGGGGCCGTTGACGTTGTCGATGCTGCCGTAGCGGTCGGCCGCGTAGTTGCAGGCGGCGACGATGTTGGCGACCGGGTCGTACTGGTCGTAGGCCGTGCCCTCGACGTGGTAGGCGTCGAAGGTGGGCTTGATGACCTGGAGCAGACCGATGGACGGCGTGCCGTTCTGGGCGTTGATGTCCCAGTTGTTGATGGCGCTCGGGTCACCGCCGGACTCACGGATGATGTTGCGGTGGATGCCGTCGTAGGAGCCCGGGATGCCCTCCTGCTCCATGACGGCCAGCGCCTCGCGGATCCAGCCGTCCAGGTTGTCCGGGTAGGTGGCCTGGTCGGCCGACTCGCCGGAGGTCTCGGTGGAGGACTGCTGGGCCTCGCCGCCCTTCTGGGCCGCCGCGGCCTCGAGGGTCAGTTCCTGGCCGGGGTGGATCAGGTCCGGGTTCCCGCCGACCGTCTCCTTGTTGGCCTCGTAGACGGTCTGCCAGCCGCCCTTCACGTCGTGCGCGTTGGCGATCTTGAAGAGGGTGTCGCCGGAGGCGACGGTGTAGCTCTCGGCGGCGGCGGTCTGCTCCGCCTTGGCGCCGGTCTTCACGGTCTTCACGTTGGCGGCGGCCGGCGCGGAGGCGGGGGCGGCCTGGGCGGTGCCCGCTGCGGCGATCGGCGCGGCGACGGCGCCGCCGGCGGCGAGCGCGACGGAAAGGCGGGAGACCTTGCGGGAATTGAGCAGATGACGCGGGCGGCGGTGACGGCCACGGGACATGGTGGTGAATCCTCTCCTACGCCTGCGAGGTGAGCTGTCGGATTCGGGCGAGAAGAGTTGCCCGGCCATGTCCCGTCGCGTGGGGGCGCGATGAGGCATGGCTTCACCCCAAGCCGGCCGTCGTGCGGCGCGGCGCTTACCTGGTTCCCCCGCTCCTGCCGTTGCTGACTACTGCGCTTTTCCCTGATGCCGGTCGGCAGGATTCGGCGTCCCGGCGCGGGAACCTCCGCCATGACGTGCGGAAGCGAGCACATAGGACCACAGTCGATTCGGCGGAGACAAGCTGCGGGAAAAGGTGACCTTCGCGTCTGTGATCTTTACCGGCCGGTGTTCCTCGACGCTATGCGATGAAGCATTTTCCGAGCGTGAGAGCGGTGAATCTCCGGGATTTCCTAATCGTCAGGCACCGCAGGCGATTTGGCCGCGGGACGCATCCTGGGCCGTCCCGGTTCCCAAGATCGGCCATGGCGCGATGTGAGTCCCGCCACAAGGGACTTGGGGCGTTCCTTATGTCCACCTATTTCCAGCTCTCCCGCCGTGGAGTGGTGTTGGCGGTGCGAGGGAAGCGTGGAGAGGGTGCATGTCGGACTTGCGTGTTTTGCCTGGCACCTCCGCCTACGGTGACGCCCGCGCGACGCCCTTCCGCCCGTGCGTCCCGTCCTCGCGGGCGACCTGTACCGGACGAGGGGCGCCGTGGCCGTGGCCGTGGGCGCGGGCAGGGGTACCGCTCGCTCCGGGGAAACCGCGTGTTACCGGGCGCGGTGGGCGCCGGGCCGCGATAATGGGCCCGTGACCGGGCCGTGATCCGGTCGAGAGCGGTGCCCGAAGTTCTTCCGGGATTTCTTCCCCCGCGACGTCGAGACCCGCCGCACCGCTCCGACGTCTCCGGTGAGAGGCACCCGCAGGGGAGCCGCCGACGAAGGAGTCAGACCATGAAGTACATGCTGATGCTGATGTCAGCCCAGAAGTACTACGACGCCATGAGCGGAAACCCCTCCCCGGGAGCCCCCGCCTGGTCGGAGTCCGAGCTCAAGGTCATGTTCCAGCACATGGAGAAGCTCAACCAGGACCTCGTCGCGTCCGGTGAATGGGTCGACGCCCAGGGACTGGCGGAGCCGTCCCAGACCCGTCTGGTCACCGCCGACAAGGACGGCCGTCCCGTGGTCTCCGACGGGCCCTTCGGGGAGACCAAGGAGGTACTCGCGGGCTACTGGATCGTGGACGTGGAGACCCCGGAGCGCGCCTACGAGATCGCCGCCCGCGCCTACTCCTGCCCCGTCCCGGAGGGCTCCGACCCGGAGCCGGCGGTCGTCGTCCGCCCCGTCCCGGACGGGCCGCCGGACCAGGCGTGACCACCGACCCCCGCATCGAGGACCTGCTGCGCCGCCACGCGCCGCAGGTCCTCGGCGCGCTGGTCCGCCGCTACGGCCACTTCGACGCCGCCGAGGACGCCGTCCAGGAGGCGCTGCTCGCCGCCGCCGTGCAGTGGCCGGCCGAGGGCCGGCCCGAGAACCCGCGCGGCTGGCTGATCCGCGTCGCCTCCCGCCGCCTCACCGACCAGCTCCGCAGCGACTCCGCACGCCGCCGCCGCGAGGAGGCGGACGCCGCCCTGGCCCCGCCGGACGCGCTCGTCGCCCCGCCGCCCGGCGAGGACGCCGCCCCGTCCGACGACGACACGCTCAGCCTGCTCTTCCTGTGCTGCCACCCGGGGCTCACGCCGTCCGCGCAGGTCGCCCTGACCCTCCGCGCCGTCGGAGGCCTCACCACGGCGGAGATCGCCCGCGCCCACCTGGTGCCCGAAGCGACCATGGCGCAGCGCATCAACCGCGCCAAGCAGCGGATCAGGGCCTCCGGCGCCCACTTCCGCACCCCGCCCGGGGCGGAGCGGCAGAACCGGCTCGCCGTCGTCCTCCAGGTCCTCTACCTGATCTTCAACGAGGGCTACACCGCCTCCTCCGGGACGGAACTGCTGCGCGACGACCTCGCCGCCGAGGCCGTCCGCCTCACCCGCCTGCTGCGCAGCCTGCTCCCCGAGGACGGCGAGGTCGCCGGGCTGCTCGCGCTGATGCTGCTCACCGACGCCCGCCGCGCCGCCCGCACGGGCCCCTCGGGCGAGCTGGTGCCGCTGGCCGAGCAGGACCGGGCCCGCTGGGACACGGCGCAGATCGAGGAGGGCACCGCGCTGGTCGAGTACGCCCTGCGGCACACCCGACCCGGCCCCTACCAGGTGCAGGCCGCCATCGCGGCCCTGCACGACGAGGCGGCCGACGCCGAAACGACCGACTGGCCGCAGACCCTCGCCCTCTACGACGTGCTCGACCGCACCTGGCCCAGCCCGGTCGTCCGGCTCAACCACGCCGTCGCGGTCGCCATGGTGCGCGGGCCCGAGTTCGGCCTCGCACTGCTGGACACGCTCCGTGACGACCCGTACCTGGCCCGCGGTCACCGCCTCGCCGCCGCCCGCGGCCACCTGCTGGACATGGCCGGCGACCGCGAGGCCGCGCGCGCCGCCTACCGCGAGGCCGCACGCCGCACGCTGAGTGACCCCGAGCGGCGCTACCTGCTCGTACGCGCCGCTCGCCTCGCCTGACACGTCACCGCCTCGCCCGGCGGGCTGGCGGTGGACCGCCGCCCGGGAGGAGTATGGAGACGGACCCCACGCAGGGGGGAACGACCCCCGGAGGTGCATCACGATGGCCCGCTTCATGGACGTCCACGAGGGGATGAAGGGCATCACCGCAGACGAGCTCAGGGAAGCCCACGCGGCCGACCTGGCCATCGAGGGTGAGGAGAACGTGCATTTCGAGCGCGCCTGGGCCGACCCGGAGTCCGGCGTCGTCTACTGCCTGTCCGAAGCCCCGTCCCGCGAGGCCGTGCAACGCGTCCACGAACGCACCGGCCACCCCGCCGCCCACATCCACGAGGTGCCGCTCACCGTCTGACGCCCCGCGCGCCGTCCGATCCGCCTCCCCGGGACGACCGCCCTGGGCAGGCGGCACGGGTGATGCCGTGGCTGAAGCCGGACGGCGCCCTCCACCTCTTCGGACAGCCTCTCGACCCGACGCAGGTGCGGGCCGGCCACGCGATGGCTGCCGACACCGTGCGCCGGATCCCCGGTTGTCCTCTCGCCCACCCGGCGGTTTCGCCCGCCTCAATCTCCGTTGACGACGTGAGCCGCAGCGGGTTCGCTGGGCGCGTGTCCCGCTTACGCGTCGAAAGGGTGGACGGCGACGCCACCGTCCACGACTGGCAGCACGTCCACAACCTCGTCATCCCCACCCACCACCGGTCGGCCGACGAGGTGCGCGAGCGTGCCACGTACAACGTGCTGGAGGTCGCCTATCTCGGCGAGACGCTGATCGGGTGCACGACGGTGCGTCCGCCCACGAGCGGGGCGCCCATGGCGACCGTCATCGCTCGCGTGCTCCCCGGCCACCGTCGCCGAGGTTTCGGCACCCGGCTCTACGAGCGCGGTCTCGGGCAGGCCAGGGAGCTCGGCGCCGAGGTCGTCGACACGGTGGTGCTGGCATCCAACGTCGAGGGTCTCCGCTTCGCGCAGCAGCGTGGATTCGCAGAGATCGACACGTACGTGCTGCCGGGCGAGACGATCCCGTGGATCGATCTCCGCCTGGGCGTCCACCCCGTCTCCGGCTGACCCGCCGGCATCCGGCCGACTATCGCAGGGCGATGTCCGCCAGCACGGCGCGGTGGTCCGAGCCCGGCAGGTCGAAGAAGGTCACCCCGTGGGTGTCGAAGTCGTCGCTCACCAGCACGTGGTCGATCTGCGCCCCCAGCGGCGGCGCCGTCTGCGTCGGCCAGGTCGGCGTACGCGACCGTCCTTCCAGGCGGGCCACGTCGCCCAGCCCCGCGTCCAGCACCGCGCGGAACGCCGCGTGGTCCTGCGTGGCGTTGAAGTCGCCCGCCACGACCAGCGGTTCGCCCGCCCGCTCGTCCGCGAAGTCCGCGAGGCGCCCCAGTTCGCGCTCCCACGGCCCGATCGTCTCCAGCAGCGGCGGCATCGGGTGCGCGAGCTGGAACCTCAGCGACCGGTCCCCGACGTCCACCACGGCCCCCGGCATGGCCAGCATCCCCGGCACGGGCGGCGTGCTGCGCAGCGGGTACGCGCTGAGCAGCGCCGAGCCCTCCGCCGACCCGCCTTCGACGATCACGCGGTGCGGGTACAGGTCCCGCACCTCGTCCGCCCGCAGCGCCGCCGCGCAGGCCGGGTCGCACTCCTGCACGGCGACCAGCTGCGGCCGTTCGTCGCGCAGCAGTTCGCGCAGCGCGGGCAGGGCGTCGCCGTGGTGCAGGTTCGCGGTCAGCACACGGAACCGGTTTCCCGGCGGTTCGGACGCCCCGGCCGGAGCGTCCGGCCCGTACGGCTGGAGGAACCAGCCCGTGGCGACCAGCACCGCGACCGCCCACACCACCGGCAGCACCCGGCGCGCGAGCACCGCCGCGACCAGCCCGAGCCACGCCGGAGCGAGGAACCACGGCAGGAACGCCAGCATCTGCGGCACGGGTGACGGCCCGTCGAGAGCGAGGCCGCGGAAGATCAGGGGCACCGAGAACGGCAGCAGGAACAGCACCGCCAGCCACGCCCACACCCGCCGCCGCCGACGTCTGGCGGTGCGCCGTGCCGCCGTGTGGGCGTCGCGCGGCGCGGGCGGCGGGTCCGGGGCGCCCCGCAGCTCGGGCGGCGGCGCGCCCCGGTACTCGTAGTCGTCTGCCCCCGGCTGCACATGCCGATGGTGCCCCATCACGGCCCCGAGGTGCGGATATCCCCCCGTCCGTCGCATGTCGCGCACACCACCCGCACGCTTCCCCGGCCCGGGGCCGGTCCGGCACCCGCTCACCCTTCACCCGTGCAGCCCAACGTCTCCGTGTGGGCAGGCCGTCACCGCCGGTCCGCCCGCCTGTCACGTTCCGGAAGCCTCACACGACGTTCACTGGGCGGACCGCCCGACTGGTGGCACACTCCCGGCCATGGCTCTTGAGATGATCACCGCTTCGGCGGCGGGGACCTGGACCCTCGGCGACCGCACCGTCAACCGTCTCGGCTACGGCGCACTGCGCCTGTGCGGAGGGTTCGACGGCCCGCCGACCGACCGGGACGAGATGATCTCTCTGCTGCGCCGGGCCGTGGAACTGGGCGTCAACCACATCGACACCGCCGCCTTCTACTTCTCCTCCCCCGAGTGCTCCGCCAACGCGGTGATCCGCGAAGCGCTGGCCCCCTACCGCGAGGACCTGGTCGTCGCCACCAAGGTGTGGCCGGGACGGGACGCGGCGGGGGAGTGGTGGTGGGCCGATCCGGCCCAACTGCGGGGCCAGGTCGAGGACAACCTGCGGCAGCTCGGACGGGACCACCTCGACCTGGTGAATCTCCGGCTGCCGGGCAGCGCCTCCGACGGGTCCCTCGCCGAGCATTTCGGCGCCCTCGCGGAGCTGCGGGAGGCCGGGCTGATCCGCCACCTCGGCGTCTCCAACGTCACGGTGGCCCAGCTCGCCGAGGCGCAGACCCTCGCACCGGTGGTCTGCGTGCAGAACGCCTTCGGGCTGGGGTCCACGCCGGACCGCCACGAGGTGCTGCGGGCCTGTGGGAAGCAGGGCATCGCGTTCGTCCCGTACTACGCGATCGCCCGCGAGGGCGGCGACGCGGGCGCGACGGGGGAGTACGAGGACCGGCTCCTCGCCGTCGCCCGGGAGCACGACGTCAGCCCGGCGCAGATCCGCCTCGCCTGGACCCTGCACCAGGGAGACCACGTGCTGGCCATCCCCGGCACGGCGAACCCGCGCCACCTGATCGCCAACCTGGCGGTCGGGGCGATCCGTCTGTCGGCCGAGGACCTGGCACGCCTGCAAGCACAGTGAACGATTCCGGTGCCTAAGCGGGCTGCCGTGCGCTCTGCTCGCCGCTCGGTTCGTCGGCCGGACCTGCCGCACGGGTGAGTGCGGCGACCGCGTCGAGGACGGACCCGGCGGCCTCGGCGCACGCGGGCGTCGCCCGGAACGTGCCGTCCGGACCGATCCGCTCTTCGATGCCGGGCACGGACAACGTCTCCTCTGCCGGGAGAAGGCCGACACGGCCCAGTACGGGCCGGAGCATCTCGATGGCGGGTGCCCCTCCGGACGTTCCCGCGCTGTAGCTGACGAGGCCCACCGGCTTCCCCCGCCACTCGGCGTGCAGGTGGTCGATCGCGTTCTTCAACGGGGCGCTGAAGCCTCCGTTGTACATCGGCATCACGAAGACGAAGCAGTCCGCGGCCCCGACGACGGCGCTCCACTCCTTGGTGTGCCGGTGCACGTACCGGCCTTCGGCGGGGTGCTCGGGCTCGTCGAGGAAGGGCAGGGCCACGCTTCGCAGGTCGACGAGGGAGGTGTCGAACTCCGGGCGCCGCCCGGCGAGTCCGGCGAGCCAGACGGCGAGGGGGCGGCCGGCGGAGACACTGCGTGTGCTGGCGGAGAGGACGAGGAGACGGTGCACGGTGGCACATCCCTTTCGGTGAGGTGGAGCCGTCGGAGGAAGAACTGCGCGAGGGGGCCGATGGCCACTGCGAACAACACCGTGCCGAAGCCGACCGTGCCGCCCAGCAGCCAGCCGGAGACCAGGACGACGACTTCGATGGCCGAGCGCGCCGCGCGGACCGACACGCCTCGGCGCGCCAGGCCGGTCATCAGCCCGTCCCGCGGCCCGGGGCCGAAGCCGGCACCGATGTAGAGGCCGGTGGCGAAGCCGTTGAGGACGACGGCCCCCAGCAGGAGCGGCACCCGGACGGCGAGCGTCTCCGGGCGGGGGAGCACCGCGAGCGCGACCTCCGCGACGAGTCCGACGACCACCACGTTGCTGAGCGTGCCCAGGCCGGGGCGTACCCGCAGCGGCAGCCAGGCGAGCAGCACCAGAGCCCCCGTCGCGACCACGACGCCCCCGAACGGGACTCCGGTGCTGCGCGCCACCCCCTCGTGCAACACGTCCCAGGAGGGCAGCCCCAGCTCCGCCGCGACCAGCGCGGCGATGCTCACCCCGAACAGCACGAGCCCGGAATACAGGCGGACGAGCCTGCGGAGCAGGGAGACGCCGCCCGGCGACTCCGTGGCTTCTGCTGTCACCCCGCCCTCCCTTTGGTTGACGTGTCATCTACGACTGTGCACGGAAGTAGGTGATGCGTCAACCAAAGTGGAGTAGGATCGCGGCATGAGCGAGGACCCGCAGTGGCTCACCGAGCGCGAACAGCGCGCGTGGCAGGCGTACCGACGGATGTTCCTGCTGCTCAACTCGCGGCTCGCGCGGGATCTCGCGCGGGACAGCGGCCTCTCCGAACCCGACTACGACGTGCTGTCCGTTCTGGGGTCCAGCCCCGGGCACCGGCGGCGCGTCACCGAGCTCGCCGACCGCATGCTCTGGTCACGGAGCCGGATGTCCCACCATCTCGCGCGCATGCAGAAGCGCGGCCTCGTCGTCCGCGAGGAGTGCGAGACGGACGGTCGCGGTGCGAACGCCGTCCTCACGCCCGAGGGGGTACGGACCATCGAGACGGCCGCCCCACCCCATGTGGCGTCGGTCCGGCGGCACTTCATCGACCTGCTGACCAGCGAGCAGATCGACGCCTTCGCCGAGATCGGAGAGACGGTCGTCTCCCGCCTCGTCGACGGCGGGCAGGGCGAGCCGGACTCCTGAGCGCGCGGCGCGCGGCGCGCGGGTGCGGGCCGAGCTCGGCGATGCGCCTCACGTCCGGCGGTCACGAAATGCGCAGCCCTTCACCGCCGTACGCTCCGTGCGTGGATACGGCAACATCGCTGCCGCATCCACGCGGGCCCTGCTCCGCCCGGGAGATCTCAGCGCGGGGCGTGCGCGGCGTAGCCGACGAACGAGGCCCACGCGGCGGGCGCCACGGCGAGCTGCGGTCCGGCGGTGACCTTGGAGTCCCGCACGTGCACGGTGTCCGCACACGCGGCCACCTCGACGCAGTTGTCGCCCTCGCTGCCGCTGTAGCTGCTCTTGGTCCAGGACACGGCGACCTCGATGCAGTTGTCGCCGTCACTGCCGCTGTAGCTGCTCTTGAACCAGTTCACCGTGCTGCTCATAGGGCTCCTCGCATTCGCTTCAGCAGGTCAACGCTAGCCTCTGGGCTGAGAGCTTGCGACCGGAGCTTGCCATTGCGCTGAAGCATGATGCTGACTTCACCCGAGCCGGTGATCAGATTGCTGGACAACTGGCCTTCGGAGTAGCCGACCCACCGGTTGTCAGACGTCTCTCCGAGGTACATCAGTCCGTCTGCCCCCGCGTGGTCTTCCTGATGCAACGGCATGATCTGCACTTCCACGTTCCGACGTTCGCCGAGCGTCAGCAGCCGGTCGATGACTGCGCCCGTCACGACGCAGCCACCGGTTCGCCTGTCGAGGACGGCTTGCTCGATGATGAAGCTGAACGCCGTGTTCGGCCTCGTCTCGACGAGCTGTTGCCGCTGAAGCCGTGCCTCCACCTGACGCTCGATCTGTTCTTCGGTGAGTGGCGGCAGTCGTCGCTCGAAGATGGCCCTCACGTACGGCTCGGGTTGCAGCAGGCCGGGGATTGCCCGGCATTCGTAGGCGTAGAGGGAGATCGCCTCCTCCTCGATGCCCGCCCACTGGTGGAACCACGAGGCGAGGCCCGGCCTGCGGGAAAGGTGGCGTCCGGCGGCCCGCAGCACGCGGGGGCATTCCAGCGCCGCGCCCGCCCGTTCGATGAACCGTGGCGGCGGGAACCGTTTGCCCTGCTCGATCTTCGCCACGTAGTGCACGGAGTACTCCACCCGCGGCGCGAACTCCTCCTGCGTCAGACCCGCTTCCTCGCGCAGCGCCTTGAGTACCGCACCGAAGGTGCGCAGGCTCTCCGACGTCTCCGGTTCCCCTTCGAACCCCGACTTGCCGTCCAGCATGTCCGGTGACCTCCCACGTGCCCCTGACCGAACACCAACTGACACATCGTCACCGTACGTATCCCGCCCTGTCCACTGAGTGCACCCACCCAAAACCGGTTGTACCAGTGCAGAACCTGGGTGCGTGCCCCTGCCCCGGCGACGCTCGGCCGCATGACCGCAGCACTTCCACGACCCACCGCTCCCGCTCGCACGTTCACGCAGCTGTTCAGCTCGACACGCCGGGGCGCGCGTCTCGCGCGCCGGTTCACGGCTCACCAACTCGACACGTGGGGGCTGCCGTACGGCTCCGACCTCTCCCACGTCGCCGCCCTGCTCGTCGCCGAACTCGCGGCGAACGCCGTCCTGCACGGGCGGGTCGGCGGCCGTGACTTCCGGCTGACGCTCACGCTGGAGGCGGCGGGTCTGCGCATCGAGGTCACCGACACACGGTGCGAGCGCCTGCCCACCGGCGGGCGTCGGCCGCCGGCCGACGACGCCGAGTCGGGACGCGGCATGCTGCTGGTCGAGGCGCTGGCCGACCGGTGGGGCGTCCGCACCGGGCCGTTCCCGCTGAAGACGGTGTGGGCGGAGCTCAGCACCTGAGGCCGAGGTGTCCCAGCACGGTATGCATCGCGCGCCGCACGGCCCGGCGCGCCTCCTCCGTGTGGTCGACGGTCTCGAACCCGTGGTGGCCGCCCGGCACGTCGATCACCTCCAGGTCCGCCCCGCACTCGATCGCCGCGGCGACGAACGCGGCGACCGTCGCGGCGATCTCGGGTCGTTCCCGCTCCACCCGCGTGAGCACGAGCGGCAGCCGCCCGGCGCCGCGCACCGCGTCCGCCGGGCGGAAGCGGGAGCCGGTGAGGCCCCAGTTCGGCAGCGGCGCGAGCACCGGATACGTCACCGCGACGCAGCGCAGCCACGGCGGGGGAGCGGCCAGCCGGTCCGCCGCGAGCAGGCCGCCGCCGGAGAAGAACCACAGCGCGACCCGGCTCCCGTCCACGCGCGGGTCCGCCCGTACGCGCGCGACGGCCGCGGCGACATCCTCGGCGGCGCGGGCGTAGTCCGCGACGTCGTGCAGACCGTGGTCGACCGTCGCGCCGACGGCGCCGAGGTCCGCCGCGTACCGGGCGTACCCGACGAGCGCCGGCCAGTCGCGCGGCGTGGGCCGTACGCCCTGCGGCACCGGGCCGCCGTGGACGAACAGCACCGCCGGTCGCGGTGTGTCGGCGTCGGGCGGGTACAGGTCGACGCGGCCTTCCCGCTCCCGCGGCCGTTCCGGCACCTCCAGCAGGAACGGCCGCAGGTGGGGCGGGAGTTCGCCGTCGGGAACGGTCAGGCGGCGGCCCTCGTCGCGGGCGGCCCGCAGCAGCACGTCCGCCAGTGCGCCGGGCGTGGAGAGCATCGGCCAGTGGCCGGTGTCCAGTTCGAAGAAGCCCACGTCCGGCCGCGCCAGCGCCCGCAGCCCGGGGTCGCCCATGTCCACCAGCGCCTGCACGGCCGCGACGCCCGCGCCGTTCGCCGTGCACAGCACACCCGTCGTGGGCACCCCGGGCGGAGGCCCGCCGAGCCGCAGCGGCCGCGTCAGCGTCGCGTACGGCTGCGCGCGGGCGCGGCGCGACAGGCGGGCCAGTGCCTCCTCCGGCACACCCGCCGTGCTGCCGAAGCGCCCCCACTCCTCCGGTGCGGGCGGCGGCAGCGGACCGCCGTCCTCCGGCACGTCCACGCCCGGCAGGAGCCCCGCCGCCGTGGCGCCCTCCCCGGGCGGCGGGGTGTCCACGTACACCAGGCGCGCCACCCGGTCGGGCCTGCGGGCCGCCGCACCCAGCATCGGGAGCACGCCGTAGCCGTGCCCGACCAGCACCACGTCCCGGCCGTCCACCTCGTCCAGCAGCCGGGAGACCTGCTCGACATGCGTTTCCGGCTCCACCGCCGCCGGTCCCGCCCCCGCCAGAGTCACCGCGTGCGCCGCCGCCCCCGACTCCCGCAGACGCGCACCCACCGCGTCCCACACCCAGCCGCCGGTGTGCATCCCCGGCACCAGCACGTACGTCGTCATCGCCCCGCCTCCACCTCGTCCTCGCCGGGCCGTTCCCGGCCCCCGGTACCGTAGGAACTCCCCCTGAGGGAGGTTCAAGACGTGCCCGCCGAGAACGTGCCCTCCGACGACACGCCCGCGTCCGACACCACCCGCGCCACGCCCCCCGGCAGCGCCGAGCACCCGCGCACCATCGGCGAACTCGCCGCGGAGGCCGGCGTCACCGTCAAGACCGTGCGCTTCTACTCGGACCGCGGGCTGCTCCCCGAGGCGTCCCGCAGCGCGGGCGGTCACCGGCGTTACGGGCCCGAGGCGCTGGACCGTCTCCGCCTCATCCGCTCCCTGCGCGCCCTCGACCTGCCCGTGCCGGACGTGGGGCGCGTCCTCGACAGCGCGCCGGCGCTGGAGGACGTCGTCGCCGCACGACTGCGGGAGGTCGGCACCCGGCTGGCCGCGCTGCGCTGGCGGGAAGCAGCCCTCCAGCTCCTCCACGACGCCCCGCCCGGGGAACGCGCCGACCGGCTGCGCCTGATCGGCACTGCCACCACCCCGCCCGACACCGCGGCGCTCGCCCGCTTCTGGCGGCTCTGGCTGCCGCCGAGGCTCCCGGCGTCGCTGCGTGCCGAGGTCGTCGACCGGTGTGTGCCGCAGCCGCCCGCCTACCCGGCCCCGGCACACGTGCTGGCCTTCGCCCGGCTGCACGCTCTCGTCCGTGACGCCCGCCCCGGCAAGCCGTCGGCCCAGCCCGCCGCGCACCGGCCCGGCGGCGGGCGCCCGGACGTGCTGTACGCGGGACTGATCGAGGCGTTCGACCTCACGTCACCGTCCCTGCGTGCCGGGCGGCCGCCCGGCGACGGCGAGGCCCTGGACCGCTTCGTCGCCGCGCACGCCGACGCGCACGGCACCCGCGACACCTCCGCCTTCCGGCGCCGCCTGGGCGGCCTGCTCGATGCGGAACCCCGCATCGACCGTTACTGGCAACTCGTGGCCGACCTCCAGGGCCCGGCCGAGCCCACCCCGGGCGACTGCGACCGCTGGCTGCGCGCCGCCCTCGCCCGGCACCTGGCCGCCACGAGCGGGTGACCGGCGGAAATCCCGGTGCGGAGCGGGCGCGAGCGTGCCAGCATCCCGACATGTCGATCCGTTTCCCCCGCCCCCTCGTCCCCGGTGACCGCATCGGCGTCACCGCCCCCTCCAGCGGCGTGCCCAAGGAACTGCGCGCCCGCCTCGACGCCGCCGTCCGCACCGTCGAGGACCGCGGCTTCGAGGTCGTCGTCGGCGACTGCCTCGACGGCACCACGCACCTCAGTGCCCCCGCGCCCGAACGCGCCCGCGAACTGACGGAGATGCTGCTCGACCCGGCCATCCGTGCCGTCGTGCCGCCGTGGGGAGGGGAGACCGGCATCGACGTGATACCGCACCTCGACTTCGTGCGGCTGCGGGAGGCCGAACCGACCTGGGTGGTCGGCTTCTCCGACGTCTCGACCCTGCTCGCGCCGCTCACCCTCGTCTCCGGCATGGCCACCCTGCACGGCAACAACCTGATGGACACCCCCTATCGGGTGCCGGAAGGGCTGCTCGGCTGGCTGGACGTCGTCACCCTCGCGCCCGGGAGCCGCTTCACCCAGACACCTCCCGGCCGGTACCGCACCTCGGGCTGGGACGACTGGGTGGGCGACCCGGAGGCGCACACGTACACGCTCGACACCCCCGGCCGCTGGAAGCGGCTCGACTCCGACGCCGACCTCGACGTGCGGGGGCGCCTCCTCGGCGGCTGCATCGAGACGCTCTGCAACCTCTCCGGCACCCCGTACGCCGACACCACGGCCTTCGCCCGCGCCGCGTCGGAGGACGGTCTGCTGGTCTACGTGGAGGCGTGCGAGGACAACGCGTTCTCCATCTGCCGCAACCTGCACGGCATGCGGCTCGCCGGGTTCTTCGAGGGCGCGAACGCCGTCCTCGTCGGCCGCACGGCGGCCCCCGACACGGGCACGCTCACCCAGCACGAGGCGGTGCTGGACGCGCTCGGGCCGCTGGGCGTGCCGATCCTCGCCGACGTCGACTGCGGCCACGTCCCGCCGTACCTCCCGCTCGTCAACGGCGCTCTCGCCCACGTCGTGCACACGCCGGCGCGCAGCGAGATCACCCAGACCCTCGCCTGAGCCCGGCCGGTCGCGGCCCTTCCCGTCGCGGCCCGTCCCCGTCGCGGTCTGCCCCGGTCAGGGCCGCCAGGCGGGGTCGCGGCCGGCGAGGCCGACGGCCCGGTCCAGCGGCGGGGCGTCCCCGGGGACCGGGACGACCGGGCCGAACAGGCCGGGGGCGCCCTGGCCACCGGTCTCCTCCGCCGTCTGACGGAGGAAGACGAGAATCCCGTCGGCGGTCTCCGGGGCGCACGCGTACGGCCGCCCGGTCGCGCGGGCGACGTCCCAGCCGTGGACGACCAGCTCGTTCATCGCGACCAGCCCCATCACCTCGGCGGGCATCACCACGCCCCCGGCCTCCGCCTCGCCCTCCCACGCCGCGGGGCTCCGCCAGGCGGTCACCAGCGCGTCCAGCCGGGCCGGCAGCTCGCTGCGCCACGCCGGGTCCAGGCGGTCGGCCGACGGCTCACCGGGCCCCGGTGGCGGGGCGCCGTCCTCCCCCTGCGGGGCGCGCACCTTCTCCGCCGCCAGGCGGAAGGCCAGCGTGAGGCCCATCAGGTGGTCCAGCAGCGCCCCCACGCTCATGTCCTCGCACGGTGTGGGGCCGCCCAGCTCGTCGTCGCGGAGCCCCGCGACCAGCGCCGCGACCCGGTCGGCGGCGTCGCCGAGGTCGGGCCGCGGCGCGGCGGCTCCGGCGCCGCCGTCGGGCGCGCCGCTGCGGGGGGTGGCGTTCTCGGGCGTGGTGTTCTCGGGCATGACCGTCCTCCTCGCGAGTCCTGCCCGTACCGACTCCCGCCGGCCGCGAAAATCATCGCCCGCCCGGGAACGGACGTGGCGGACCTCCGACCGGGAGGCGGGGGACCCGGCCCGTGCCGAGGCCGTGCGCCGTGCCGGTAAGCTCCCCGGGTATTTCATCTGCTGATCTTCTACACGGGGGAACTCTCCATGCGCACACGCACGTTGCACGCCGCCGGCTCCGTCCTCGCCACGGTGGTCGCCGGCACGCTGCTGACCGGCTGCTCGGGCACGCCGACGCTGGACTCCGGCACGCTGGCCGACACCGTCGCCCAGAAGCTCGCCGAGGCCACCGGCCGGCCCGAGCCGGACGTCACCTGCCCCGAGGACCTCGCGGGCGAGGTCGGCACGAAGACCCGCTGCACCCTGACCGCCGCCGACGGCAGCACCATCGGTGTGACCGTCACCGTGACCTCCGTCGAGGGCACCCAGATCAACTTCGACATCAAGGCCGACGACAAGCCGACCTCCTGACGGCTTCGGCTCCTCCCGTACGCCCCCGACCTGCCGGTGCCGTGCCCGGCCCGGCGGGCTCGGGCGTCTCCCCGGCCTCACGCGCCGCCGGGGCGGTTCTCACGAGGCTCGCGCTGCGAACCTCTCCTCCAACTCCTCGCGCGTCGCAGCGAACCAGATCTGGTGGCCGCGGTCGCACTCCCGGACGAAGTCGCGCAGTGCGTCGCTCGCCTCCGTGTGGCCGGAGACGTCTCCGAGGACGACCAGGCCCATGGCGTACTGGGCGAACTTCTGCACGATCTCACCGGCGAGCCGCGTCCGCAGCCGGAAGAACGCCTCGTCGAACCTCTCGACCGGCACGACGACCCAGCGGGCACCCTGGTATCCGCCGTCGCCGATCAGATCCAGCGCGTCCTGTACGCACGCGACGGGCGCACCCTCCGCGTCGCACACCAGCACGGGCACGTCGTGCATCGTCTCCAAGGCGCTCATACGGGCACGCTAGCCCCGCGCGGCCCTCGCACGCGACGGAGTTTCCCCCTCGGGCCAGGGCGACACGGCCGGGGCGTGAAAGGGCAACAAGAAAGGCAAGGAGGTGTTGCCGCTCCTTGCCACTCTCAACGTATAGCGCACGGGGGGCCTTGCGGCAAGGCCCCGGTGGTACCGCAGAATCACCCGCCGTAGCCGGAACAGGCCGGGACGGGGAGAAACGGGGAGCGCCATGCGCGTGTTGCTGTCGACGTACGGGTCGCGAGGGGACGTCGAACCGATGCTGGGGCTCGCGGTGCGGCTGCGGGACCTGGGGGCGGAGGTGCGGGTGTGCGCCCCGCCGGACGACGACTTCGCGCGGCGGCTCGCCGGAGCCGGCGTGCCGCTGGTGCCGGTCGGCCCGTCGGCACGCGAACTGACGAGGTCCGCGCCGAAGGCGCGCACGACCGTCCCGGAGCGTGCCGCCCAGCTGATCGCCGGTCAGTTCGAAACGATCCTCCCGGCCGCCGAGGGGTGCGACCTGATGGTGGCGACCGGCATGCTGCCGACCGCCGCCGGGGCGCTGTCGATCGCCGAGAAGCAGGGCATCCCCGCGGTGTCCGCGACCTTCCAGCAGCTCACCCTGCCCTCGCCGCACCGCCCGCCGCTGGCCTACCCGGGCCGCCCGCTCCCGCCCGAGGTGACCGACAACCGGGTGCTGTGGGACCTGGACGCGGAGAACGTCGACGCGCTCTTCGGCGAGGCGCTGAACACCAACCGGGCGGCGTACGGCCTGCCGCCGGTGGACGCCGTCCGCGACTGGGTCATCGGCTCCCGCCCCTGGCTGGCCACCGACCCCGCGCTGGACCCCTGGCAGGGCATGCCGGAACTCGACGTCGTCCGGACCGGCGCCTGGGTCCTGCCCGACACCAACCCCCTCGCGCCCGAACTGCTCGCGTTCCTGGAAGCGGGCACTCCTCCGGTGTACGTCGGCTTCGGCAGCATGCCCCTGCACGGCGCGGGGGACGTGGCCCGCGCCGCCATCGAAGCGGCACGGGCGCAGGGGCGCCGCGCCCTCGTCTCCCGCGGCTGGGCCGACCTGTCCGCGATCGACGACCGGGACGACTGCCTCGTCGTGGGCGAGGTCAACCACCAGGCGCTGTTCCGGCGGGTGGCTGCGGTGGTCCACCACGGCGGCGCGGGCACCACCACGACCGCCGCCCGGGCCGGCGTACCGCAGGTGGTGGTGCCGCAACTCGCGGATCAGCCGTACTGGGCGCAGCGGGTCGCCGCGCTGGGCATCGGGGCGGCACACGACGGCCCGACGCCGACGTGTCCGACGCTGTCGGCCGCCCTGGACACCGCCCTCGCCCCCGGCACCCGCGACCGGGCCGCCGAGTTCGCCGGTACGGTCCGCTCCGACGGGGCGGAGGTCGCGGCGAAGCTGCTCCTCGACATGACCGGCCGGCGGTGACGGCGTGCCCGTGCGTGGCCGCGGTAGTCGAGGATCGCCGCGGGCGCGCGGCAGCCCGGTTCCGTCCACAGCGGAATTCCGCACCGTGCCCGGCCGGCGCGGGCACGGTCATCCGTGACCGGGCAAGAACGGCGAGAGGCGGCACGGATGACGGCGACAGCGGCGGCCTACGACGGCATCGCGGACTGGTACGAGCACGACTTCCTCCGCCGCGACCCCGTGCCGGGGCACCCCCGGAGCCACGGGCCGCTCCTGCGCGCACTGCTCGGAGAGGGCGAGGGGGTCTGCCTGGAGATCGGCTGCGGCACCGGCGTGCACGCCGCGACGCTGCGCGGCCTCGGGAGGACCCCGCTCGGGGTGGACGTCTCGGCCGGGATGCTGCGGCACGCCCGGGGGAGGCTGCCGGTGCTGCACGCCGACGCGGTCCGGCTGCCGCTCGCGGACGGCTCCGTGGACGCCGCCGTCGCGGTCATGGTGCACACCGACATGCCCGACTACGCCGCCGTGCTGCGCGAGGCCGCCCGTGTGCTGCGGCCGGGCGGTTCGTTCGTGCACATCGGCCTGCACCCCTGCTTCTTCGGCGCGTTCGCCGACCGGACCGACCCCGAAGCGGTCGTCGTCCGCCCCGGCTATCTGGCCCGGCACCGGACGGAGCGCACCACGGGCGACGACGGCGACGGTGTCCGCGCGCGGGCGGGCGCGTTCCACCGGCCGCTGCCGGAGCTGATCAACGCGCTGGTGGACGCCGGGCTCGCCGTCACCCGGCTCGCGGAGGACGGCGGGCCGACGCCGGCCGTCCTCGCGCTCGCCGCGGAGAAGGCCCCTGGGGCCGCCGGCCCGCGCGCGCCCCGCCCGTGACGGGGCGCCCCGGCCGCCCGGCCACCGCCGCGCTCACAGCAGGCGGCGGATGTCGCCGCGGGCGCGGTAGAACCCGCCGCGGCCGGACTCCCGCACCTCGGTCACGACGTACCGGGCGCCCGGGACGCGGATGTCCTTGGGGAACTGCACGTGCCACGCCGCGTCGTAGCCCGGCGACACGACCCGTACCCGGGTCCGCGCACCGTCCTGGACGCACTCCACCACCACCCCGTCGGCCGGGACGGCGGCGGACACCGGCACCGCCTCGGCGCCCGTCCGCGGCGTGACGCGTTCCAGACTGCCCGCCTTGACGTCCGCGGTCTGCGGCAGGTGGCCGCCCTCCGCGTCCCGCACGGCGCTCTCGCTCGCGTCGACGCAGGCCAGCGAGCCGTCCGTGGTCACCAGGTAGAGCCGCTCGTCCCGGTACTGCATGGAGTACGCGGAACCGCAGCCGGTGCCCAGCTTCCACAGCCGGGTGCCGTCGGCGGCGAAGCAGTAGACGGAGGAGTGGTTGTCCCCGGCGAAGACGTACCGTCCGTCCGGGGAGGTGGCGCACGAGAAGACGGGCGCGTCGCAGCGGTAGCGGCCCCGCGACGTACCGTCCGCCTTGCCCAGCCGGTAGACCCAGCCCCGGCTCGTACCGGCGAACACCTCGCCGGCCTCCTGCCAGCCGAACAGCACCGCGCCGTCGGTGTGCGCCGACCAGACGGGCGTTCCGTCGTCGGCGCCGTACATCGACACGCCGTACGAGTCGCCGTGGAAGACCCCGTCGTCGTCGCAGCGCACCATCCAGGCGCTGCTGCCCCGCCCCGAGCGGCGCCACTGGTACTCGTCCTCGTGGTCGATGAGGGTGACACCGCCCCGCGCGTCGGAGACGCCCAGCCCGCCGTCGTGGATGTCCAGCCAGTAGATGTCCACGTCCTCGGCTATCTCGTACGCCACGTGCGGGACCTTGCCGCTCAGGTCGTAGACCCGGCCGTCGTCGCAGCCCGCGTAGATCCAGAAGTCGTCGGCGACGATGCACTTCACGCCGTCCGGCAGCCCGAACCGGCTCGTGACCTCGCCGTCGTGGGTGAGCGTGTACACGTCTCCCGCCTGGTTCCCCACCCAGGCGTGGTCCTCGCCGACGAATACGCCGAACGCGGGCGCGCCCGAGCGGAACCGCCACAGCACCGGCGCCTGGCGTGCGGTCGACCGGGTGCTGACGATCTCCCGGCGGGTCACCGGCCTGCGCTGCCGCACCCCGCGCACCGCGGGCGCATACCCCTTGCGGACCTTCTCCGCGACCTTGCGGGACGCGGCGGCCGCCGCCTTCTCCGGCGTGGCGAACCGTGTCGTGCGGACCTGCCCCCGGTCGCCGATGCGCCCGTAGCTGACGGTGACCTCGCTGCCGAGGTGCCGCACCTCGTAGAACTTGTGCGCACCGGCACCCTCCTCCGAGAGCTCCAGATACGTGGTCGAATCGGCGGCAGCAGGCATGACTCACCCTTCCCGGAAGGCAGCACGGAGGAACACGACGACGCGCCCAACAGGCCCGAGAAGCCGGACCGTTGGCGACGGGAACGACACTAGGCGCGGCCACTGACACCCGCCCCACGGCCACACCGCCCGCCATGCCGCGCCGCTCCCGGCGCGGCAGGCTGGCGCCTCGCCGGGAGCCGTGGTGATGATGGCCGCGAGGGTCCGTACGCAGGCAGAGGCAGGGAGAGAAGCCATGACGCAGACCGGCGCCACCGAAGCCTTCCGCAGCGCCAGGGACGTGCTGCTCCGCCACCGGGAGGACTACGACGCGGCGCGGGTGGCGTTCTCCTGGCCCCGGCCGGAGCACTTCAACTGGGCCCTCGACTGGTTCGACGTGATCGCGGACGGCAACGCACGCACCGCCCTGCACATCGTCGAGGAGGACGGCGCCGAGACGAAGGTGACCTTCGCCGGCATGCGCGAACGCTCCGACCGGGTCGCCAACTGGCTGCGGCACACCGCCGGCGTCCGGCCCGGAGACCGCATCCTGCTGATGCTCGGCAACCAGGCCGAACTCTGGGAGACGCTGCTCGCCGCCATGAAGCTGCGGGCGGTCGTCATCCCCGCGACGCCGCTGCTCGGCCCCGCCGACCTCCAGGACCGCATCACCCGCGGCCAGGCGCGGCACGTGATCGTACGGACCCAGGACACGGCGAAGTTCACCGACGTCTCGGGCCACTACAGCCACATCTCGGTCGGCGGCGGCGACCACGAGTGGCTCGACTACACCGAGGCGTACGACGCCTCGCCGGACTTCGAGCCGGACGGGCCGACCCGCTCGGACGAGACGCTGCTGCTGTACTTCACCTCCGGGACCACTGCGCAGCCCAAGCTGGTCGAGCACAGCCACCTGTCGTACGCGGCCGGGCACCTGGCCACCATGTACTGGATCGGTCTGCGCCCCGGCGACGTGCACCTCAACATCTCCTCGCCCGGCTGGGCGAAGCACGCCTGGAGCAATCTCTACGCCCCGTGGAACGCCGAGGCGACGATCTTCCTCCACAACTACACGCGCTTCGACGCCGGGCGCCTGCTCGCCGAGATGGACCGGGCCGGGGTGACCAGCTTCTGCGCGCCGCCCACGGTGTGGCGGATGCTCATCCAGGCCGACCTGAGCACGCTCCGCCACGTGCCGCGTGAGGTCGTCGCGGCGGGAGAGCCGCTCAACCCCGAGGTCATCGAATACGTGCGGCGCGCGTGGGACGTCACCATCCGGGACGGCTTCGGCCAGACCGAGACGGCCGTGCAGGTCGCCAACACCCCGGGGCAGCCGCTGAAGACCGGTTCGATGGGCCGGCCGACGCCCGGCTACGACGTGGTGCTCCTCGACCCGGCGACCGGCGAACCGGCCGACGAGGGCGAGATCTGCCTCCGCCTCGACGGACCCGAGGGCCGACCCGTCGGCCTGCTCACCGCCTACCACGGCGACCCGGGACGCACCGCCGAGGCGATGGCCGGCGGCTACTACCGCACCGGCGACATCGCCTCCCGTGACGCGGACGGCTACCTGACGTACGTGGGGCGGATCGACGACGTGTTCAAGGCCAGCGACTACAAGATCAGCCCGTTCGAGCTGGAGAGCGCCCTGCTGGAGCACGAGGCCGTCGCGGAGGCGGCCGTCGTGCCGTCGCCGGACCCGGTACGGCTGGCGGTGCCCAAGGCGTACGTCGTCCTGGCCGAGGGCTGGGAGCCGGACGAGGCCACGGCAAAGGCCCTGTTCGAGCACTCCCGCGCCACGCTCGCGCCGTACAAGCGGCTGCGCGTGCTGGAGTTCGCCGAGCTGCCGAAGACCATCTCCGGCAAGATCCGCCGCGTCGAACTCCGCGCCCACGCCGCGAACGCCCCGGGCACGGAGTACCGGGAGTGACGGGCCCCTGCAGCCGCGGCTCGGGATCGCGGGGCAGGCGGTCCCTCCGTATCACCGGAGGAACATGTTCCAGCCGTCCTTCGGTTTCTCGCCGACGCCCAGTGTGCGGAGCTTCGCCAGCACGCGGGGGTCCTGGGCGTCGAGCCAGTCGACGAGCTGCTTGAAGGAGACG
>NZ_AUFD01000027.1:0-55694 GCF_000426325.1 Streptomyces sp. CNS606
CACACGGCCCCAGCATCACACTGATCTGCGGAATCACCCCCGACGCCCGCGTGTTCCGCTGAAAAATCCCCCCATACCCCGCCAGCGCCGAAACACCCTCCTGAATCCGCGCCCCCGCACCGTCGTTCAACGACACCAACGGCGCACCCGCCGCAATCGCCATATCCATGATCTTGTGAATCTTCGCCGCATGCGCCTCCCCCAGCGCACCACCGAAGATCCGGAAATCGTGGGCGTACACGAACACCGTCCGCCCCTCGACCTCACCCCACCCCGTCACCACACCATCGGTGTACGGCCGCTTCGCCTCCAGCCCGAACCCCGACGCACGATGCCGCCGCAACGTCTCCACCTCACGGAACGACCCCGCATCCATCAGCAGATCGATCCGCTCCCGAGCCGTCAGCTTGCCCTTCGCATGCTGCGCCTCCGTCGCCCGCTCACTCGGCCCCCCAAGGGCCTCGTCACGGATCGCGTGCAGCTCGGCCACTCGGCCGCGGGAGTCCTGAGGCAAATCGGTCATGTGCAGACCCTACGAAACGACCCCGCGTCGCGCCGTCGTCAGATTCGTACAGTCTCCGCGCCGGATAAATGGCCGCCACGAACAGAACCTGGCGCTTCCCGCCACGCGACACAGCGAACTCTCCCACGACAGGGGGCCGTAGCTGTGGGATCCCTACAGGACGGTGCGCGTCCGGGTGGCGCGCGGGGGTTCACCTCCCTGGCCGCACCCGTACGCGCCCGAGCCCGCCGGGCGTTGTCGGGACCCTACTCCCCCGGTGTCGCACCCGCGCGCAGCAGTCCGTAGGTGTAGGCGTCCTCCAGCGCCTGCCAGGAGGCCGCGATGACGTTCTCGGCGACGCCGACCGTGGACCACTCGGCGGCGCCGTCCGAGGTGGAGATCAGTACGCGGGTGGTGGACTCGGTGCCGTGCGTGCCCTCCAGGATGCGGACCTTGTAGTCGACGAGCTCCAGCCGGGCGAGTCCGGGGTAGATGCGCTCCAGGCCCACGCGCAGCGCGCGGTCCAGCGCGTTGACCGGGCCGTTGCCCTCTCCGGTGGCGACGACGCGTTCGCCCTTGGCCCACAGCCGCACCGTCGCCTCGTTGGCGTGCGAGCCGTCGGGGCGGTCCTCGACGATGGCGCGCCACGACTCCAGCCGGAAGAACCGCTCGGCCCTGCGGTCCGGCCCGCCGTGCACCTCGTCACGCAGCAGCAGTTCGAAGGACGCGTCGGCGGCCTCGTAGGTGTAGCCGCGCAGCTCCTTCTCCTTGACCCGTTCGACGATCCGGCCGACGAGGTCGCGGTCGCCGCCGAGGTCGTACCCCAGTTCCCTGCCCTTGAGTTCGACGGAGGCCCGGCCGGCCATGTCGGAGACCAGCATCCGCATGGAGTTGCCGACCTGTTCGGGGTCGATGTGCTGGTACAGGTCGGGGTCGACCTTGATGGCGGAGGCGTGCAGGCCCGCCTTGTGCGCGAAGGCGGAGGTGCCGACGTAGGGCTGATGGGTGGACGGGGTCAGGTTCACCACCTCGGCGACGGCGTGCGAGATGCGGGTCATCTCGGCGAGCGCACCCTCCGGGAGTACCCGGCGGCCGTACTTCAGCTCCAGGGCTGCCACCACGGGGAAGAGGTTGGCGTTGCCGACGCGCTCGCCGTACCCGTTGGCCGTGCACTGCACGTGGGTGGCGCCGGCGTCGACGGCGGCCAGGGTGTTGGCGACGGCGCAGCCGGTGTCGTCCTGGGCGTGCACGCCGAGGCGGGCGCCGGTGTCCGCGAGCACCGCGCGGACCACGGCCTGGACGTCGCCGGGGAGCATGCCGCCGTTCGTGTCGCAGAGCACCACGACGTCCGCGCCCGCCTCGTACGCCGCCCGCACGACCTGCGTGGCGTACGCGGGGTCGGCGCGGTGGCCGTCGAAGAAGTGCTCGCAGTCGACGAAGACCCGGCGGCCCAGACCGCGGAGGTGGGCGACGGTGTCGCGCACCATGGCCAGGTTCTCCTCCCGCGTGGTGCGGAGCGCGAGTTCGACGTGCCGGTCGTGGGACTTGGCGACCAGGGTGACGACCGGAGCACCGGACTCGGCGAGGGCGACGACCTGCGGGTCGTCGGCCGCCGCGACGCCCGGACGGCGGGTGGCGCCGAACGCGACGAGCTGCGCGTGCCGGAAGTCGATCTCCGCCAGGGCGCGCTGGAAGAACTCGGTGTCGCGCGGGTTGGCCCCCGGCCAGCCGCCCTCGATGAAGCCGACGCCGAATTCGTCCAGGTGCCGGGCGATGGTGAGCTTGTCGGCGACGCTCAGGTTGATGCCTTCGCGCTGCGCTCCGTCGCGCAGCGTGGTGTCGAAGACGTGGAAGTCGTCTCCGGGGAGGGCGTCCCGGGGGACGGCGTCACTGGGGGCGTCCTGCGGCATGGTGGTCAGGGCTCCTGTCGGGATGAGCGATCCGGAAGGCACGGTTCCACTTGTCCCCATCATCCCTCGCGCTCCGCTTCCTGCGGGGTGGGCCGGAAAACGAAAAGACCCCTCGCTGGTCGCGAGAGGTCTGCGCGCGGGTCTGGGACACGGTGGTCGCCGACGCATCCGGTCGGATGCGGTCAGCGGTCACGGCGGACCGGCGCGCTGTCACCGATAATCATGGTGAACGAGAGCACGCGACGAGCCTGGCACAGGTCGGTCCGGCCCACCATCGCATCTCATCATCCGGACATCGCCCGGACGCCGTCCCGGACACCACTCCGCACAACGTGCCGCACAACGTGCCGAACAGCACGCCGGACGCGCGGTGGGACCGCGCGTCCGGCGCCGTGGCGTCGTTCAGCCGAGCCGGTGCATCCAGCCGTGCGGGTCGGGGGCGTGGCCGGTCTGGAGCGCGAGCAGCGTCTCGCGCAGCTTCATGGTGACCTCGCCGGGCTCACCGTCCCCGACGGCCCACTCTCCGCGGGCCGACTTCACGTGACCGACCGGGGTGATGACGGCGGCGGTGCCGCAGGCGAAGACCTCGGTGAGGGTGCCGTCCTCGTTGCCACGGCGCCAGTCGTCGGTGGAGATGCGCGCCTCGGCGGTCTTGTGGCCCAGGTCCTCGGCGATGCGGAGCAGCGAGTCACGGGTGATGCCGGGCAGCAGGGTGCCGGTCAGCTCGGGCGTGACGATCCGGGCGCCCGCTCCGCTGCCGTAGACGAAGTAGAGGTTCATGCCGCCCATCTCCTCGATGTAGCGGCGCTCCAGCGCGTCCAGCCAGACCACCTGGTCGCAGCCCTGCGCGGCGGCCTCCTTCTGGGCGACCAGGGAGGCGGCGTAGTTGCCGCCGGTCTTGGCCTCGCCCATGCCTCCGGGGGCGGCCCTGACGTACTCCTCGGAGAGCCAGACCGAGACCGGCTTCACGCCGCGCGGGAAGTAGGCGCCGGCGGGCGAGGCGATCACGATGAACAGGTACTCGTTCGCGGGGCGGACGCCCAGCCCCACCTCCGTGGCGAACAGGAAGGGGCGCAGGTAGAGCGACTGCTCGCCCTCGCTCGGCACCCAGTCGCGGTCCTGCTTCACCAGCAGGTCGCAGGCCTCGACGAAGGTCTCGACCGGAAGCTCCGGCATGGCCAGGCGCCGGGCGGAGCGCTGGAAGCGGCGCGCGTTGGCGTCGGGGCGGAAGCTGGCGATGGAGCCGTCCGCCTGCTTGTAGGCCTTGAGGCCCTCGAAGATCGTCTGCGCGTAGTGCAGCGTCGCGTTCGCCGGGTCGATGGACAGCGGCGCGTACGGCTGGAGCTGCGCGTCGTGCCAGCCGCGGCCCTCGGTCCAGCGGATGGTGACCATGTGGTCGGTGAAGTGGCGGCCGAAGCCGGGATCGGCGAGCACGGCCTCGCGCTCGGCGGCGGACAGCGGCTGCGCTGAGGGCTTCAGGTCGAAGTCGATGCGGGGCGTCGTCGTCATGTGAGCGCGTCCTTCGGTGAGTGTCGTGGCGGACCGCGACGCCGTTACCCCTGTTCCCGGGAGTAGTAGGACGTCCGAGCTTCCCTCCCTGCGCGGTCCCGCATCCGATTATCGCGCGCGGGCCGCCGTACGGCTGACGGGGGTGGCGGTCCTGGGTGCATGGTGACACCCGGCCGCGTGCTTGCCCAGCGGACGGGCGGCGGGCGCCCGTCCGCGGACTCCTCCGTACCCGGTCGGACCTACCCGGTGACCCGGGCGGCGACGGCGTCGCCCGACGCGTCGGTGCTGCGCGGTCCGGAGCGCTCGGCGAGGTCGGCGGTCACGGCGTCCTCGACCCGGACGGCCTCGGTCTCGTGGCCGAGGTGCCGCAGCAGCAGGGCGACGGAGAGGATCGTCGCCGTCGGGTCGGCCTGTCCGGTGCCCGCGATGTCGGGCGCGGAGCCGTGCACGGGCTCGAACATCGAAGGGAACGTGCCGGTGGGGTTGATGTTCCCGGAGGCGGCGAGGCCGATGCCGCCGGTGACGGCCGCGGCCAGGTCGGTGAGGATGTCGCCGAACAGGTTGTCGGTGACGATCACGTCGAACCGTGCGGGATCGGTGACGAAGAAGATCGTCGCCGCGTCGACGTGCAGGTAGTCGGTGGTGACCTCGGGGTACTCGCGGCCGATCCGGTCGAAGGTGTTCTTCCACAGATGGCCCGCGTGCACCAGCACGTTGTTCTTGTGGACGAGGGTCAGCTTCCGGCGCGGCCTGGCGCGGGCCCGCTCGTACGCGTCGCGCACCACGCGCTCCACGCCGTACGCGGTGTTGACGCTCACCTCGGTGGCGACCTCGGCCGGCGTTCCGGTGCGCAGGCTGCCTCCGTTGCCCGTGTACGGGCCCTCGGTGCCCTCGCGGACGACGACGAAGTCGATGTCCGGGCGGCCCTGAAGGGGCGTCGCGGTCTGCGGGAAGAGCTTCGACGGGCGGAGGTTGACGAAGTGGTCGAAGGCGAACCGCAGCTTGAGCAGCAGGCCGCGCTCCAGCACGCCGGACGGCACGGTCGGGTCGCCGATGGCGCCGAGCAGGATCGCGTCGTGCCCGGCGAGCCGTTCGAGCTCCGCGTCCGGCAGGGTCTCGCCGGTGGCGTGCCAGCGGGCGGCGCCGAGGTCGTACTCCCGGGTCTCCAGCTTCACGTCCGGCGGAAGAACGGCGCCGAGGACCTTGAGGCCCTGGGCGACGACCTCCGGGCCGATGCCGTCACCGGGGATCACTGCGAGGCTGAGGCTGCGAGACATACCGGGGACCCTACTCTCCGTCCCATCCACCGACACGACGCGTCCAGCATCCGGACGCGTCGTGTCGTGTGGTTCTGCTCCGGGACAGGTGCGCGCCGGGACGGTACCGGTACGGGTGCTCCCTGCCCGGGGTACGGCGGTTCAGTGGCCGGTGGCGCCGCCGTTGTCCCGGCGGTCCAGGGCGCGCTGGAGCGCGGCGGCGGCATTCTGGCGATCGCTGTCGCGGCGGGTGCGGCGGACGGCGGCGTGGCGGGTGCGGCGGCGGGCTGTCTCGTGCATGGGGGGCTCCTTCTGCGAGGCGTCGAGTTCTGCGGAGCGCCGGGGCGGGCATGCCTCGGGGCTGGAGATGCGGATGCAACGCGCCGGAAGGGGCGGGGGCGAACGGTGCGGCAGGGGTCACCTGCGTACGGGCACCGCGCCTCGTCCGCCGGTCGCTGATGGAGCGACGAAACGTATCGGCTGCTACCACGGTAAGAGCCCGGAGCCCCGATGTCTCGTTTTTACTTTGGCTTCCTACTATCTGAGACGCCGAAGGCTCCGACCTGCGGTTTCTCTCCGTGACCGGAGGAGGGCCGACGAGGTGTCAGGGCGACGGCGACGCCGTCTCCAGCACGGCGGGCAGGTCCGTGAGGACGCTGATGCGCGGCGAGAAGGCGGCGGCCGTACCGCCTTTCCGGTCCAGCCACACGCCCGTCAGCCCCGCAGCGACGGCAGCCTCCGCGTCCAGGTCCAGCCGGTCCCCGACGTACGCCACCTCGTGCGGCGGCAGGTCCAGGGCCGCGCAGGCGGCGAGGAAGGCGGCGGGGTCCGGCTTGGCGACGCCGAGCCGGTCGGAGCACAGGAGCACCTCGAACCGGTCGCGGATGCCGAGGCGGGTGAGCTTGCGTTCCTGGTTGCGCACCGAGGAGTTGGAGAGCACGCCGTGCCGGTGGCTGTGCGCCAGCGCGTCCAGTGCGGCGACGGTGTCGGGGAAGAGCGTCCAGGCCGCCTCGTACCGGGTCACGTAGCGGCCGAACCAGGCGTCGGCCTCCTCGTCGGAGAGCCGTGCGCCGAGGAACTGCCGGGCGCGTTCGCGGCGGTGGTCGAGGAAGGCGATCTCGCCGGAGGTGAACCGGGCGTACTGCTCCTCCATCACCGTCCGCCACCGGGCGAGCGCCGCTTCCGGCGAGGCGTGCCGGGACAGCAGCCCTTCCGCCTCGATGTGGACGAGCGCAGCGGCGGCGTCGGAACCGGTGTAGTCGAACAGGGTGTCGTCGACGTCCCAGAGCACGGCGCGGATCGGCATGCGGCCCACGGTAGCGCGAAGGCCCGTGCCCCCATGGGGGCACGGGCCTTCGACGGGCCGGAGCCCGTGGGGGTCAGCCCATGTGCGGGTAGCGGTAGTCGGTCGGGGCCACCATCGTCTCCTTGATGGAGCGCGGCGACATCCAGCGCAGCAGGTTGAACTTCGAACCCGCCTTGTCGTTGGTGCCGGAGGCGCGGGCGCCGCCGAACGGCTGCTGGCCGACGATGGAACCGGTGGGACGGTCGTTCAGGTAGAAGTTGCCGGCCGCGAAGCGCAGCTTGGCGCTCGCCTCGGCCAGCACCTGCCGGTCCTGCGCCAGCACGGCTCCGGTCAGGGCGTACGCGGAGACGGACTCCATCTGGTCGAGCATCGTCTCCCACTCGGCGTCCTCGTAGACGTGGACGCCGATGATCGGGCCGAAGTACTCCGTGGAGAAGAGCTCGTTCTCCGGGTCGGTGCAGGCGATGACCGTCGGGCGGACGAAGTAGCCGACCGAGTCGTCGTAGGTGCCGCCCGCGACGATCTCGCAGGTCGGGTCCTCCTTGGCGCGGTCGATCGCGGCCTTGTTCTTGGCGAACGCGCGGTCGTCGATGACGGCGCCGACGAAGTTCGACAGGTCGCTGACGTCGCCCATGGTCAGGCCCTCGGTCTCGGCGACGAGCTGGTCCTTGAAGCCGCCCTCCCACACCGAGCGCGGGATGTAGGCACGGGACGCGGCCGAGCACTTCTGGCCCTGGTACTCGAACGCACCGCGGATCATGGCGGTCTTCAGCACGGCGCGGTCCACGCTGGGGTGGGCGACGATGAAGTCCTTGCCGCCGGTCTCGCCGACGAGGCGCGGGTACGAGCGGTACTTCTCGATGTTCTCGCCGACCGACTTCCACAGGTACTGGAAGGTGGCGGTGGAGCCGGTGAAGTGGACGCCGGCCAGGTCGGGGTGCGGCAGCGCGACCTCGGAGACCTCCTTGCCGTCGCCGGTGACGAGGTTGATCACGCCCTTGGGCATGCCCGCCTCCTCCAGCAGCTCCATGAGCAGGATGGCGGAGTGCGTCTGCGTGGGCGACGACTTCCAGACCACGACGTTGCCCATCAGCGCCGGCGCGGTCGGCAGGTTGCCCGCGATGGCGGTGAAGTTGAACGGCGTGATGGCGTAGACGAAGCCCTCCAGCGGACGGTGGTCCAGCCGGTTCCAGACGCCGTGCGGCTGCATCGGGGGCTGCTCGGTCAGCAGCTCGCGCGCGAAGTGCACGTTGAAGCGCCAGAAGTCGATCAGCTCGCAGGGGGCGTCGATCTCGGCCTGCTGGGCGGTCTTGGACTGGCCCAGCATGGTGGAGGCGGCGATGGTCTCGCGCCACGGGCCGGCCAGCAGGTCGGCGGCCTTCAGCAGGATGGCCGCGCGGTCGTCGAAGGACATCGCGCGCCAGGCCGGGGCGGCGGCCAGGGCGGCGTCGATCGCCTCCTGGGCGTCCTGGCGGGTGGCGTTGGCGTAGGTGCCGATGACCGCCTTGTGGTCGTGCGGCTGCACGACGTCGAAGCGCTCGCCGCCGCCCATCCGCTTCTCCCCGGCGATGGTCATGGGGAGGTCGATCGGGTTCTCGGAGAGCTCCTTGAGCTTCTTCTCCAGCCGGGCCCGCTCGGCGCTGCCGGGTGCGTAGGTGTGCACCGGCTCGTTGTACGGGGCGGGGACGTGGGTCACGGCGTCCATGGGTCGCGTGCTCCTTCGCGGTTCGAGGTTGTCTGAAGGCAAAGTCGGTGCGGAGGGGGCCGGGGTGACGGCCCCGCTTCGAGGCTAACGGCCCCTCGCCGGGGCGAGCCGCCGCTAGCGGCGGCTGATGAGGCTCCGGAGGAAGAAGGCGAGATTCGCCGGGCGCTCCGCGAGGCGCCGCATGAAGTAGCCGTACCAGTCGGTGCCGTAGGGCACGTAGACGCGCATGCGGTGACCGGCCGCGGCCAGCCGCTCCTGTTCCGCCTCGCGGATGCCGTAGAGCATCTGGAACTCGTAGCTGTCGATCTTGCGGCCCGTGGTGCGCGCCAGCTCCTGCGTGATGGCGACCATCCGCGGGTCGTGCGAGCCGATCATCGGATAGCCCTTGCCCGCCATGAGGATCTTCAGGCAGCGGACGTACGCCCGGTCGACCTCGCGCTTGTCCTGGTGGGCGACCTCGGCGGGCTCCTTGTAGGCGCCCTTCACCAGTCGCACCCGGGAGCCTTCCCCGGCGAGCGCGTGGCAGTCCTCCTCGGTGCGGAAGAGGTAGCTCTGCACGACGGCGCCCGTCTGCGGAAAGCGCCCGCGCAGCTCGGAGAGGATGCGGAGGGTCGAGTCGACCGTGGTGTGGTCCTCCATGTCGAGGGTGACCGTGGTGCCGGCCTCCGCGGCGGCCTCGACGACCGGGAGCACGTTGCCGTAGGCGATGTCCTCGCCGCCGGGCAGCGCCTGGCCGAAGGCGGAGAGCTTCACGGACATCTCGGCCCGCTCCCCCAGCCCCTCGCCGGCCAGGGCCTCTGCCAGGGCGAGGTAGGCGTCGCGGTTGCGCACGGCCTCCGAGCGGTCCGTGATGTCCTCGCCGAGGTGGTCGAGGGTCACCTCCAGGCCGCGGTCCGCGAGGTCGCGCACGGCGGCCAGCGACTGGTCGAGCAGCTCCCCCGCGACGAAACGGTCGACGACCGGCCGGGTGACGGGCGCGGCCGAGACCGCGCGACGGATGGCGTCGCTGCGTGCGGCGGCGAGAAGCACGGGACCCAGCACGGGCACCTCCACTTTTCACGGTGTTTCCTCGGACGACAGGGGTGAGCCGCCCACCGTGCATCGTCAAGGATCGCTCCGGTACCGGGCCATCGACAGCTGTCACGTATCCGTGTCCCGGATCTCAGACAGATGTATGAGAATGAGCGGAGGAGCACGCGGGGGACGGGACAGGAGGCGGGGCCGGATGCGCGAGGACTACCAGACGCTGGTCGACGACGTCTCCGCCTCCCTCGGGACCCCGGCGACGCTGGAGGACCGCGACTTCACCCTGATCGCCTTCGCCGCCCACGAGGGCGACGAGGAGCGCGGTCCGGACGCGGACCTGGACCAGGTCCGCACCCGGACCATCCTCCAGCGGCGTTCCACGGCGGCGGTACGGAAGTGGTTCGAGAGCTTCGGCATCACCCGGGCGCGGGAACCGGTACGCATTCCGCCGGACCCGGCGGCCGGGGTGCGGACCGGGCGGCTCTGCCTGCCCGTGCGGCACGGCGGCGTGGTCTACGGCTACGTCTGGCTGCTGGACGACGGCGCGCTCGACCTGCGCGACCCGAGGGTGGCCCGGGCCCAGCAGACGGCGACCCGGATCGGCGCGCTGCTGGCTGCCGAGGCGCAGCAGGGCGCCCACGCGGGCGCACTGCTGCGCGAGCTGCTCACCGGCCCGGCTGCCGGGCGGGCGGAGGCGGCCGAGGAGCTGCGGACCACGCTGGGCGCCACGCTGGAAGGGCCGCTGGCGGTGGTGGCGGTGTCCCCGTGGGAGGCGTCGGACACGGCCCCGGACACGGGAACCCTCACCTCGCCGGGCGGCGGACCGGCGGCGGGCACCAGGCAGTGGCCCGGAGTGGCGGCCCACTGCCTGGTGCCCGGCGCCGGTGGCGCCCGGACGGGTGACGGGCCGAGCGGCACCGCGGGCGGGTCCGGGGCCGGGGCGACGGGCGCGGCCGAGGCCGGGGGCGCGCTGGCCGTGCTGACCCGTCTGCGTGCCGCCGCCGTACTCACACCGGCGCACGCGGTCGGGCGGCGCCTGCTGGGTCTCCCGCCCTCGGACGACGTGGGCCCGGCCGCGCGCCCGGCGGCCCCGGAGCGCGCGCCGGGCCCGTCCCGTCAGGCCGCCGGAATCGGTGCGGTGCGGGGCGAGTTGGCCGCAGCGGCTCCCACCGCGTGGCGAGAGGCGCTGGTCGCCGCACGGGCGGCGGCGGCCGAGCCGGAGCGATTCGGCTCCGTCGCCGAATGGGCGGACATCGGGCCGTACCGCCTGCTCGGACGGCTCCCCGCGGACACGGCACGGGACCCCTCGGTGCGGGAACTCCTGGAGCCGGCGCACCGCGAGATGGCGCGCACGGCCGAGGCGTTCCTCGACCGGGCCGGTCAGGCCGGCCGGACGGCGGCGGACCTGGGCATCCACCGGCAGACGCTGTACTACCGGCTGGGGCGGGTGGAGCGGCTGACCGGGCTGGATCTCGACGACGGCGCGGACCGGCTGCTGCTGCACGTCGCGCTGAAGGCGGCCCGGCTGTCCTGAGGCGGACCTCCGGAAACCGGACGGGGGGCCGACGCGCTCACGCCGGCCCCTCGTCAGGCGCGGAACCGCGCGGTCAGTCCTCCAGGTTGACGGTGCGGGCGGACGTGGCGCCGATCTCCTCGGCGATCTCCGCCAGCACCGACGCCGGAACGGTGTCGTCCACGGTGAGCGCGACGAGCGCCTCGCCGCCGGCCGCCGACCGGGACACCTGCATCCCCGCGATGTTCAGGCCCGCCTCGCCCAGGGCACGGCCGACCGTGCCGACGACGCCGGGGCGGTCGCCGTAGCGCAGGAAGGCCATGTGGTCGGCGAGGGCCAGGTCGATGTCGTGCTCGCCGACGGCGACGATCTTCTGCAGGTGCTTGGGGCCCGACAGCGTGCCGGAGACGGAGATCTCCTCCCCGCTGCCGAGGGTGCCGCGCACGACCACCACGTTCCGGTGCTCCGGGGACTCGGAGGAGGTGGTCAGCCGCACCTCCACGCCGCGCTCCTGCGCGAACAGCGGCGCGTTGACGTAGCTGACCGTCTCGTCGACCACGTCCTCGAAGACGCCCTTGAGGGCGGAGAGCTCCAGCACCTTCACGTCGTGCTGGGTGATCTCGCCGTAGACCTCGACGTCGAGCCGGTGGGCGACCTCGCCGGCCAGCGCCGTGAAGATGCGGCCCAGCTTCTCGGCGAGCGGCAGCCCCGGGCGCACGTCCTCGGCGATGACGCCGCCCTGGACGTTCACCGCGTCCGGCACGAGTTCACCGGCGAGCGCCAGACGCACGGACTTGGCGACCGAGATGCCGGCCTTCTCCTGCGCCTCGCCGGTGGAGGCGCCGAGGTGCGGGGTGCAGACGACCTGGTCGAACGCGAACAGCGGGGAGTCGGTGCACGGCTCGCTGGTGTACACGTCGAGTCCGGCGCCGGCGACGCGGCCCTCCTTGAGGGCGGCGAACAGAGCGTCCTCGTCGACGATGCCGCCGCGCGCGGCGTTGACGATCCGGACCTCCGGCTTGACCTTGCGCAGCGCCTCGTCGCCGATCAGGCCGAGCGTCTCCGGGGTCTTGGGCAGGTGCACGGTGATGAAGTCCGACACCGCCAGCAGTTCGTCCAGGGTGACGAGCTTGACGCCCATCTGCGCGGCCCGGGCGGGCTGCACGTACGGGTCGAAGGCCACGATCTTCATGCCGAACGCGGACATGCGCTGCGCCACCAGCACGCCGATGCGGCCGAGGCCGACCACACCCAGGGTCTTCTCGCTCAGCTCGACGCCGGTGTACTTGCTGCGCTTCCACTCGCCGTTCTTCAGCGCGGTGTTCGCCTGCGGGATGTTGCGCGCCGTCGCCACCAGCAGGCCGCAGGCCAGCTCGGCGGCGGTGACGATGTTGGACGTGGGGGCGTTGACCACCATCACGCCGGCCTTGGTGGCCGCGGAGACGTCCACGTTGTCCAGGCCGACGCCAGCGCGGGCGACGACCTTCAGCCGCTTCGCGGCGGCGACGGCCTCGGCGTCGACCTTGGTCGCGCTGCGGACGAGGACGGCGTCGACGTCGGCGATCGCGGGGAGGAGTTCGGCGCGGTTCGCGCCGTCGCAGTGACGGATCTCGAAGTCCGGTCCGAGCGCGTCGACGGTGGCCGGGGAGAGCTCTTCGGCGATGAGTACTACGGGCTTGCTCACAGGGGTCTCAGTCCTCACTTGTCCTCTGCGGACGATGTCCTCGCAGACGGCCGATCCCGACGGCCGAAGGCGGTGGAGGGTTGGCAGCCGCGTAAGACACACGACGCTGTGAGCCTGTGACGCGTTTCTGCTTCGCAGTGTAGCGGCGGCGGGGCGGCTTGTGCCGCTCCTCCGGCCGAAGATCACCCGCGCGTGCGACCCCGGGGCTCCGCCCCGGTCGGGCGGTGTCCGGGCACCCGCGACGGCGGGGGGCCGGCGGGCGGATGCACCCTCCCGACGGCGGGGCGGACGAGGTGACCGCCCTCGGGCCCCTGCCGGGAGACGAGGCACCGGGGCGGACCCGGCGGCGGGAGCCGGGGCCGCCCGCGCCTCGGGCAGGCACACGGGAGAGCGGACGCTCGCGCTCCGCGGCCCGTCCTCCGGAACCGCCGTCCCGAAGGCCCCGCCGCGACGGCCCACGACCGCCCCGCCGAGGCGGTGCACCGCGGCGGGGCGCACCGGAGCGGTGTGCCCCGGTGCGCCCTCGGCCGGCGGGCCGGAGGCCGTCAGGCCTCGTCGTCGACCCAGCTCATGAGCTTGCGCAGCTTGCGGCCGGTGGTCTCCAGCAGGTGGTCGCCGTCGGCCTTCTTGTACTCGTTGTACTTCGGCAGGCCCGCGTTGTACTCCTTCATCCAGTTGTTGGCGAAGGAGCCGTCCTGGATGTCGGTGAGGACCTTCTTCATCTCCGCCTTGGTCTGGTCGTTGATGATGCGCGGGCCGGTGACGTAGTCGCCCCACTCTGCGGTCTCGGAGACGGACCAGCGCATCTTCTCCAGGCCGCCCTCGTACATGAGGTCCACGATGAGCTTCAGCTCGTGCAGGCACTCGAAGTACGCGATCTCCGGCTGGTAACCGGCCTCGACCAGCGTCTCGAATCCGGCCTTGACCAGCGCCGAGGCGCCGCCGCAGAGCACGGCCTGTTCACCGAAGAGGTCGGTCTCGGTCTCCTCGGTGAAGGTGGTCTTGATGACGCCGGCGCGGGTGCCGCCGATGCCCTTGGCGTAGGAGAGCGCCAGCTCGAACGCCTTGCCGGTGGCGTCCTGCTCGACGGCCGCGATGCACGGAACGCCGCGGCCCTCCTCGTACTGGCGGCGGACGAGGTGGCCGGGGCCCTTCGGGGCGACCATGCAGACGTCCACGCCGGCCGGGGGCTTGATGAAGCCGAAGCGGATGTTGAAGCCGTGGCCGAAGAAGAGCGCGTCGCCCTCCTTGAGATGGGGAGCGACGGACTCCTCGTAGACCTTGGCCTGGACCGGGTCCGGCACGAGGACCATGATGACGTCGGCTTCCTTCGCGGCCTCGGCCGGCGTGGTCACCTTCAGGCCCTGCTCCTCGGCCCTGGCCCGGGACTTCGAGCCCTCGTGCAGGCCCACGCGGACGTCCACGCCCGAGTCGCGCAGCGACAGCGCGTGGGCGTGCCCCTGGCTGCCGTAACCGAGCACGGCGACCTTGCGGTTCTGGATGATGGACAGGTCGGCGTCGGCGTCGTAGAACAGCTCGGCCACTTGGGGTCTCTCCTTGTTTCTTCCTGGTGGGTGCCGCCTCACCGTACGGCGGGGCGGCGGTCGACGGGCGCGGCCGCCCGCAGCGTGGACGGGGCGCTGCGGGCGGGGCGCCCGGTCCGGGGTCAGGCGCTGCGTTCGAGTGCGCGCAGCGAGCGGTCGGTGATGGAGCGGGCGCCGCGCCCTATGGCGATGGTCCCGGACTGCACGAGTTCCTTGATGCCGTACGGCTCCAGCATCCGCAGCATCGCCTCGAGCTTGTCGCTGCCGCCGGTGGCCTCGATGGTGACGGCCTCCGGGGAGACGTCGACGGTCTTGGCTCGGAACAGCTGCACGATCTCGACGATCTGCGAACGGGTCTCGTTGTCGGCCCGCACCTTCACCAGAACGAGTTCGCGCTGGATGGCGCCGCCGGGCTCCAGCTCGACGATCTTCAGCACGTTGACGAGCTTGTTGAGCTGCTTGGTCACCTGCTCCAGCGGCAGGTCCTCGACGTTCACCACGATGGTGATGCGCGAGATGTCGGGGTGTTCGGTGACGCCGACGGCGAGGGAGTCGATGTTGAAGCCGCGGCGGGAGAACAGCGAGGCGATCCGGGCGAGGATGCCGGGCGTGTTCTCCACCAGGACGGACAGGGTGTGCTTGGACATCGCTTGCGTGGCTCCGCTCGTCACTCGTCGCTGTCGCCGAAGTCGGGGCGCACGCCGCGCGCCGCCATGACCTCGTCGTTGGAGGTGCCCGCCGCGACCATCGGCCAGACCATCGCGTCCTCGTGGACGACGAAGTCGACGACGACCGGGCGGTCGTTGATGGAGTTGGCCTTCTCGATGACCGCGTCGAGCTGCTCGGGGTCCTCGCAGCGGATGCCGACGCAGCCCATGGCCTCGGCCAGCTTCACGAAGTCGGGCACCCGGGTGCCGCGGCAGGGTTCGCTGCCCTCGCCGTCGTGCAGCTTGGTGTTGGAGTAGCGCTGGTTGTAGAAGAGGGTCTGCCACTGGCGGACCATGCCGAGGGCGCCGTTGTTGATGATCGCGACCTTGATGGGCACGTCGTTGAGCGCGGCGGTGGCCAGTTCCTGGTTGGTCATCTGGAAGCAGCCGTCGCCGTCGATGGCCCAGACGGTCCTGTCCGGGACGCCGACCTTGGCGCCGAGCGCCGCCGGCACCGCGTAGCCCATGGTGCCCAGGCCGCCGGAGTTGAGCCAGGTGGCGGGCCGCTCGTAGTCGATGTAGTGGGCCGCCCACATCTGGTGCTGGCCGACGCCGGCGGCGTAGACCGTGCCCTCCGGGGCGAGTTGGCCGATGCGCTGGATGACCTGCTGCGGGGCGAGGGAGCCGTCCTCCGGCAGGTCGTAGCCCAGCGGGTAGGTCTCCCGCCACCGTTCGAGCAGCTGCCACCAGGCGGTGTGGTCGCCCTTGCGTCCGCCCTCGTGCTCGCCCTGGACGGCGACGATCAGGTCGGCGACGACCTCGCGGGCGTCGCCGACGATGGGCACGTCCGCCGCGCGGTTCTTGCCGATCTCGGCGGGGTCGATGTCCGCGTGGACGATCTTGGCGAGCGGGGCGAAGGAGTCGAGCTTGCCGGTGACACGGTCGTCGAACCGGGCCCCGAGGGCAACGATCAGGTCGGCCTTCTGGAGTGCGGTGACGGCGGCGACGGTGCCGTGCATGCCGGGCATGCCCAGGTGTTGCGGGTGGCTGTCCGGGAAGGCGCCGATGCCCATCAGGGTGGTGGTGACCGGAGCGCCGGTCAGCTCGGCGAGCACCTTCAGCTCCGTGGTGGCGCCGGCCTTCAGGACGCCGCCGCCGACGTACAGCACCGGGCGCCGGGACTCGGTGATCAGCCGGGCTGCCTCGCGGATCTGCTTGGAGTGCGGCTTGATGACGGGACGGTAGCCGGCCAGATCGTGCTGCGGCGGCCAGGAGAACGTCGTCCGAGCCTGAAGCGCGTCCTTGGCGATGTCGACGAGGACCGGGCCGGGGCGTCCGGTGGAGGCGATGTGGAATGCCTGGGCGATCGTCCGGGGGATCTCGGCCGGGTCGGTGACCAGGAAGTTGTGCTTGGTGACCGGCATGGTGATGCCGCAGATGTCGGCTTCCTGGAAGGCGTCGGTGCCGATCGACCGGGAGGCGACCTGCCCGGTGATGGCGACCAGCGGCACCGAGTCCATGTGCGCGTCGGCGATGGGGGTGACGAGGTTGGTGGCGCCGGGGCCGGAGGTGGCCATGCAGACGCCGACGCGGCCCGTGGCCTGGGCGTAGCCGGTGGCGGCGTGACCGGCGCCCTGCTCGTGCCGGACGAGGACGTGGCGCACCCGGGAGGAGTCCATCATCGGGTCGTACGCGGGCAGGATCGCGCCGCCGGGAATCCCGAACACCGTGTCGGCGCCGACCTCTTCCAGGGACCGGATGAGGGACTGCGCGCCCGTCACGGTCTCGGGGGTGGGCGCCGGTGCGGCCGGCTGCTGCTGTCCGCCGGTACGGGGCCGCGGCTGCGGTTTGGGGGCCCCGGTGGCCTGCTCGGTCATCGGTTCTCTCTTCCCGGAGAGTGAGGGTGGTGGCGCTCGTGGTGTGGGTGTTGCCGGTGGGGTTTGCTACGGGTCTGTGCCGGGTGGGAGGGGTTTGCTCCCGGGCACCGGTGCAACAAAAAACCCCTCGTGCCGTGAGGCAGGCGAGGGGAGCGCGTCGGTGAGGGTCGCGGGGTCTTCGAGGCCCCGTTCAGCCGACGCGCTTGCCAAGTACGAGAATTCGGGTGCGCATGGCATGACCTTCCTCCTGGCCCCCTCGGGGTGTCAAGTGGGTGGGACGGGTGTCTCAGTATGTGAACTGTACGGTGGTCCGCCGGAGGGTCCGGCGGACGGTGCGCCCGGGGAGCCGAGCGCGGAGTGGTGGGTGAGCGGGTCGGGGCCGCTCAGGCCGCCGCGACGGACCGGCAGCCTGCCCGCCGCCACGACGGGACGGTGCCCCCGCGGGTCACCGCCTCGCGCGTCACCGCCTCGCGGTTCACCCCGGCGCGGCTCCCCCGTGCGCGTGTCCGCTCCCCGCGGTTCACCCGTGTGCGCCCCGCCCGTCCCACCCACTCCGCTCACGGACGGCGCGGGGAGCGGATAGCCGCCGACGGTCAGGGCGCGGCGCAGCCGGTGCTCGTCCAGCGCCCCGGAGAACGCGGCGCCCCGGCCGTGGGTGCAGCCCATCGCGCGCAGGGCGAGCACCTGCTCGGGGAGGTCCACGCCGTCGGCGACGGAGGTGAGTCCGAGGTCGTCGGCGATGCGCAGCAGTCCGGAGGTGATCTTCCGCAGACGCGGGGACTCCACGAGCCCCTCGACCAGACCCTGGTCGAGGCAGAGCACGTCCAGGGGCAGGCGGCGGAGCGCGGCGAGCGCCGCGTACCCGCTGCCGATGCCGTCCAGCGCGACCCGGACGCCGTGATCCCGCAGACCGGTCAGCCGGTGTGCCAGCTCGTCGAGCGCGGTGCGCGGGTCGCCGACGGAGATCTCCAGCACCAGCCCGCACGGTGGCAGGCCGTGCCGGTCGAGCAGCTCCTCGACGCCGCCGCCCGGCGGTGCGGCACCGGTCAGGCCGCGTGCGGACACCCGCACGGTCACCGGGGCGGTCAGGCCGGCGCGGTGCCGGTCGGCAGCCTGGGCGACGGCCTCCGCGAGCAGGCGGCGGCTCCCCTGCGCGGCGCGTTCCCCGGCCCTCTCCAGCCTGGGGCGCGCGTCGGTGCGCAGGTACTCGCCGGGAGTGAAGAGGATGCCCTGCGGTGAACGCCAGCGCGGCTGTGCCGCGACGGCGGTGACGCGCCCGGTGCTCAGCTCGACCACGGGCTGGTGCAGCAGGGCGAAGCCGCCGTCCCGGGTCGCTTCGGGGGCTGAGCCGGCGGCACGTGCGGGTGCCGCGGCGGCGGTGCGTACGGCTGCCGACGCGACGGCCGGCACGGCGGCGGGACCGGTGGCCGGACCGGTGGCCGGACCGGTGGCCACGGGACGCTCGGGGCCGGGCTGCTGCGGGAGCAACGGCACTCCGGAGGCTCGCGCTCCGGCGGACGGTACTTCCGCGGCTGGTACTGCCGCGGTCTTCGGCTTGGCGGTCGGCCCCTCATCGGCCGCCGCATGCCGGGTCGCCTCCGGAGTCTGCGGGCGGTGCAGCTCGACGCGGTTCTTTCCGGACTGCTTCGCGCGGTACATGGCGAGGTCCGCGTGGCGCAGCAGGACGGCCGGAGTGACGCCGGACTCCGCGAACGCCACGCCGATGGACGCGGCCACGCGGACCTCGGCGCCGTCGTGCACCCGGTAGGGCTGGGAGAGGGTGAGCCGCAGCCGGTCCGCGATCTCCAGGACGCGGCGCTCGCGGGCCTCCGTGTCGTGGGCGATGGCCGGATCGCCCAGGATCAGCGCGGCGAACTCGTCGCCGCCGAGCCGGGCCGCCGTGTCGCCGGCCCGCACCGACTCCCGCAGCCGCTGGGCGGCCTGCACCAGCAGTTCGTCGCCCGCGTGGTGGCCGACGGTGTCGTTGACCGCCTTGAAGCCGTCCAGGTCGATGTAGAGGACGGCGGTGTCCCCGTCCCCTCCGCGGCGTCCCGCGAGCGCCTGGCGGACGCGGTCGGTGAACAGCGCCCGGTTGGGCAGGTCGGTGAGCGGGTCGTGCGAGGCGTTGTGCTTCAACTGGTCCTGGAGCCGTACGCGTTCGGTGACGTCGCGGCTGTTGAGGATGAGCCCGCCCTGGTAGCGGTTGACCGTCGACTCGACGTTGAGCCAGTGGCCGGCGCCGTGCCGGAAGCGGCACTCGATGCGCGTGGAGTGCTCGGACTCCGGTGGCGCGGCCAGGAACCGGCGGATCTCGTGCAGCACGCGCGCGAGGTCCTCGGGGTGGATCAGGGAGGCGAGTTCGGAACCGACGAGCTGGTCGCCGTCCCGCCCGTAGACGCCGGCGGCGGCGGGCGAGACGTACCGCAGCACGCCGGTGGAGGCGGCGATCATGATGACGTCGCTGGAGCCCTGCACCAGGGAGCGGAAGTGGTTCTCCTTCTGGGCGAGTTCCTGCGTGAGGGTGATGTTGTCGAGCAGCATGATGCCCTGCCGCACCACCAGGGCGAGGACCACGGTGCAGCCGGTCAGGAGCACCACCCGGTCGACGGCGCGCCCGTCGAGGGAGTTGTAGATGATGCTGAGCGTGCAGACGGCCGCGGCCAGGTAGGGAGTGAGGGCCGCGAGGGAGCCGGCGAGGGGGCGGCCCTGCGGCTGACGTGCCTGGGCCGCACGCCCGGCCCCGGTGTCGGTGCGCGCCGGTTCCCCGGCCTGCGGCGCACGGGCACCCCCGGCGACCGCGTCGGGAGCGCCCGCCGGGCGGCGGGCACCGACCCAGGGGGCGTAGGCGAGGAGCAGCGAGCCGGCGAACCAGCCGGCGTCCAGGAGCTGCCCGGAGCTGTAGTGCTCACGCAGCAGGGGCGAGGTGAACAACGCGTCGCACAGTACGGTCAGTGCCAGTGCGCCGATCGCGGTGTTGATCGCGGACCGGTCGGCGGCCGTGCGGCGGAAGTGCAGGGCCAGCACCATGCTGACGAGCACGATGTCGAGCAGCGGATAGGTGAGCGTGAGCGCCGCGTAGGCCACCGAGTCGCCCTGCGGGGAGGCGGTGTGGGCGAGCGCGAGGGACCAGGAGACGGTCAGCAGGGAGCCGCCGATGAGCCAGGCGTCGAGGCCGAGGCAGACCCAGCCGGCCCGGGTCACGGGCCGCTTGGCCAGCACCAGCAGGCCCACCACGGCCGGCGGCGCGAAGAGCAGGAAGCAGAAGTCGGCGACGGACGGGTGCGGCACGGGCGCCGCGAGCACCACCTCGTACCAGCCCCACACGCCGTTGCCCAGCGCCGCCATGGCGGAGGACAGCGCGAAGAGGTACCAGGCGGGGCGGAAGCGGCCGCTGCGGTGCGTGCGGGCGTACCAGAAGCAGGAGACGGCGGCGAGCAGTGCGGCTGCGGCGAGTCCGAAGTCCCCCATGATCAGGGCCATGCGGGGGGAGCCCCAGCCGAAGGCGGCGCCGGTGGCGTAGGCGCCGCAGACGGCGGCGAGCAGGAGTCGCGGTCCGGCGCCGCAGCGGGGGGTTGGACGGACGTCAGCGCCGTCCCCGCCGGCCGCACCGTGCGCCTTGGGCCGCACCCAGGTGCCGGGGCGGCCCTGGGTGTTCACCGGTCCTCCCGGGACGGTGGATGCGTCGTCCCGTGCCGGAGGGGCGCTCGTCGTACTCCGCACCGTGCGTGCCGCCTTCGGCGGTTCGTCCCTCGGTCCCGCATGTGCCCGTCGCCCCCCTCGGTGTCCTGGTTCGGCCCCCGTCGGGACGATACACCAGATTCGTCACGCAGGGACATAGTTCCGATACAGAACGTGACGACCTGGGGTGATGAGCGGCTCCCGTGCTGCGGGACGTGATAGGCGCGCGGGCGCGGGGCGTCACCCCTTCACCCGTCACCCCGTCACCCCTCGCCCCGCTCCCTCCCCGCGGTGGCGACGACGTGCTCCACCGGCTCGCCGGCGACCCAGCGGGTCAGCTGGGCCCGCAGCATCCGCTTCGCGCGGGGCAGGAACGCGCTCGTGGGACCGCCCACGTGCGGGCTGATCAGGACCCCGGGCGCCCGCCACAACGGGTGCTCCGGGGGCAGCGGTTCCGGGTCGGTGACGTCCAGGGCGGCGCGCAGCCGACCGGACTCCAGCTCGACGAGCAGCGCCTTGGTGTCGACCACTTGCCCGCGCGCGATGTTGACCAGCAGGGCCCCGTCCCGCATGCGGCCGAGGAAGCCCGTTCCGGCCAGGCCGCGGGTCTCGTCGGTCAGCGGGGTGCACAGGATCACCACGTCCGCGCGCGGCAGCAGTTCCACCACCTCGGCGAGCGCGTGCACCGGGCCGCGCGCCGTGGTGCGCGCCGTGCGCGCCACCCGCAGCACCTCTGCGACCTCGAACGGCAGCAACCGGTCCTCGATGGCGGCGCCGATCGCGCCGTAGCCCACGATCAGCACGGTCCGGTCGGCCAGCGCCGGGTAGATGCCCTGGAGCCAGTCGCCGGACGGCTGGGCGCGGACGAACTCCGGGATGCGGCGCAGCGAGGCCAGGGTGAGGGCGAGGGCGAGTTCGGCGGTGCTCGCGTCGTGCACGCCGCGGGCGTTGCACAGCACGGTGCCCTCGGGCAGCCCCGGGACGGCGGGCGCGACGTGGTCGATGCCCGCGGTGAGGGTCTGCACCACTCGGACGTGCGTCATGTCCGGCAGCGGGCGTGCGGCGACGACCGGGCCCTTCATGTACGGCACCACGTAGAAGCCGCAGCGCGCCGGGTCGGCGGGGAATTCCTCGGCGCCGTCCCAGAAGTGGTACGCCGGCCCCTCGGGCAGACCGTCGATCTCGGCGGGCGGTACGGGCAGCCACACGTCCGTGGCCTGCTGTGCGATGGTCGCGGAGGTATCGGAAGCCATGGCCAGAGGCTATGCGAAACGTCGGCGGAGCCACCCGCTAGTTTGGTGCCGTCGGAGCGGACGCGGGGAGGAGTGGCGGCCAGGTGGAGCGCAGGACGATCGGTGCCGCCGCACTGGAGGTGGGGGCCGTCGGGCTCGGCTGCATGCCGATGAGCTGGGCCTACTCCACCTCGGAGCAGGACGGCGAGTCGTCGCTGCGTACGGTGCACACCGCCCTGGACCGGGGGTCCACGCTGCTGGACACCGCCGACATGTACGGCCCGTTCACGAACGAGCTGCTGCTCGGGCGGGTGCTGAAGGAGCGGCGCGGGGACGCGTTCGTCTCCACCAAGTGCGGCCTGCTGGTGGGCGACCAGCACATCGTCGCCAACGGCCGCCCGGGGTACGTGAAACGGGCCTGCGACGCCTCGCTGCGCCGGCTGCAGACGGACGTGATCGACCTCTACCACCTGCACCGCGCCGACCCGGAGGTTCCCGTCGAGGAGACCTGGGGCGCGATGGCGGAGCTGGTGCGGGCGGGCAAGGTGCGGGCACTCGGGCTCAGCGCGATGGGCGCCCGCGCCGACCGGCGCCCCGGCACGGTCATCCACGAGGCGACGCTGCGGCTGCTGCACCGGGTGCAGCAGGTCTTCCCGGTGAGCAGCGTGCAGGCGGAGCTGTCGGTCTGGTCGCGGGAGGCGCTGGACGCGCTGCTGCCGTGGTGCGAGTCGCGCGGGGTCGGCTTCCTCGCCGCGATGCCGCTGGGCAACGGCTACCTGACCGGCACGCTGACCACCGGCGGCGGTTTCGAGGCGGACGACGTACGCGCCCGGCATCCGCGGTTCACCGGCGAGATGATGGCTGCGAACCAGCCGCTGGTGGCCGGGCTCCGGAGGGTCGCCCGGCGCCACGGCGACGCGACGCCGGCGCAGGTGGCGCTGGCCTGGCTGCTCACGCGCGGGCGCCACGTGGTGCCGGTGCCGGGTGCTAAGAAGGCGCACTGGGCGGCGGAGAACGCGGCCGCCGCCGGTCTGCGCCTCACCGCGGAGGACCTGCTGGAGATCGACACGCTGCCGCCCGCGCAGGGCTCGTGGGACTGACGCGGCCCCGGTGCCGCGGCATGTGGTCTGCTGGAGGGGGAAGCGCTCACCGGTGACGGACCGTCGGTGACCGCCCGGCGACGTCAGGAGGCACTGATCGTGGGCACGCATCGACCGGCCGGAGGGACGGACCGGCCACGCACCCGTACGGCCTGCGCGGCCGCGCTCGCGGCGTTCACGCTGTTCGCGGCGGGCTGCTCCGCGGAGGACGGCGGGCAGCCGGACGAGGGCCGCACCGGGCAGGGCGGGCCCACGACGTCCGGGTCGGCGTCGCCGACCGGCGACGCGCCGCCGGCGAAGGGCTCGGTCGACGTCGGGAGCACCGTCGCGACCGGCCTGCGGTCCCCGTGGGGTCTGGCGCCGCTGCCGAACGGCGATCTGCTGGTCTCCTCCCGGGACACCGGGGAGATCGTGCACGTCGATGGGGAGACGGGGAAGAAGACCCCGGCGGGCGGCGTGCCCGGCGCCGAACCGGGCGGCGAGGGCGGCCTGCTGGGCATCGCCCTCCCCCGCGACGACGCCCGCAGCCTGTACGCGTACGTGACGACGGCGTCCGACAACCGCGTGGTGCGGATGCGGTACGACGACGGCGCGCCGGCCGGCGAACGGCTGAGCGCCCCCGACACCGTCTACAAGGGCATCCCCAAGGGCGCCATCCACAACGGCGGCCGGATCGCCTTCGGCCCGGACGGCATGCTGTACGTCGGCACCGGCGAGACGGGCGACGAGGGGCTCGCGCAGGACGCGTCCTCCCCGGCGGGCAAGATCCTGCGCATGACCCCCGAGGGCGAGCCCCCCGCGAAGGGCAATCCCCGGGACGACTCGGTCGTCTACTCCTCCGGCCACCGCAACGTGCAGGGGCTCGCGTGGGACGAGGACGGCCGGTTGTGGGCCGCGGAGTTCGGGCAGAACACCTGGGACGAGCTCAACCGCATCGAGGCCGGCGGAAACTACGGCTGGCCGGAGGTCGAGGGGAAGGCCGGCGAAGAGGGCTTCGTCGACCCGGTCGCGCAGTGGCGTCCGTCCGAGGCGTCGCCCAGCGGTGTCGCCGTCGCCGAGGGCTCGGTGTGGATGGCCGGCCTGCGCGGCGAACGGCTCTGGCGCATCCCGCTGAACGGTGGGGAACCGTCGGCAGCCCCTCAGGCGTTCCTGGAAGGCGAGTACGGGCGACTGCGCACGGTCGTGGCCGACGGCGACGGCGGGCTGTGGCTGGTCACCAACGAGACGGACACGCGCGGCACCCCCGAAGAGGGTGACGACCGTATCCTGAGGTTGACGGTGCGCTGAGCGCACACGAGACCGGGGACACGACCCGCGCACACGACGTTGCCCCGCAGCGGGCACGGGGAGGGCTTGCATGGACCTGGGTGCGGTCAACGAGCTGTTCAACCCGAGCGCCAAGCACACCGAGGACGAGCGGCAGCGGCTGGAGCACACCCGCGTCGCCGAGGGCGACCACGAGCCGGGCTGCGGTCCGGTCGACCTCGATTCCGGCACGGTCCTGATGGTGCCGTCGGACGTCGGCATGATCCTTCCGCCGAAGGTACGGGTGGAGGAGCAGGCCGAGGACGACGAGGACGAGCCGGAGGTCTGAACGGCCCGACGCCGAACGCCCGGACGCCGGGACGGGACGCCCCGGCGTCCGAAGGGCCGGGGCGCCTCCCGAGGTGCGGTCCCGCGCCGCCCGCCGCCAGGAACCGTCCGACGGTCAGCGCCGTGCGGCCGCCTCCGACTCCGGTTCCGGCCCCACGAGCCGGAGCCGGTGTGCCATCGCCGCCGCCTCGCCGCGCCCTGCGACGCCCAGCTTCGCCAGGATGCGGGACACGTGCACGCTGGCCGTCTTCGGCGAGATGAACAGCCGCTCCGCGATCTGACGGTTGCTGCGCCCCGCGGCGACCAGTCCGAGCACGTCGCGTTCGCGGGCCGTGAGCCCGAAGGAGTCCGCGGGGTCGCCGGAAGGCGGCTCCTGCCCGTCCTCCCGGGGCGTGTCGCCGTCCACCGCGATGCGGGCCCGCGCGGCGAGCTGTGCGGTCTCCTCCAGCACCCCCCGGGCGCCGAGGCGCCGCGCCGTTCCGTGCGCCGCGCGCAGCAGCCGGGCCGCCTCGGCACGGTCTCCGCCGTCGTCCAGCAGCGCCTCGGCGAGCCGCTGGCGGGCCTGCGCCAGCTGGAAGGGGCGCTCCAGCGACGCGAGCGCCGCGACGGCGTCCGCCCAGCGCCCCGGGTCCGAGCGGCCTTCCGCCCGGTCGAGTTCGGCGGCGACCAGCAGCGACCACGCCGTCCACACGGGCGCCGGATGCGGGAGCCTGCGTGCCGCGACCCGCAGCCGCGCCAGCAGTTCCGCGCGGCCGTCCTCGGCGTCCGGCAGCCCCAGAAGGTCCGCTTCCGCTCTGACCGCCGTGTGCAGCAGCGGCCAGACGTACGGGTGCGTCCCGACCGGGAGGCCCGCGTCCAGCACCCGGGTCGTCTCCGCCCGCGCGGCCCGCCAGTCACCCCGGCCGGCGGCGAGGGCGAGGGCGAACCGCCGCAGCGGCAGTTCGCTCTGGGGCTCCGGCCGGCGCTGCCGCGCGTACTGCTCGGCGGCCGTGCGGCGGGCGGCCTCGACCGCGGCCAGGTCGCCCCGGTCCAGAGCGAGTTCGCCCGCGTGCACCTCCTGGGAGGCGCGCGTGTGCGGCCACACCGCGAGTTGCCGCGCCTCCTCGACGACCTCCGCCGCCTCGTCCCACCGGCCCAGCGCGTGGAGCGACTCCGCCTGGTTGCCGAGGGCGAAGGCCCGCTGGTTGCGGCGTCCGTGCGCCGCCGCGGTACGGGCCGCGTCGGCTGCGGCGGCCACGGCCTCCTCCGACCGCCCGACGTACTCCAGTTCGGCGGCCAGGTTGGTCCCCGCGCGGATCACCAGGCCGAACTCGCCCATCCCGGCGGCCCGTTCCTGCGCGATTCCGATCTCCGCCAGCCCCGCTCCCACGTCTCCGCCCTGCACCATCAGCACGCCCAGGGTGATCCGGGCGTTCTGCTCGATGTGGCGGGCCCCGACGACGCGGGCGAGCCCGACGGCCTGCAGGGCGGTGGACAGGGTGTCCGGCCCGGGATCGTGCTTCATGCCCCAGCCGGCCGCCGAGGCGAGCACCTCCGCGTGCACCGCCGAGGGCGGCAGGCCGCGCACGAGTTCCTGGGCGCGGGAGATCTCGTCCCAGCCGTCGCCCCGTGCCAGCCCCTCGGCGAGACGGGCGCGCTGCACCCAGAACCAGGCCGCGCGCAGCGGGTCGCGGCCTTCGTCGAGCAACGCCAGGGCCCGCTTGGCGACGGCCAGGGCCCGCTCCAGCTCGCCGCCCACCCGGGCGGCGACCACCGTCTCGGCGAGCAGGTCCATGAAGCGCAGCGACCCCTCTTCCGGATCGCCCGCACACGGCGGATAGACCTCGGCGTGGTCGACGGGCCGCAGCGCGGCCCGTACGTCCTCCGGGACGTCGTCCCACAGCTCGACGGCGCGCTCCAGCAGCTGGTGCTGCTCGGCGAAGGCGTGTCGGGCGCGGGCCTCCACGGAAGCGGCCAGCACCGCGGGCAGCGCCTTCGCCGCGTCACGGCCCCGGTACCAGTAGTGGGCCAGCCGGGTCGCGCGCACCTCCGCGCGGACCAGGGCCGGGTCGGCCTCGAGGGCGCGGGCGTAGTGCCGGCTGAGCCCGGCGCCCTCGCCGGGCAGCAGGTCCTCGCTGACGGCCTCGCGCAGCAGCGCGTGCCGGAAGCGGTAGCCGTCGCCGTCGTCCGTCGGTATCAGCACGTTGGCGCCGACCACCGCGCGCAGCGCGCCGCGCAGTTCGTCGGCGGGAAGCCCGCAGACGGCGGCCAGCAGCGCGTGCTCGACCGCGGAGCCGCCCTGCGCCGCGACCTGCACCACCTGCTGGGCCTCCTCGGGCAGCGCCTCGACCCGGACCAGCAGCAGGTCCCGCAGGGTGTCGCTGAGCGAGCAGGTCGCGCCGTGGTGGGTCAGCTCCTCGACGAAGTACGGGTTCCCGTCGGTGCGTGCGTAGACCGACGCGACGAGGTCGCGGGGCGGCTCGGCCACGCCCTGGATTCCGGCGATCTGCGCGCGCACCTCGTCCCGGTTCAGCCGGGGCAGGTCGATGCGGCGGACCGCGCGCAGCCGGTCGGTCTCGGCGAGGAAGGGCCGCAGCGGGTGCCGCCGGTGGATGTCGTCGGCGCGATAGGTGGCCAGCAGCACCAGGCGGGACGGCGCCTGGAGCGACCGGTAGAGGTAGCCGAGGAGTTCGCGGGTGGAGCGGTCGGCCCAGTGCAGGTCCTCCAGCGCGAGGACGACCGTGCGCTCGGCGGTGAGGCGTTCGAGCAGCTGGGCGGTGAGTTCGAAGAGCCGGGCCCGGCCGTCCTCCTCGTCCCACGCCTCCCGGAGGGCCCGCCCTTCCGCGGCGGCACCGGGATGCGCGGGGGCGAGGTCGGGCAGCAGCCGGGCGAGTTCGGCTTCGCGCCCGCCCGCGGCGACGCTCAGGGCGTCCGCGCCCAGGGTGCGGTGCAGGGCGCGCAGGGCGGTGGCGAAGGGCGCGAACGGCAGGCCGTCCGCGCCGAGTTCGAGGCAGCCGCCGACCGCTGTGACGGCCCCGGCGGCACGGGCGCGGGTGAGGTACTCGTCCAGCAGGCGGGTCTTGCCGACGCCGGCCTCGCCGCCGACGAGCAGCGCCTGCGGCTCGCCGGACCCCGCCCGGGCGAGCGCGTCGAGCAGGGCGGCCAGCTCCTGGGAGCGGCCGACGAAGACCGGGCTCCCGGCGATGTCGTTCAGCACGGACCCCAGCATGACACCGGACGCCGGCATCCGGGTGAGCCCGGATGCCGGCGTCCGGTCGGGGGCGGTGGCGGGCGCGGCCGTCACGACGGGCCTCAGGCCGCGTGCACGAACCGGTCGCGCAGCCGCCTCACCCGCCCCTCCGCTTCGTCGCCGAGCCGGCGCTCCCGCCGGGCGGCGCGTGCCGCGTCGGCGCGGCGCTCGGCCTCGGCCCGGCGCCGGAGGTCGGCGGCGCGGAGCAGGTGTGCGTCGGCGTACGGGTCGTAGTCCTGAGCGAGCATGTCGGGCTTCCCTCCTGGAGTGCGGAGTCCGGTTCTCCCGGACGACCTCCAGCCTCCGCCGTGAGGGGGGTGCGGCACATCGGGCGACCGACGCGTTCCGGGGGCGCCGGGGGCCTTAGTTCCGCGGGCGGAGGTCTTAGGCGGGCTGCGGGGGGCCTCAGAGTGGGCGCGGCCGGGGCTCAGCCGGAGGAGACGCGGTCCCCGTCCCGCTGGTGCGGGACGAACGCCGGCTCGTCGGCGGCCGGTTCGACGGCCTCCGGCCGCTCCGGGGGCTCGATGGTGACCCGGGGCAGGATGCGGTCCAGCCACTTCGGGAGCCACCAGTTCGCGCCGCCGAGCAGGTGCATCAGCGCGGGCACCAGGAGGGTGCGCAGCACGTACGCGTCCAGGGCGACGGCCGTCGCCAGGCCGATGCCGAACATGGCGATGATCCGGTCGCCGCTGAGCACGAAAGCGCTGAAGACCGCGATCATGATGGCCGCCGCGCAGTTGATCACGCGGCCGGTCTCGGTCAGCCCCACCCGCACCGAGCGCCGGTTGTCGCCGGTACGGCGCCACTCCTCGTACATGCGGCTGACCAGGAAGACCTGGTAGTCCATGGACAGGCCGAAGAGGACCGAGATCATGATGACCGGCAGGAAGGGCTCGATCGGCCCCGCGCCTCCCAGACCCATCCCCTCGCTGCCCCAGCCCCACTGGAAGACCGCGACCACCACGCCGAACGACGCGGACACGGCCAGCACGTTCATCAGCGCCGCCTTGACCGGGATGCCGATGCTCCGGAAAGCGAGCAGGAGCAGCGCGGAACCGAGGGCGACGACGACACCGAGGAAGAGCGGCAGCTTCTCCAGGATGGTGTCGGCGAAGTCGTCGTAGCTCGCGGTCAGCCCGCCGACGTGCACGGTGAGCGGCGCCCCGTCGAGGGCCCGGGGCAGCACGTCGGCGCGCAGCCGTTCGACGAGCTGCGAGGTCCGTACGTCCTGCGGGGCCGAGTCGGGCAGCACGGTGACGGTGCCGACACCGCCGCGCTCGCTCACCGCGGGGCCGGTGACGCCGGCGACGCCCTGCGCGTCGCGCAGTGCGCCCGGAAGCCGTTCGAGCGCGGAGCGGTCCTCGGGGCCGTCGATCTCGGCGACCAGGGTGAGCGGCCCGTTGATGCCGGGCCCGAAGCCGTCGGCCCTCAGGTCGTACGCCTGCCGGGTGGGGGAACCCGCCGGGGCGGTGCCGCCGTCGGCGGTGCCCAGGTGCAGGCCGAGCACCGGCAGCGCGAGCACCACCATGAGGGCGGCGGCGAGCGCGCCGAGCACGCGGGGGCGGCGTTCGACGAACGCGGACCAGCGCGCGGCCGGCCCGGCGGTCCCCTCCTCGGCCGCCGGACCGGACCGCGCCAGCCTGCGCCGCTCGCGGCGGCTGAGGGCCCGCACGCCGATGACGGAGAGGAGGCTGGGCAGCAGGGTGATCGAGGCGAGCACGGCGAGCAGCACGGTCACCGAGGCGGCGACCGCGACGCCGACGAGGAAGTCCAGCCGCAGCACGAGCATGCCGAGCAGGGCGATGCACACGGTGGCGCCGGCGAAGATCACGGCCCGGCCGGCGGAGGAGACGGCGTCCTCGGCGGCCTCGGCGACGGTGAGTCCGCGGCGCAGCCCGCGCCGGTGCCGGGTGACGATGAACAGGGCGTAGTCGATGCCCACGCCGAGTCCGATCAGGGTGCCCAGCATGGGCGCGAAGTCGGCCAGCGTCATGACGTGCCCGAGCAGGCCGGTGACCAGGTAGGCGGTGCCGACGCTGACCACGGCGGTGATCAGCGGCAGCAGCATGGCCGCCAGGGAGCCGAAGGCGAAGAGCAGCACCACGGCCGCGGCGGCGACGCCGATGGCCTCGCTGAGGCGGGTGGAGCCGGTGTCGGCCTCCGGGACGTTCGCACCGCCGACGGCCGTCCGGAGGCCGGGGACGTCCTCGGCCGCGGCCGCGGTCAGGTCGGCGACGCGTACGGTGTCCGCCTGCGGCACCTCCTCGACGGCCGGGTCGAAGTGCACCGTGGCATAGGCCGTCCCGCCGTCGCGGCTGATCCGGTCGCCCGCGCGGGGGTTCTCGGCGTAGGGGCTGGTGACGCCGGAGACGGTGGGGACGTCCGCGATCTGCCGGAGCGCCTGCTGCATCCGTTCCTGCACGGCCGGTTCGCGGACCCCGTCCCCGTCCCGCTCGGCGGGCACGTGCCACACCACGGTGTCGCTCTCGCCGGCGGTGTCGGGGAAGCCCTGGCGCAGCAGGTCGTGGGCGCGGGAGGACTCGGTGCCGGAGACGCCGTAGTCGCTGGTGTACGCGGTCCCGACGGCGGTGACGGCGGCCGCGGTGCCGGCGAGGGCGAGGAGCCACAACGCGGCGACGACGAGGCGGCGTCGCAGACACCATCGGGCGAGAGCGGCCATACCGTGCGCTTTCCTGGATTTCCGGTTGCGGTTCCCCAGGGCCGTACTGTGCCATCCGGACGTGATCGTTTGCGGCTTTCGTGCCGCTCGTCACACGTGCCGTCCGACACGGTTTCCCCCGGACCCGCACGGGGCGGATTCCGGGGGAAACCGGGGGAAGCCGGGCGAAGCGCCCCTTCCGGCGGAGGTCAGGCCGTGGCGCCGAGCTGGGCGATCGCCTCGTCGACGGAGACGGTCGCGTCCGCGTCCTCGCCGGGGCGGCGCTCGCGCACCGGGCGGGCCCGGGTGACCGTGGACACCGCGTGCGAGTCCGCGTCGACGCGGGAGTCCTGCTCCAGGAAGACCAGCCCGCCGGAGGTCTCCTCGCGCAGGGCCGAGAGCAGCGCGGGCGAGTGCGTGGTCGCGATGAGCTGGCGGAAGCCGCTGACCTGCGTGGCCCGCCGGGTCAGGTCGTCGTACTCGTCGACCCCGCGGCGCAGCCGCCGCACCAGCTCCGGCAGCCGGGACGGGTGCAGGCCGTTCTCCAGCTCCTCGACGGCCAGGACGCCGGCCCGCCGGGCGTCGTACCAGGCGGCGAGGAGCGCGAGCACGCGGAGCGTGCCGCCGGACAGCATCGGCGGCGACGTCCAGCCGGTGTGGCTGAACAGCACGTCGAAGTCGTACTCGCCGCGCCGCTCGTCGAACAGCGGCCGGATGCCGTCGGTCTCGGGGATCAGCGCGGCCAGGTCAGCCTCCATGGCGCTGCGCTCGTCGCGGCCGACGCGGTGCAGCACGGCGGCCAGGTTGCCGCCGTCCGCCTGGAGCGGCGCGACCTCGCTGCCGCCGAACGGCCTGCGCAGCGCGGCCGGGTCGAGGGCGATGGGCTGCCAGGTGGCACACTCGCGGTGCAGCAGGGCCAGCAGTTCGGCACCGTCCCGGCCGGCCCCGGCGGACTCGGCGTCCAGCGACACCCAGTCGGTGCCGGTGCGCTTGAGGAACTTCTCGCGCGCCTCGGACAGCGCGGCCTTCAGCTCCTCGGGCATGCCCAGGCGGCCCATCCAGCCGGTGCGGTCCATGCTGCTGACCCAGACGCTGGCGCGCACCGGCAGCGGCGTCGCGCGGGACGACTCGGGCGGCCGCGTGTCCCGCTCCACCTCCAGCCACACGACCATCGGCAGCGGACCGTCGGCGGACGGCACGATCATGCCGACCTTGATGCTCATCACGGTGGAGGAGTACGTGCCGTCGCTGCCGGCGGCGTGGTGGAACAGGTGCCGCGGGGCGAGCGGCGGGTCGGTGCCCAGCGACGAGGGGAAGCCGCTGGTGACGGCCTTGCGGACGAAGTCCAGGGCGTCCAGCAGGTTGGACTTCCCCGAACCGTTGGTGCCCATGAGCACCGTGCACGGGTGTACGTCCAACTCGAAATTCAGAAACGACTTGAACCCGTCGATCTCCACCCGGGTGATCACGTTTCCACCTCCTCCTTACGGACCTGCGCGGACAGCCACCGCCACCCTAGCCCCCCGGAGTGGCGGAAGGGCGGCTCCGCTGCTGCGGAACCGCCCTTCACCGTCCTGCTCACATGCCCGCGGCGGTGCTCAGCCCTCGACGCCGAGCCGCTCGAGGATGAGCTCGCGCACGCGCGCGGCGTCGGCCTGGCCACGGGTGGCCTTCATGACCGCGCCCACGAGGGCCCCGGCCGCCGCGACCTTGCCGCCGCGGATCTTGTCCGCGATCGCCTGGTTGCCCTCGATGGCCTCGTCGACGGCCTTCCCCAGTGCGCCCTCGTCGGAGACGACCTTGAGGCCGCGCTTGTCCACGACGTCGTCCGGGCCGCCCTCGCCGGCGAGGACGCCCTCGATGGTCTGCCGCGCGAGTTTGTCGTTGAGGGACCCCTCGGCGACCAGCACGCAGAGCCGGGCGACCTGCTCGGGCGTGATGGGCAGGTCGCCGAGTTCGGCCTCCTGCTCGTTGGCGCGGCGGGCCAGTTCGCCCATCCACCACTTGCGCGCCTGGTCGGACGGGGCGCCGGCGTCGATGGTGGCGACGATCAGGCCGACCGCGCCCGCGTTGAGCACCGACTGCATCTCGTGCTCGGAGATGCCCCACTCCTCGCGCAGCCGGTTGCGGCGCACGCGCGGCAGTTCGGGCAGCTCGGCGCGGAGCTTCTCCACCCACTCGCGGGACGGGGCGACCGGGACGAGGTCGGGCTCCGGGAAGTACCGGTAGTCCTCCGCCTCCTCCTTGACGCGCCCGGAGGTGGTGGAACCGTCCTCCTCGTGGAAGTGGCGGGTCTCCTGCACGATCGCCTGGCCGCCGCCGAGCACGGCCGCGTGCCGCTGCACCTCGAAGCGGACCGCCCGTTCGACGGACCGCAGCGAGTTGACGTTCTTGGTCTCGGAGCGGGTGCCGAACGTCTCCCGGCCGTGCGGGCGCAGCGACAGGTTGACGTCGCAGCGCATCTGGCCCATCTCCATGCGGGCCTCGGAGACGTCCAGCGCACGGATGAGTTCGCGCAGTTCGGCCACGTACGCCCTGGCGACCTCGGGGGCGCGCGCGCCGACGCCGGTGATCGGCTTGGTGACGATCTCGATCAGCGGGATGCCGGCCCGGTTGTAGTCCAGCAGCGAGTGCGAGGCGCCGTGGATACGGCCGGTCGCGCCGCCGATGTGGGTGGACTTGCCGGTGTCCTCCTCCATGTGGGCGCGCTCGATGTCCACGCGGAAGACCTCGCCGTCCTCCAGCTGCACGTCGAGGTAGCCGCCGAAGGCGATCGGCTCGTCGTACTGGGAGGTCTGGAAGTTCTTCGGCATGTCCGGATAGAAGTAGTTCTTCCGGGCGAAGCGGCACCACTCGGCGATCTCGCAGTTCAGCGCGAGACCGATCCGCACGGCGGACTCGACGCCGGTCGCGTTGACGACCGGCAGCGAGCCGGGCAGCCCCAGACAGGTGGGGCAGGTCTGCGTGTTGGCGTCCGCGCCCAGGGCGGTGGAGCACCCGCAGAACATCTTGGTCCTGGTGCCGAGCTCGACGTGCACCTCGAGCCCCATCACGGGGTCGAAGTCGGCCAGGGCGTCCTCGTAGGACACCAGTTCAGTGACGGTCACGGAAATTCAAGCCTCTCAGTCGAGGACGTCGTCCACGACGTCTTCCAGGTCCAGGCGGCGCAGTTCGCGGACGAGCAGCGCGACGCCCGTGACGATGCCGGCGGCCGACACGGCCACGTCGACGAGCTGGAGGGTGTCACCCTCCGCGCGGGCCTGCTTGGCACGCTTCACGGTGCCCACGACGCCGAAGAGCGAGGTGGCGATGGAGATGTACATGCCGGTCCGGGACTTCTTGAATCCCTTGGCCTTCTGCAGCTTTCCACTCACAGCGACGGAGCCTCCTCGAGCAACGGGTGTCCCCAACGTGCCTGGTAAGCGGCCTCGACGGCGGCACCGACACGGTAGAGACGGTCATCGGCCATGGCGGGTGCGACGATCTGCAGCCCCACCGGGAGCCCGTCCTCCGGCGCCAGGCCGCAGGGCAGCGACATCGCGGCGTTGCCGGCCAGGTTGGACGGGATGGTGCACAGGTCCGCGAGGTACATCGCCATCGGGTCGTCGGCCCGTTCGCCGATCGGGAAGGCGGTGGTCGGGGTCGTCGGCGAGACGAGCACGTCGACCTGCTCGTACGCCTTCTCGAAGTCCCGCGTGATGAGGGTGCGGACCTTCTGCGCGGAGCCGTAGTAGGCGTCGTAGTAGCCGGAGCTGAGCGCGTAGGTGCCCAGCATCACGCGGCGCTTCACCTCGTCGCCGAAGCCTGCCTCGCGGGTCAGCGCGGTCACGTCCTCGGCGGAACGGGTGCCGTCGTCGCCCACGCGGAGGCCGTAGCGCATCGCGTCGAAGCGGGCCAGGTTGGACGAGCACTCGCTCGGCGCGATCAGGTAGTAGGCGGCCAGGGCCTTGGTGAAGGACGGGCAGGACACCTCGACGACGTCGGCGCCCAGTTCCTTCAGCAGTTCGACGGCCTCGTCGAAGCGCTGCATCACGCCGGCCTGGTAGCCCTCGCCGCGGAACTCCTTCACCACGCCGACGCGCAGGCCCTCGACGCCGCCGTTCCTCGCGGCCTCGACGACGTCCGGGACCGGCTGGTCGATGGAGGTCGAGTCCATCGGGTCGTGGCCCGCGATGACGCTGTGCAGCAGCGCCGCGTCCAGCACCGTGCGGGCGCACGGACCGCCCTGGTCGAGGGAGGAGGAGAAGGCGACCATGCCGTAGCGGGAGACGCCGCCGTAGGTCGGCTTGACGCCGACCGTGCCGGTGACGGCGGCGGGCTGGCGGATCGAGCCGCCGGTGTCCGTGCCGATCGCCAGCGGCGCCTGGTAGGAGGCGAGGGAGGCGGACGAGCCGCCGCCGGAGCCGCCGGGGATGCGGGTCAGGTCCCACGGGTTGCCGGTCGGGCCGTAGGCGCTGTTCTCGGTCGAGGACCCCATGGCGAACTCGTCCATGTTGGTCTTGCCGAGGATGACCACGTCCGCCTCCTTGAGGCGGCGGGTCACGGTGGCGTCGTACGGCGGGATCCAGCCCTCGAGGATCCTGGACCCGACGGTCGTGGGGATGCCCGCGGTGGTGAAGATGTCCTTCAGGGCGAGGGGCACGCCGGCCAGCGGGCCGAGCTTCTCGCCGCGTTCCCGCTTCGCGTCGACCTCGCGCGCCTGGGCGAGCGCGCCCTCGCGGTCCACGTGCAGGAAGGCGTGCACCTTCTCGTCCACGGCGTCGATCCGGGCCAGGTGGGCCTCGGTGACCTGGACCGCGGTGACCTCGCCGGAGGCGATCTTCGCGGCGATCTGCGCGGCGGTGAGCTTGATCAGTTCACTCATGGCGGTCAGTCCTCCCCCAGGATCTGCGGCACCTTGAAACGCTGCTGCTCCTGCGCGGGCGCGCCGGAGAGCGCCTGCTCGGGCGTCAGGCTCGGACGGATCTCGTCCGGGCGCATGACGTTGGTCAGCGGCAGCGGGTGGGAGGTCGGCGGTACGTCCTCGTCGGCGACGTCGGACACGGCGGCGACGGCGCCGATGATGTCGTCGAGCTGTCCGGCGAAGTGGTCGAGCTCTTCGTCCTTCAGCTCCAGACGTGCCAGCCGGGCGAGGTGGGCGACCTCCTCGCGCGTGATGCCAGGCATGCGGATCCTCGAGGGTGAGTTGCGTGTGGTGGGCTCCGCCCAATCCTATGGCGACCGCGGCCTGTGGCCTAAACCGTTTGCCCGGCGGCGGCTCCCCGACGTGGCGGGGGCCGCGTCGGCCGCCGGCGCGCACCGGGGCGGCGGCTGCGGACGCGGCCTGTGCGCGGGCGCGGGTGCGGGCACGGATGCTGCTCGGCCGGCGCAGGTCGGCCTGGCGCCGGCCGGCCGGTGCGCCTCGGCGGGCGCGGGCCCTCAGAGGGCCGGCTGGTCGGCGCCGCGGAGGGGCACGGCCGGGAGGGCGCGCGGCTCCGCGGGGCCGGCGCCGCGCGAGCGCAGCCATGCGGTGGCCTCCGCGGGCGGCATGGCAGCGGCCACCAGCCACCCCTGCACCGCGTCGCAGCGCAGGTCACGCAGCCGTTCCCACGTCTCGTCGTCCTCGACGCCCTCGGCGACGACCTGCAGCCCGAGCGAGTGCGCGAGGTCGACCGTGCAGCGCACGATCTCCGCGTCCTCCGGGTCGACGGCGAGGCGGGCCACGAACGAGCGGTCGATCTTGAGTTCGCCGACCGGGAGCCGCCGCAGGTGGACCAGCGACGAGTAGCCGGTGCCGAAGTCGTCGAGCGACATCCGCACCCCGTGGCCGACGAGGGCGGCGAGGGTGTCGGCGGCGCGCTGGGGCTCCTCCAGCAGCACGTGCTCGGTGATCTCCAGCTGCAGGGCGCTGGGCGGTACGCCGTGCCGGGCGAGGCGGGCGGCGACGGCGCCGGCGAAGCCGGGGCTGCGCACGTCGCGCGGGGAGACGTTCACGGCGACCGGCACGGTGAGGCCGGCGGCGCGCCAGCGGGCGACCTGCGCCAGCGCGGTCTCCAGCACGTACTCGGTGAGCCGCGGCATCAGGCCGGACGTCTCGGCGATCGCTATGAACTCGTCCGGGGGGACCCGGCCGCGGTCCGGGTGCGTCCAGCGGACCAGGGCCTCCAGGCCGAGGACGCGGCCGTCGAAGCCGACCTTGGGCTGGTAGTGGAGTTCGACCTCGCCGGCGTCCAGGGCGCGGCGCAGGTCGGCGAGGAGACCGAGGCGGTCGGGGGTGTTGCCGTCGCGGGTGGCCTCGTACACCTCGACGCCGGAGCGGTCGCGCTTGGCCTCGTACATGGCGACGTCGGCGCGCCGCAGCAGCCCCTCGGCCTCCTGGGCGTGCTCGGGGAAGACGGCGACGCCGGCGCTGGCCTCGAGGACGAGGGTGAGGCCGTCCAGGTCGAGCGGGGAGCCGAGCGCGCCGACCACGTGGCGGGCGACGCGCTGGGCGCTGGTGGTGGAGTCGACCCTCGGCAGCAGGACGGCGAACTCGTCGCCGCCGAGCCGGGCCGCCTCGGCTCCGCGCGGCAGGGCGGTGCGGAGCCGGTCGGCGATCTGGAGCAGCAGCCGGTCCCCCGCCGGATGCCCGAGGGTGTCGTTGACGGAACGGAACCGGTCGAGGTCGATGAGCAGCAGTGCGGTGCGGGTCTCCGTGCGGCGGGCCTCGCCGAGCGCGGTCCGGGCGCGCTGCATCAGCCACTGGCGGTTGGGGAGACCGGTGAGCGGGTCGCGGAGTTGCTCCTCGGCGCGGGCGCGGGCGATCCACAGGGTGGAGTCGAGGGCGATCAGCGGGACGGCGAAGAGCGGCAGCAGCAGCGGCATGTGGACGCCGACGACCACGATCAGCGGGGAGATCCCGAGTAACGCGACGACGACGAGGCCCTGTCGCAGCAGCGCGGTGCGGGCGCAGCCGACGAGGTCGGCGGCCGGGGAGGCGAAGCAGCACCACAGCAGGGCCCGGCTGAGGAGCAGGTAGACGGTGGCGGCGCCGACGAGTTCGGGCACCGCGTAGGCGTCCCAGTCTGCCGGCGTCCACGGCTCCTCGACGGAGGCGCTGACCTGGAAGAGCCCCAGCGTGAGGGCGGCGCCGCCGACGGCGAAGATGTCCGAGGCGCCGTGGACCAGCGCCTGGCGCCACCGGTGCAGGCGTGCGGCACCGACCAGGGTGACGACGGCCAGGGACACCAGCACCGAGGGCACCCAGCCGTACAGCAGCAGGATGGCCAGGGTGAGGGCGGCGCCGGAGCCGGTGCCGCCCCACCACCGGTCACGTCCGAGGGCGACGAGGTGCACCACCACGAGGCCGGTGAGGATCGCGAACGACCAGCCGGCGGCGCCGTCGGGGAAGAGGGCGTGTCCGCCGTGCAGCACCCGGTACACGCCGGCCGCGAGGGCGACGGCCGCGACACCGACCACGGCGGGCGCCGCACCGGGCATGCCGAACGGGAAGACGCGCCGTAGCCATGACACGGTCTCGGCACCGCGGGGTTCCTGCATGCCCGTCCCTCTCACGACCGTCCGCGCCTGACGCCGCCACGACAGGCTCACCGTTCAACAGTAGGCCGGAACTGGCTGCCAGGGGCACCGATCTGCCGCGGTTGCCCGAATGCCGTCCGGTCGTGGACTCCCCTCTGGTATAGGCCGATCGGGTGGTGTCCAAACCTCGTTGCGCGAGCTGCCGCCTGCCGGCGCCCCGCCGGGCCGCGTGCCGGCGAACGCGCAGGCGGCACGGGCCTGCGGGCGGGCTATTCGGGTGGCGCCTGGGCCGCCTCCCGGGCGGCGTCGGCGCCTTGGGCCAACAGGACGGCGAAGCCGTCCTCATCGAGAATCGGCACCTTCAACTGGACCGCCTTGTCATATTTTGAGCCAGGGTTATCACCCACAACGACGAATCCGGTCTTCTTGGAGACCGACCCGGACACCTTGGCGCCCTGCTGCTGCAGGGCCTCCTTGGCACCGTCCCGGGTGTGCGAGGCGAGAGTGCCCGTGACCACCACGGTGATCCCCTCCAGGGCCCGGACGCCCTCGTCGCCCTCGGGCCGCTCCTCCTCCATCCGCACGCCCGCGGCGCGCCAGCGCTCCACGATCTCGCGGTGCCAGTCCTCCGCGAACCAGTCCTTCAGCGAGGCCGCGATGGTCGGCCCGACGCCCTCGGTGGCCGCCAGCTCCTCCTCGCTCGCCGCCATGACGCGGTCCAGCGACCGGAACTCGCGGGCCAGTGCCTCCGCCGCGACCGGACCGACGTGCCGGATGGACAGCCCGGTGATGATGCGGGCCAGCGGCCGCCGCTTCGCCTCCTCGATCTTCTCCAGCAGCGCGAGCGTGTTGCGCTTCGGCTCGCCCTGCTTGTTGGCGAAGAAGGTGACGACCTTCGCCTCGCCGGTGTCGGGGTCGCGCTTGGGGAGCCCGGTGTCCTGGTCCAGGACGTGCGACCGGATCGGCAGCAGCTCCTCGACGGTCAGCTCGAACAGGCCGGACTCGTCGCGCAGCGGCGGCTCGGCCGGCTCCAGCGGCTGCGTCAGCGCGGTGGCCGCGACGTAGCCGAAGTGCTCGATGTCCAGCGCCTTGCGGCCCGCGAGGTAGTAGATCCGCTCGCGGAGCTGGGCCGGGCAGAACCGGGCGTTGGGGCAGCGCAGGTCGACGTCGCCCTCCTTCATCGGGCGCAGCGCCGTCCCGCAGTCCGGGCACTCGGCGGGCATCACGAAGGCGCGCTCAGAGCCGTCCCGCAGGTCGGCGACCGGGCCGAGGATCTCCGGGATGACGTCACCGGCCTTGCGCAGCACCACGGTGTCGCCGATGAGGACGCCCTTGGCCTTCACCACGTCCTGGTTGTGCAGGGTGGCGAACTCGACCTCGGAGCCGGCCACGGTGACCGGTTCGACCACGGCGAACGGTGTGACCCGGCCGGTGCGGCCGACGCCCACCCGGATGTCGAGCAGCCTGGTGTTGACCTCCTCGGGGGCGAACTTCCAGGCGATGGCCCAGCGCGGCGCGCGGGAGGTGGAGCCGAGCCGGCCCTGGAGCGGGATCTCGTCCAGCTTCACGACGACGCCGTCGATCTCGTGTTCGACGGAGTGGCGCCGGTCGCCGTACTCGGTGATGAACGTCCGCACCCCCGCCAGGTCGTCGACCACCCGGATGTGCGGGGAGACCGGCAGGCCCCAGCCGCGCAGCAGGTCGTACGCCTCGGAGAGCCGGTCGATACGGAAGCCGTCGCGGGCGCCGATGCCGTGCACCACCATGTGCAGCGGGCGGGACGCGGTGACCCGCGGGTCCTTCTGCCGCAGCGAGCCGGCCGCGGCGTTCCGCGGATTGGCGAACGGCTTGTCACCGGCCTCCACCAGCCGGGCGTTGAGCTCCTGGAAGCCCTCCATCGGGAAGAAGACCTCGCCGCGCACCTCGACCAGGGCCGGAACGTCCGCGCCGGTGAGCCGCTGCGGGATGTCCGCGATGGTGCGGACGTTCGGCGTGATGTCCTCGCCGGTCCGGCCGTCGCCGCGGGTCGCGGCACGCGTGAGACGGCCGTGCTCGTAGGTGAGGTTGACGGCGAGGCCGTCGATCTTCAGCTCGCACAGGAAGCGGTACGGCACGCCCTCCAGCTCGCGCGCCAGCCGGTCGCCCCAGCTCTCCAGCTCGTCCGCGTCGAAGGCGTTGTCCAGGGAGAGCATCCGCTCCCGGTGCGCGACCTCGGTGAACTCCGTCTCGTACTGCCCGGCGACCTTCTGCGTGGGCGAGTCGGGCGTGCGCAGCCCCGGGTGCTCCTCCTCGAGGGCCTCCAGCGTGCGCAGCAGCCGGTCGAACTCGGCGTCGCTGACGACCGGCGCGTCCTTGACGTAGTAACGGAAGCGGTGTTCCTCGATCTGCTCCGCGAGCAGTTGGTGCTGCTCCCGCTTTTCGGCGGGGATGCCGCTCTGCTCCGACTGCTGTGCGCCGACCACCGTCTCGTCCTCCCGTGCGTCCCGTAGCCCCGTCACTCAGGGTTGTCAGCGAGTGATCTCGCGGCCCGTACGCAGTGCTCCAGGGCGGCCCGCGCGTACGCCGGGGAGGCGCCCGCGAGACCGCACGCCGGAGTGACCGTCACCGACTCCGTCAGCAGAGCCGGCGACAGCCCCAGCCTGCGCCACAGCGACCTGACACCCATGACGCTACTCGCCGGGTCTGACAACGAGGCGGCATCCGCGCCGTCGCCCGGGACGACGCCGGCGAAGAGCGCCGTGCCCGCCTCGGCGGCCTCGCCGATCGCGTCCTCGACACTCTCCGTGTCCGTGCCGCCGGAGGTGAGCCGGCCGAAGTCGAACGACACGCCCGCCGCACCGGCCCGGCGCAGGAGCGCGAACGGCACCTCCGCGGCGCACGAGTGCACGATCACCGGCCCGTCGTGCACCCCCACGAGGTCGCGCAGCGTCCCCTCCACCACGGCCCGGTCCACCGCCCGGTAGGTGCGGTAGCCGCTCGCGGTGGGCACCCGTCCGCGCAGCACGGCGGCCAGCGACGGCTCGTCGAGCTGGAGCACCAGCCGCCCGTCCGGCACGCGTCGCCGCAGGTCGTCGAGGTGCGCGCGCACGCCCTCGGCGAGTGAGGCGGCCAGGTCCCGGCAGGCACCGGGGTCGGTGAGCATGGCCTCGCCCCCGCGCAGCTGGAGGGCGGCGGCGAGCGTCCACGGCCCCACCACGGAGACCTTCAGGGCGCCGGTGTGGCCCTGGGTGAACTCCTCCAGGGCGTCCAGGTCCTCGCGCAGCCAGGAGCGGGCCCGGCGGGTGTCGCGCCCCGGCCGGTCGGCCAGGCGCCAGCCGCTGGGCTCCAGCTGTGCGTACAGCTCGGCGAGCATCCCGGCGGTCCGGCCGGTCATGTCGGAGCCCGGCCCGCGCGCGGGCAGTTCGGGCAGGTACGGCAGCGCCTCCAGCGTGCCCGTGACGGCCTTGGCGGTCTCGCGCGCGTCGCCGCCGGGCATCGAGCCGATGCCGGTCGCCGCGCCCGGACCCCACACGTGTCCGGCGGTGCGGTCGGGCGCGCTCATGCGGTCGGGCGCACGGACAGGTCGGTGACCTCGCTGCCGCGCGGCAGGTCCAGGGCGGTGAGCAGGGTGGTGGCGACCGCGTCCGGGGTGATCCAGCGCTCCGGGTCGTAGTCCCTGCCCTCCTGCCGGTGCACCTTCTCCTGCATCGGCGTGGCCGTGCGGCCGGGGTACACGGAGGTGACGCGCAGGCCGTTGCCGCTCTCCTCCCAGCGCAGCGCGTCCGCAAGGGCCTTCAGGCCGTGCTTGCTCGCCGCGTACGCCCCCCACTCGCCGTTCGTGCGCAGACCGGCGCCGGAGTTGACGAACAGCACGTGGCCCTGGGCCAGGCGGAGTTGCGGGAGCAGTAGCCGGGTCAGCTCCGCCGGGGCCACCAGATTGGCGGCCAGCGTGGCGTTCCAGACCTTCGGCGTCAGGTCGCCGACCGACCCCAGCTCGACCACTCCGGCGATGTGCTGGAGCGAGTCCAGCCGGTCGGGCAGCGTCTGGTGGCTCAGCGCCCAGGACAGCCGCTCCGGCTCGGCCAGGTCGCCGACGACGGTGTGCGCGCCGGGGAACTCGGCGGCCAGTTCCTTCGCGCGGCCCGCGTCGCGGGCGAGCAGCCACAGCACGTCGCCGCGGTCCAGCAGCCGGCGGGCGACGGCGGCGCCGATGCCCGAGCCGGCTCCGGTGATCAGGTGGGTGGCGGGGGAGGTGTGGGTCGACATGCCGACATCGTCCCTCACGCGCCGAGCGCGGCGACGGCCGCCTCGGCGTCGTCGGCGAAGGTGACCAGGCCCGGCAGCGGCACCGGCAGGAAGCCCTCGGCGTCCATCCGTTCCATCTGCCGCCGCAGACCTTCGTAGAAGCCGGCGGTGTTGAGCACCACGACCGGCTTGCCGTGCATGCCGTGCTTCTTCAGCTCGAGGATGTCCGTCGCCTCGTCCAGGGTGCCGGTACCGCCGACCATCACCACCACGGCGTCGGCGCGTTCCAGCAGCAGCGCCTTCCGTTCCGCCAGCGTCGCCGTGATGATCATCTCGTCGGCGGCGTCCCGCGCCTTGTGGTGGAGGAACTCCACCGAGATGCCCACCAGCCGCCCGCCGGCGCCCTGCACGCCGTCGGCGACCACCTTCATCAGGCCGCAGTCGCTTCCTCCCCACACCAGCGTGTGTCCGCGCTTGCCGATAAGCTCGGCGAACTCGCGTGCCGCGTCGGTGTAGACCTCGTCGAGCTCGGCGGCGGAGCAGAAGACGCAGATGTTCAGCGGCCGCAGACCCTGCGGGGGCTTCAGGGGGGAGGCACTGTCCGTGGAGACCATGGACAGCAGCGTAGGCGTGCCGGCGGCGCAGCGCCGCCACATGGTGGTGTGCGGCGACAACGCGCTGGCCCAGCGGCTCACCCGGGAACTCGCCGTGGTGTACGAGCAGCGGGTCACCGTCGTGCTGCCGTCGTTGCGCGGCGGTGACCACGGGCCGCAGATCGCGGCGCTCGTCGGCGACCCGGCCACCTCCGTCACCGCCGTCGAGGCACGCGTGCCGGACGACGCGGCGCTGCGCGCCGCCGGAGTCGCGGAGGCCGCCGCACTCGCCCTCACCTCGGGCGACGACCAGCTCAACGTGCACATCGCGCTGCGCGCACGGCGACTCAACCCACGGCTGCGGCTGGTCATCCGGATGTTCAACCGGACGCTGGGCGACTACCTGGAGAAGCTCCTGGACCGCGCCGTGGAGGTCGCGCACCCGGAGCTGGACCCCTCCGCCGTCGACGCCTCCACCACCGTGCTGTCCGACTCCGACACCGCCGCGCCGTCGCTGGTGGCCGCGGCCGTGGTCGGCAGCGACAAGATCGTCCACGCCGACGGGATGCTCCTGCGGGCCAAGGAACGCGCGCTGGGGGCCGTCTCCCGCCCCGGCGGCCGGGGCGACCGCGAGCCCCTGTGCACCCTGGCGCTGCTTCCCGAGGGCGGGCGGCGGCGCGGCGCCCGGGCGAGGCAGTACGCCGCGGAGGACGCGGCCGAGGAGGACGTGGACGGGATCGGCCCCGTCCTGCTGCCCGACGAGGCCGAACTGCAGGGCCTCGCGCCCGGCCGCGGCGCCGTCGTGCTGGAGGCCATCACGCCCCGCGACCGGCCCAACCCGGCCACCGGGCGCCTCCCCCGGTTACCCGCCGTCGGCGACCTGGGCACCCTGTTCTCCCCGCGGCTGCGGTTCTCCCTCGGCACCATGGCCCTCCTGGTCACGGTGCTCGCCGGACTCAACTGGCGCTTCGGGACCGGCGGTCCGCTGCAGGCCGCGTACCTCACGCTGCTCGACTTCCTGGCCATCAACGAGCCCAACGTCAAGGAGCCCGACCCGCAGCAGGTCCTGCAACTCCTCGCCAGTTTCGCGGGGCTGATGATGCTGCCGCTGCTGCTGGCGGTCGTGCTGGAGAGCTACGGCGCCTTCCGCAGGGCCACCTCGCTGCGCAGTCCCCCGCGCGGGCTCTCCGGCCACGTGGTGCTGCTCGGCCTCGGCAAGGTCGGCACCCGGGTGCTGGACCGGCTGCTCGAACTCGACATCCCCGTCGTCTGCATCGAACGCGACCCCGAGGCGCGGGGCATCGCGCTCGCCCGGTCGCGGCGGGTGCCGACGCTGATCGCGGACGTCACCGAGGACGGCGGCGTGCTGGAGGAGGCGCGGATAAAGCGCGCCCGCGCGCTGCTCGCGCTCACCAGCGACGACGGCACGAACCTGGAGGCCGTGCTGTACGCACGCCAGGTCAAGCCCGAACTGCGTGTCGCGATGCGGCTGTTCGACGACGACTTCGCGCTCACCGTGTACCGGACGCTGCGCGACACCTACCCGCTGGCGCAGACCAGGAGCCGCTCCGTATCCGCGCTGGCCGCGCCCGCGTTCGCCGGCGCCATGATGGGCCGGCAGGTGCTCGGGGCGATCCCCGTCGGGCGCCGGGTCCTGGTCTTCGCCGCCGTCGACGTCCGGGGCAACCCGCTCCTGGAGGGCCGAACGGTCGCCGAGGCCTTCCGCCGCGACGCGTGGCGGGTGCTGGCGCTCGACGTCATGGAGCGCTCCCGCGAGGGCGCGCCCCGCCCGGCCGACGCCCCGGGGACCGCTCCGGCGGGCGCGAGCGACGACGGCGCGTCGCACGCGGTCGGCGTCGGCGAGCTGACCTGGCGGCTGCACCCGGGCTACGTGCTGCGGCCGGACGACCGGGTGGTCGTGGCGGCCACGCGGCAGGGCCTGGCGACGCTGCTCGCGGGGGCGCCTGCCGAAGCGGCTCCCGAAGCCGCGGCGGGGCCTCCTGGCCTCCCCCGCCAGCCCCGGCCCTGACCGCCCTCCGCCGTCGTGGCCGGACACCGCGACGGCGAGGGCGTGAGCGGGGCCGGGGATCAGCGGCGGAAGTGGAGGATGCCCCAGGTGAGGTCGGCGGCGCGCCCGCCGCGGACCCAGTCGGCGAGCCCCTTCTTCATCCGCGTCAGATAGTCCGCGCCGACCTTCGTGCCCAGGCCCTCCGCCTCCTGGCGTTCGGTCTCCTCCAGCACGCGCGCGTAGTGGCGGACCAGTTGCTCGCGGTACTCGGCGAAACCGCCGTCGTCCCCCACCGGGGTGAAGCCGAGCTTCGCCAGCTCGCGGCGGTAGAAGCCGGGTGATCCCATCGTGTCGAGGTGGATGCGGTCCAGGACCGGCTGCAGCCGGGTCTTGGGCACGCCGTCGGCGGCCATCGGGTCCGTGAAGATCAGCTGCCCTCCCGGCCGCAGCACGCGCGCCGCCTCCTGGAGGACCCGCAGCCGGTTGCCGCTGTGCAGGAACGCGTCCTGGGACCAGACCACGTCGACGCTCGCGTCCTCGAACGGGACGGCCTCGAAGGAGCCGTCGACGACGTCGATCCGGTCGTCGAGGCCGCGTTCCGCGTTCAGCGCGCGGTGCCGCGCGTTCTCCACCTCGCTGAGGTTGAGCGCCAGCACCCGGCACCCGAACTCCGACGCGAGGTGGCGCGCGCTGCCCCCGAACCCGGAGCCGAGGTCGAGGACCACCGTGCTCTCCCCCAGGCCCGTTCCCGCCTCCTCCCCGGCCGGGCCCAGCCGCGCGGCCATCCGCGCGACCGTGCGCCGGCTCGCGTCGGCTATCGGCTCGTCGGGGCGCTCGTAGAGGCCGATGTGGATGTCCTCGCCGCCCCACACCGAGGCGTAGAACGTGTCGGCGTCCTCCGAGTTGTAGTAGCTGCGGGCGGTGGTCACCGCCGGCGAGTAGGCGGCGCCGAGGTCCGCGGTGTCCATCCGGTACTCCTTCTCCGCGACATGGACGAAGAAATCGGGCTGTTCCTCACGGTAGGTGTGCTGGAAGTCGCCGTACGTCTCGACGTGCTGGAATCCGACCTCCGTCATGAGCCGCCGCGTGTAGTCCTTCCGCAGCGGAAACATGTTGAGGTGGTAGACCGAATCGTCGGGGAAGGTGTACCGCATGCGGCACAGTCCGTCGTCCAGGTATTCCGGTTCCACCGCGACGTCCTCGCCGCAGTAGTAGTAGGTGTGCTTCGTGGAGAATCCGCGGTCGAGCATCGCGTCGTAGTTGCGCTGGTCGAGAACGAGAATCCCGTCGTGTTTCAGCATGGCGTAGAACTCGGCCAGCGCCCTGCGCCGGTCGCGTTCGGAGAAGAGGTGCGTGAAGGAGTTGCCGAGACACACGATCGCGTCGTACTGGCCGTGCACGTCGCGGTTGAGCCAGCGCCAGTCGGCCTGCACGACGCGCAGGATGTGGTTCCCGTAGCGTACGCCGTTGTCGAACGCCTGGGCCAGCATGTCCGCGCTGCCGTCGGCGCTGACCGTCTCGAATCCCGCGTCGAGCAGTCGCACGGAATGGAAACCGGTGCCGGTGGCCACGTCCAGGATGCTCTTCACCCCGCGTTTCCGCAGCAGGTCGACGAAGAAGCTTCCCTCGCTCTGTCTCCTCCTCTCCCAGTCGATCAGGGAGTCCCATTTCTCGACGAAACCGGGAATGTACTCCTCGGTGTAGTGCCCGGTGTCCCGGACCTCCACGGGGTTCTCACCGAATTCCTGTGCGGGACGCGCTGAAATGACGAACCTCCCGGTTGTCGACGGCGGCGGGAGCACCGCGCGTGCCCGCCCTCACCCGGAGGTCCGCGGGGAACCACGCCGGGAGCCCCAAGGCGATCCCTGTCCAGTGCGGGGTGGATCCATGCCTTCGAATCCCTGGTGTGTCGGCCTGCGGCGCCCGGGGCACCCGGGGGACGAAAGAGACCCAAGGGTGCAGTTCGAGAGAAAGTGAACCATCGTGTCGTACGCAGTCAAGAGCACGCTCCCGGAGGGAGACCTCAAGGTCGTCGGCGAGGCGCTGCAGGGTGCCCTCACCGACCTGGTGGACCTCTCTCTCGTGGCCAAGCAGATCCACTGGAACGTGGTCGGCCCGCGCTTCCGCTCCATCCACCTCCAGCTCGACGAGGTCGTCACGGACGCCCGCGAGTACACCGACACCGTCGCCGAACGTGCGTCCGCGCTCGGCGTCGCGCCCGACGGACGTTCCTCCACGGTCGCCTCGGGCACCGCCATCGACACGGTCAAGGAGGGCTGGCTCCAGGACTCCGACGCGGTACGGACGATGGCCGACGCCCTCTACGCCGTGATCACCAGGGCGCGCACGCGGATGACGGCGGTCGGCAAGGTGGACCCGGTCACCGAGGACATCTTCATCCAGCTCACCGGTGACCTCGAGAAGCACCGCTGGATGTTCGAGGCCGAGAACCAGCGCTGACAGGGCACTCCTGCCGGCTTCCGGCCCCCGTGGCGGACTCTTCCGCCGCCGGGGGCCGGAGGCACGCCCCCGGTGGCTCGTAGAATCGGGGGCATCATGGCTGACTCCGCCTACTTCGATCACGCCGCCACCACTCCGATGTACGCGGAGGCGGTCCGGACGATGACCGACCACCTCCCGGTGACCGGCAACGCCTCCTCGCTGCACGCCGCCGGAAGGCTGGCGCGCCGCACCGTCGAGGAGGCGCGGGAGACCGTGGCCGCCGCGCTCGGCGCACGCCCCAGCGAGGTGGTGTTCACCGCGGGCGGTACCGAGTCGGACAATCTGGCCGTGAAGGGCCTGTACTGGGCCCGCCGGGCGGCGGACGCGGCGCGTACGCGGGTGCTGGCGAGCCCGGTCGAGCACCACGCGGTGCTCGACGCGGTGCACTGGCTGGCCGACCACGAGGGCGCGGTGGTGGAGTGGCTGCCGGTCGACTCGCTGGGCCGGGTGCACCCCGAGGCGCTGCGCGAGGCGATCGCCCGCGATCCGTCCGATGTCGCCCTGGCGACGGCGATGTGGGCGAACAACGAGATCGGGACGCTCCAGCCGGTGACCGAACTGGCTGCCGTCTGCGCCGAGTTCGACGTCCCGCTGCACTCCGACGCGGTGCAGGCGGTGGGGCAGGTACCGGTCGACTTCACCGGATCCGGTGTCGCCGCGCTGACCATGACCGGTCACAAGATCGGCGGCCCCTACGGAGTGGGGGCGCTGCTGCTGGGGCGGGAGTACGCGCCGGTGCCGCTGCTGCACGGCGGGGGGCAGGAGCGGGACGTGCGGTCCGGCACGCTGGACGTGCCGGCGATCGCCGCCCTGGGCACGGCCGCCGAACTGGCCACCGCCCGTACCGCGGACTTCGCCCGGGACGTCGGCGCGCTGCGGGACCTGCTGGTGGCGGCGGTGGCCGAGGCCGTGCCGGACGCGGTGCTGAACGGCGACCCCGACCCCGCCGGGCGGCTTCCGGCGAACGCGCACTTCTCCTTCCCGGGCTGCGAGGGCGACTCCCTGCTGCTCCTCCTGGACGCCCAGGGCATCGCCTGCTCGACGGGGTCGGCGTGCACGGCGGGCATCGCGCAGCCCAGTCACGTGCTGCTGGCGGCGGGGGCCGCACCGGACCTCGCACGCGGCACGCTGCGCTTCTCGCTGGGCCACACCTCGACGAAGGACGAGGTGGAGACGCTGGCGGCGGTGATCGGCCCGGCCGTGGAGCGGGCGCGTTCCGCGGGCCTGAGCTGAGCCGCGCGGCGGCCGGGGCGCGTCCGCTCAGCCCGCCCTGCGGGCCACGACCAGCAGGTACTCCAATTCGTAGCGGGCCGGTTCGCCGGGGCGGCCGCGGTTGGTGCTCCGGGCGTACTCCAGGTAGTCGCGGTCAAGTTCGGCAGTGCGCGCCGGGTCGTCGGCGAGACTGCGGTAGACGTTGATCACCGGTCCGAAGTTCTCCTTGTAGAACGCGCACATCGCCTCCGGGTCCTCGAACGGACCGCTGGTGATCACCTCGCGCGTCGTCTCCACCGCACGCGCCCGGCCGCCGAGCATCCGGCGTACGTGCTCCTCGGTGCCCCAGAGCAGCGGCGATTCGGCGTCCGGCGGGGGCGGCGGCGCGTACGCGCCGAGGGTGCGGAAGAAGCGGCCGATGGTGCCCTCGGGCGTCCAGTTGATCATCCCGAGGACGCCGTCGGGGCGGCACACGCGCAGCATCTCGCCGGCGGCGGCCTCGTGGTGGGGCGCGAACATGGCGCCGACCGCCGAGGTGACCACGTCGAACGCGCCGTCCTCGAAGGGCAGCGCCTCCGCGTCGGCCTCCCGCCACTCCAGCGTGAGGCCGCGGGCCTCGGCGTCCTGCCGGCCGGCCGCCAGCAGTGCGGGAGTGAGGTCGGACGCGACGACGTCGGCGCCGGCCTCGGCGGCCCGGAGCGCCACGTTGCCCGTGCCGGCGGCGACGTCGAGCACGCGCATGCCGGGCCCGATCCCGCAGGCGCGGACCAGGCGCGGGCCGAACTCGTGGATGACGGTGCGAACGATCTTCGGGTAGTCGCCCAGGGCCCACATCTCGCGGTGCGCCGCCTTCGTCGCCCGGTCGTCGACGGGGGCGGCGGCCGCTCCCCTGGTTCCTCCGGTGGTCATGGCTCCTCCTTGGCCGAGGGCCCCTCCTCTCAGCCTGGCACCTGAGCCGCCACCGGCAACCGGAGGAGACCGACGGGCGCCGCCGGGCTCACTGCTTGACGGCTCCGGCGTTGGCGCCACGGATGAAGTGCCGCTGGAAGAAGAGGAAGAGCAGGGCCACCGGAATCGTGGACAGCAGCGCCGCGGCGAGCTTGAGCGGGTACTGCGTGCCCTGTCCCAGTCCGCCCGCGACGAAGCGTGCGAGGCCGGTGGTGAGGGTCTCGTACTCGGGGGACTGGGCGGCGGCGAGGAAGTGGGTGAACTCGTTCCAGGAGCCCTGGAAGGACAGGATGGTCAGCGTGATGAGCGCCGGGCGGGCCATGGGCAGCACGACGGACCAGAAGGTGCGGACGACGCCCGCGCCGTCGATCCGGGCCGCGTCCTCGATCTCGCGCGGGATGGACGTGAAGAACTGCTTCATGATGAAGATCCCGGCCGCGTCGGCCATCAACGGCACGATCATGGCGAGGTAGCTGTCGAAGATGCCCAGCGTGTTGAACACCAGGAACTTCGGGATGAGCAGGACGACGCCGGGCACCGCCATCACCGACAGCAGCGCGGCGAAGAGCAGCGAGCGGCCGCGGAAGTCGAGCCGGGCGAGGGCGTATCCGGCCGCGGAGTCGAACAGCACCCGGCCGGCCGTGACGAGCAGGGTGACGACCACCGAGTTGCCGAGCCAGCGCAGGAACGGCACCCCGTCGACGCCGCCCAGCCCGAACAGCCGCCGGTACGCGTCCAGGGTCGCGGCGCCGGGGATCAGGGACAGCGGGTCGGCCGCGGCCTCCGGGGTGGTCTTGAAGGACGTCGCGACCTGGACCGCGAAGGGGAAGACGTACAGCAGCGCGCCCAGGGTGATCAGCAGGTAGCCGGCCAGGCGCAGCGGCCGTCCGGAGGCGCCGCGGGCGACGGGGCGGCGACGGGGGGCGGCCGCCGGGCGCGTACGGGCGCGGGTGGGGGTGTCGGTGCTCACCGGGTGCGGCTCCTCTGCTTCCGTGTCGTCCCTTCCGCGTCCCGGTCGCGCAGCACGTACCGCTGGAGGGCGGTGAAGACCAGGATGATCGCGAGCAGCAGGAAGGCGATGGCGGCGCCCTTGCCGTACTGCGCGTTGTCGAAGCCCTCGGTGTAGGAGAGGTAGGCGGGGGTGAGGGTGGTGTTGGCGGGGGCGCCCTGGCTCATCACGTACACCTGGTCGAAGACCTGCCAGGTGGCGATCAGTCCGAGGGTGAGGACGAGGAAGGTCACCGGCCGCAGGGCGGGCAGGGTGACGTGCCGGAAGACGCCCCAGCGGCCGCAGCCGTCGATGCGGGCGGCCTCCTCCAGCTCGGCGGGAACGTCCTGGAGGGCAGCCAGGAAGATCAGCATGAAAGTGCCGGAGGTGGTCCAGACGGCGAGCAGGATGATGGTGGTCATCGCGACCGAGGGCCCGGCCAGCCAGTCCCACCAGCTCAGCCCCAGCACCTCGTTGCCGGCCAGCGCCTGCGGCGGGCGGGCGGCGTCGACGAGGCCGAGGCCGTCCAGGACGACCCAGGTGAGGCCCCGGGCGTCGGTGAACCAGTTCGGTCCGTCCACACCGACGTGGGACAGCACGGTGTTGACCGCACCGCTGCCCTGGAAGAGGAACAGGAAGATGGTGGAGATGGCGATGGAGCTGGTCACCGACGGGAAGTAGAAGGCCGTCCGGTAGGCGCTCTTCGCCTTCAGCACACGCTGGTTGACCGCGAGGGCGAGGCACAGCGAGACCACCGTCTGGAGCGGGACGACCAGCAGGACGTAGAAGAAGTTGTTGCGCAGGGACGTCATCAGCTGTTCGCGGTCCAGGCCGTCCCGGGTCAGCAGGTCGGCGTAGTTGTCCAGGCCGACGAAGTTCTCCGTGCCGGTGAAGGGGTTGGACTGCCCGTCCCAGTCGAGGAGGCTCACCCACAGCGCCATCAGGATCGGCGCCAGCAGGAAGAGACCCAGCACGGTGACGGCCGGGGTGACGAACAGCCAGCCCCACAGGCCCTCGCGGCCGCGGCGGCCGCCGTTCCGCCCCCCGGGGAGCGGGCCGGAACGGCGGGCCGACGGTGTGGTGAGCGCGCTCATCGGTCGGCCAGCGCCTGCTCACCGTTGCGCTGCAGCTCGGCGAGGATCTTCTCCGGATCGCCGGTGCGCAGGCCGGCCAGGTCGGTGTCGAACTGCTGGAGCACCTTGGCGAACCCCGGCAGCGTCACCGGCCCTTCGGCGTACTCGGTGCCCGCGACGAACGCGGCGCTCTCCGGGAACGCCGTCCCGTACTCCCCCAGCGCCTCGGTGCGCGAGGGCATCACGCCGAACGCCTCGGCGAACGTCATCTGCTGGTCCGGGGCGGTCAGCGCCTCCACCAGCTCGACGGCTGCCTCGTGGTGGGCGCTCTTCTTGGCGACGCCCCAGCAGGTGCTGAAGGAGAGCGTGCCCTTGCCCTCCGGGCCCCCGGGCAGCTCGACCGTCCGGTAGTCCAGGTCCGGGTAGTCGTTGCGCAGCGCGCCGGTCAGCCAGTTGCCCTCGATGGTCATGGCCGCGCGCTCCTTGCCGAACGCCTCGCCGCCCCAGCCGGAGTCGACCTGCTTGGAGTACTTCAGCGAGCCGCTGCGCAGCATGTCCTTGACGTAGGTCAGGGCGCGCAGGTTCTCCGGGGTGTCGGCGGCCATCTTCTGCTGCCCGTCGCCGGTGATCCAGCCGCCGCTCTGCCGCATGAAGGCGCCGACCCGGTTGTAGGTCGGGTCGAAGACGAGGCCGGTGACGTCGCCCTTGGTCAGCTTCCCGGCGACGTCCTCCAGTTCCTGCCAGTCGGTGGGGACGTCGTCGTCGGTGAGCCCCGCCTTCTTCCACAGGTCGTCGTTGATGGCGAGGGCGAGCGTGGAGGAGTCCTTGGGCACGCACACCAGCTCGTCCTCGTCGCTGAACGAGGCGCGCAGTCCCTCGACGAAACCGTCCGCCTCCACCTGGTCGCCGTAGGCGTACAGCGAGCCGCCCTCGGCGTAGTTGGCGAACTGGTCGGAGGTGACGTAGAAGACGTCCGGCGGCTCGCCGCCCGCGAGGGCCTGCCCGAGCTGCTGGTTGAGATCCTGCGCCACCTGGACCCTGACCCGGTGGCCGGTCTTCTTCTCCCAGCGGGCGACGGCCTTCTTGAGGGAGTCGGCCTCGGCGTCGGTGGAGGCGGCGATCATCATCGCCAGCTTCTGCCGGGCCGAGTCGTCCTGTTCGGTCTTCTCGTTGCTGCCGAACTGCGATCCGCAGCCGGAGAGGACGAGCGCGGCACAGGTGAGCAGTGCGGCGGTGCGTATCGGGGGTCGCATGGGTCTTCCTCCGTCACAAGGGGGTGGGCGGTTCAGGCGGTGGGAGGCGCCGGTGAGCTGTCGCGCACGACCAGTTCGGGCGCGACCAGCGCGTGCCGGTCGGGGGCGTCGGGTTCGCCGATGCGCTGCAGCAGGAGCCGTACGCACTCGCGGCCGAGGAACTCCAGCGGCTGCCGCAGGGTGGTCAGGGAGGGCCGCAGCAGTGGGGCGAAAGGGGCGTCGTCGAAGCCGACGACGGCCAGCCGGGCGGGCGGTTCGCCGCGTACGTCCAGCGCGCGGTAACAGCCCATGGCCAGCGAGTCGCTGGCGGCGACGACGGCCGTGGCCGGGGTGTCGTCCAGCAGCCGGTGCGCCGCGTCGGTCGCGGCCTCGATCGAACCGTCCGCCCGGGCGCGCAGGCCCTCCGACGTCAGTCCGTGCCGCTCCAGGGCCTCGCGCCAGCCCCGCGCGCGGTCGTCGCCGACACCCGAGCCCTCGGGCCAGCCGAGGAACGCGATGTGCCGGTGCCCCCGCGCGACGAGATGGTCGACGGCCGCGGTCGTGCCGTGCGCACCGTCGACGTCCACCCAGTCCCCGGCGTCCCGGGTGCCCCAGGCCCGGCCGAACGCGACGAACGGGACTCCGCGTTCGTGCAGCCAGCTCTGCCGCCGGTCGCCGACCACGGTGTTGGTCAGCACGAAGGCGTCGACCGAGTCCTCGCGGAGCAGTTCGGCGTAGGTGCCGGTCTCCTCCTCGCCGCCGGGCGAGGGGAAGAGCAGCACCCGGTAGCCGGCGTCGTCGAGGCTTTCGGTGAGGGCGTGCAGGAAGCGGTCCAGCACCGGGGTCGGCACGGCGGCGGCCACCGGCCGCACGGCGTACCCGATGAGCCGGCTCGACCGGGTGCGCAGCGAACGCGCCGCCCGGTGCGGGCGGTAACCCAGCTCGCGGATGGTGGCGTTGACGCGCGCCAGGGTCTCCGGGCGCAGCAGCTCGGGGGTGTTGATCGCGTTGGAGACGGTCTGCCGGCTGACACCCGCCCGTGCCGCGACGGTGGCCATCGTGACGGGTCCCCCGTCGCCCTTCACGTCGTCCCTCGGCATGCCCGGCCTCCTCGGTGGTCTGAATTGGATCGATCAAACCTCTTCCCCCATACGTGGACGGGGAAATATCGTCAGGGCGGTTTGATCGATCCAATGAGCGAAGAGATTGGCCGCCGATGGACACCACTGTCAAGAGTCAGGCGCCCACGGGTTCCGGCACCGCGTCAGGACTGCAGCCCTTCCTGCACGACGCCTGCGTGGTGCTGGCCGCGCCCGCCGTGGCGCTCTCCCGGCCCGCCGGCGCCATGCGCTCCGGCGCGGACGGCTTCTTCCGCGGCGACCGCCGCTTCCTCTCCCGCCTGGTAGCCGACGTCGAAGGCGTGCCCCTGGCCCCCGTGCGCACGGGACACTCCGACGCCTCCACGGCCGCCTTCCGCACCGTGCTGCGCGGCGTCGGCGAGCAGACCGCCGACCCGGCCGTGACGCTCCGCCACACCCGCACCGTCCACGCCGACGGACTGCGCGAGTCGTTCGAGTTCCACAACGCCGGCCCCCTCGACGTCACCGTGCCCCTGGCCCTCTCCCTCGACGCCGACTTCGCCTCCATGGACGACGTGAAGGCCGGCCGTCGGGGCGCGCCCCCCGGCGTGCGCCGCGCCGACGGCGCACTGCACTGGCACTGGCAGGAGTGGGAGTCCCGCCTCACCTCCACCCCCGCCCCCGACTCCGTCGACCACGAGGGCGGCACCGCCGTCCGCGCGCACTACCGGCTGACGCTGCCGCCGGGCGGCCGTGCCCGCGTGGACCTCGACTGCGCGGCCGTCGACCGCGACGGCTTCCCGTTCGCCCCGGCACCCACCCGCCGGGTCCCGTGGAGCCGGCCGCGGCTGCGCGTTCCGGACCACCGCTTCCCCCGCCTCCTCGACCGCTCCCTCGACGACCTCGCCGGCCTCCTGCTCACCGACCCCGAACACCCGCAGGACACCTTCCTCGCCGCCGGCGCGCCCTGGTTCCTCACCCTCTTCGGCCGCGACGCCCTGTGGGCCGCCCGCATGCTGCTGCCGCTCGGCACCGACCTGGCGGCCGGCACGCTCCGCACACTCGCCCGCCGCCAGGGCACCCGCGACATCCCGGCCACCGAGGAACAGCCCGGCAAGATCCTGCACGAAGTCCGCCGCACGTCGCAGCTGCTGGACGAGGGCACCACCCTCCCCCCGCTCTACTACGGCACGGTCGACGCCGGCCCCCTCTGGGTCGCCCTGCTGCACGACGCGTGGCGCTGGGGCCTCGCCGAGACCGAGGTGGAAGCCCTCCTCCCGCACGCCGAACGCGTCCTGGCCTGGATGGCCGAACACGGCGACGCCGACGGCGACGGCCTGCTGGAATACGTCGACAGCACCGGCAAGGGCCTGGCCAACCAGGGCTGGAAGGACTCCGGCGACTCGATGCGCTGGCGCAGCGGACGCCTGGCCGTCGCCCCGGTCGCCCTGAGCGAGGTCCAGGCCTACGCGCACGAAGCCGCGGTGGGCGGCGCGGCACTGCTACGGGCGTTCGGACGGCCGGCGGCGGACCGCTGGGAGGAGTGGGCGGCCCGGCTCCGCGACCGCTTCCGCGACCGCTTCTGGCTCGACGACGCGCGCGGCCCCTACTGCGCGGCGGCGCTCGACGGACAGAAGCGCCCCCTCGACACGGACACCTCCAGCCACGGGCACCTGCTGGGCACCGGACTGCTCACGAACGAGGAGAGCGGGCTGCTCGCCCGCCGCCTCGCCTCCCCCGAACTGGACTGCGGCTTCGGCCTGCGCACCCTGGAGACCGGCGCCACCGGCTTCAACCCGCTCGGCTACCACATCGGCAGCGTCTGGCCCCACGACACGGCCATCGCCGTACACGGCCTCACGCGGGCCGGCTTCCCCGACGAGGCCGACTCCCTGGTACGCGGCCTGCTCGCGGCGTCCGAGACGTTCGACGCCCGCCTGCCCGAACTGTTCGCCGGACACGGCAGCGGAGTCGACACGGGGCCCGCCCCGTACCCGGCGGCCTGCCGGCCCCAGGCGTGGGCGGCCGCCTCCTCCGTCCACCTGCTGCGGGCACTGCTCGGGCTGGAGGCCGACGTCCCGGGCGGCACGCTCCGGGTGGCGGACTCCGTCGCGGAGTGCTGGCGTCCGCTGCGGGCCGAGGGGTTGTCCGTGGCGGGCCACGCATTGTCGGTGGCTGTCGACGTGGGGGGTGAGGTGCGGGCCACGACGGCGGCCCCGGTTTCCGCCGCTTCTCGGCGGGGGTGACGGGGGTGGGGGTGTTGGGGCTCGGTGTGGGCGCGGGGCGGTGGCTGGTGTGTGTGGGTGCGGGTCGGGGGCGTGGGCTGCGGTCCGGGCCGACGACCCGGAAACCCATGATTTACGGGCCG